>JAGWVR010000084.1 GCA_018970785.1 Planctomycetota bacterium
GCGGCCACGGTCGCCCGGAGGTGCGACCGCCGCAGGCGAGGGACACCTTGGCTGTCCCTCCGCCTGCGTAAGCCCGCGGGGGCCATGGATGGCCCCGCGGGCGCGAAAGTCAGTATTTCTGGATGAGGTCGAAGCCGAGCATCAACTGGTCGTCGCTGGCACCGTCGTTGAACGGGCGCCGCGGCTGGCCGTCGGGACCGCCGAAGAAGTCCCAGCGGATCGCCGGCCGGGCGAGGAAGTTGCCGGTGGGCACCCAGTTGGGACCGATCGTCAGCGAGTAGTAGTTGCCCGGCAGCGGGACGTGGTTGGGGTTGCTCGGCCGATTGAGGCCGACGCGCGTGCCGTCGGTGTCCTGGAACCATTCGAAACGCACGCCCCAGCGCCACGTCTCGCTCACCTTCCAGTAGAGATACTGGTCGATGCCGGTCCACAGCGCCGTGCCGCCGCCGACGAGGCCCTCGGCCTGGGTGCCGAGCCACTGGTGGAACACGTACTCGACGTTGTCCGTCGGCCGGGCCTCGAGGATCAGGCTGTAGCGCGTGCGGTTGGCCGAGATCAGCGGGGGCTGCGGCTGGAAGAACGGCGAGAAGTCGTTGGCCTCGTCGCCGGTGATGATCGCGAATTGGGCGGCGCGCGTGTTGGAGTCGTTCTTGACCCGCAGCCGGCCGAGGAAGTTGGCCTTGCTGTAGGGGCTCGCCAGCCCGTTCCAGCCGTTGACGAGGCCGCCGTTGACCTCGACGTTGTCGGTGGCGCGCCAGTTGACGAGTCCGCCCCAGTGGGTGAACGGGCCGGCGAACTGGTAGCTGTAGGACTTCATGTAGAAGAAGTTGCCGACGGCCGGCACCCCTTCGTAGCCGACGAGCGAGTAGAAGTGGCCGAGCTTGATGTTGAGATCGCGGCTTCCGACCTCGCCGTACAGCTGCGGGATCGCCAGGCCGTAGAACTCGCCGGAGTTCCAGTCGCGCGTGCCGGGATTGACCTCCCACCCCTGTGACATCGCCAGGGGGAAATCCTCGCCGTAGAGGACGTCGGTGCGGGCACCGATGCCGACGCCGTCCTCGGGGAGCAGGCGCTCGCCGATCAGATACACCTGGTTGGCCATCGGCTCGTTGGCACGGTCAACGGCGTTGTAGGGGCCGTTGAACTTGCTCGCCGGGTTGCCGAAGTTGCCGACGAAGCCGCCGTCGAGCCAGCCGTAGACGCGGCCCTGCTCCCCTTCGCCGAACAGGAACCAGTCCTGCCCCGAGGGGATCACGCCCTCCGAGACCTCGTCGACGAGGACCGGGTCGAAGCGCTCGAACGATCCCACCTGTCCTGGCCCGGCGACGAAATCGCTCTCCTGGCCCGGCGCCGTCGCCGCCGTGACGAGGGCGATGCCCACCATGCTCAACCATGCCACGCGTCTGCCGCGCATGCTCGTGCTCCTGTTTCCCGGTCGCGTGCCGCGTCATCCGGCGATGATGGCTGGCGGGGCGTGCGCCGTCGCCGGATGCCAGGCCGTGGAAAAAGTGATCGGCCGCCGGATGCGGCCGACGGCGACCCAGGAAACCCTCGGCGTTTCCCGTGGTCGCCTCAGTGGACACCGGCCTCAGAGGGCTATGTCCACGGACAGGTAGATCGGACCGCGGGGCAAGGTGCATTGGCCGGGCAAGCGGCCCGTGGAACGGTCGCCCCCCGATCACCTGAAACCCCGGGGTGACGCCGTCTTGCCCGGTTTGTCGAGGCGCTGTGGAGAACCGGTCAGATGCAGGGGCGACTGCGTCGCCCCTGGCGGGCGCGGCGCTCTGGGAAGACGGTGACGCTCCCCGGGGCGGGGCGCCATCAGCCGAGGCCGCGCTCGCGGCGGCGCAGCTCCACCGTCAGCAGGTCGAGGAGGAACGCCTGTTCCCCGTCGGCTGGGGGCGGTTCGACGGCGAGGCGGGCGGCGATCGCGTCGGCGAGCCGACGGGCGAGGCTCGTGCGCTGTTCCGGGGCGACGGCCTCCCAGCGCTCGAGCAGTTTCTCGACGGCGTCGACATCGCGCCGGGGAAGGCGGGCCAGCGCGACCGACGAGAAGCGGTACCGCGCGTCGCCGGCTGGGCGTTGAGCCAGAACCGCACGGAGATTGCTGAATTTCGGACGCTGCTCCGAGACCACCACCGTTCCGGCCACCATGTCGCCGAGACGTTGCGAGCGCTTGGACAGCAGCGGCACGACCCACGTCAGCGGGATCGAATCGATCAGCCGGAAGATGTTGCGGACGACGATCCCGCCGGCGTCGAGACCGAAGCCGTCGGCTTTTACGACCTGGATGCCGCACCAGCGCTTGCCGGGAGTCTGGCCGCGCATCAGCAGCTCGAACAACGTGTAGTAGAGGAGGTTTCCCAAGCCGAAGATCACGAACATCAGGCCGACGACATACGCGATCGACCGGTCCGCGTCCTCGCGGAATTCGCGGAACGCCGCCAGCGAGGAGACCGTCACCAGGGCGACGATGAGCAACCCCAGTTCGACGAGGACGGCGAGCGTCTGGTCGATGACCCAGGCGATGAACCGGGTCCCCAGTCCGGCAGGCTGGTAGCGGACCTGGATGTTCTCCGGCGTGTCGAATGCGACGGCATCGGTCATGCTGGGCGGGCCGCCTTGCGGCGGGAACGGGGCCGGGGGACGATGATCTGCCGTGGGGCCGGGCGTGCACCGCGAACCGTTTTGAAGTCGGCCGGATCGCGACCGGGCACCGCACGGCCCGCCCGCCCCCGGGAGCGGCAGTATGCAGGCATTCGTCGCCCGCCACAAAACCGAATGGGACGAGCTCGAGGCACTGGTGCGCGTCGCCCGCCGGTCGCCGGCCCGGCTCTCGTCGGCCGACCGCCGCCGTCTCGACGCGTTGTACCGCCGCACGGCGGCGTGCATGGCGCGGATCGACAGCCGCGGCGACGACCCGGCGCTCACCGCCTATCTTCACGGCCTCGTCGCCGCCGCGCACAGCGTCGTCTACCGGCCGCGGCGCCGCTCCCTGTGGGCGGGGGCGGGCACGTTCCTCGCCGACGGTTTCGCGCGCTGCGTCGCCCGCCACTGGCGGTTCCACGTGCTCTCGGCGCTGCTGTTCCTCGCCGGCCTCGGGATCGGTTTCGGGGCGTCGCGGTCCGACCCGGTCGTGGCCCACGCGCTGTGGGCCGACGGCGACCCGCGTCAGCCCGGCGCGACCGACGAGCAGCTCGCGGCCGTGCTGCGCCACGGGCGCGACGACGGCGCCGAGGAGAAGTTCGGCTTCGCCTCGATGCTCTTCCAGCACAACCTCAAGGTCGGCCTGTTGGCGATGGTCGGAGGGGCGCTGGCCGGGATTCCGCCGGTGTTCCTCATGCTCTTCAACGGGCTGCACCTCGGGTCATTCGTCGCGATCCACGACCGCCCCGGCCTCCGCGCCGAGACCTGGGCCTGGTTGCTGCCCCACGGGATCACGGAGATCCTCGCGGTGATCCTCTGCGGTGGTGTCGGCCTTCTGATCGGCGCGGCCTTCGTGAACCCCGGTCGGGTTTCACGCTGGACGGCACTGGCCCGGGCAGGGCGCGAAGCGGCGGCGACCTGCATCGGAATCGCCCTCCTGCTCGTGGCGGCAGCGGTGCTCGAGAGCTACCTCCGCCAGAGCCATCTGACGACGAACCAGCGCCTCGCGTTCGCCGCGGCCAGCGCTCTCTTCTGGGCGGTCTTTTTCGGCCGTGGCGCGCTGCTCGAGCGGTCGGCCGGCGCCGCGCGTCGCGCCGGGATCACCGACTGACCGGCGGCCGGGGCGGCGAAGACGGGGCGCCTCAGAGGAGGTTCCGTCCGCGCAACTCCACGAATCGGTTGATCAGCGGCAGGGTCAACTGCCCCGGCTCGACGTCGAGGACGTGGATCCCGTCGCGCTCCAGCGCCGCCAAAGCCCGCCCACGGTCGCGGAGCAAGCCGAACGCCACCGCCTGCCGGGCCCCGGCGGCGAGATCCTCGGCGGGGGTTCGGGTCACGCGGCGCAGCAGCGGGGTGCGCACGGCCGCCAGGAGCAGCAGATGACGCCGCGCCAGCCGGGCGAGTGCCGCCACCTGCGTCCGCGACGCCTCGAGATCGCCGACGTCGGTGAGGACGACGACCAGGCAGCGCTTGGTGACGCGGCGCTGGAGCTCGGTGAACAGCGCCTGGAAGTCGGTCTCGCGGTAGTCGCATGCCAGCGGCGCCGCTGTCTCGACGAGGCGCGACAGCGCCCGCGGACCGGCGACCGGGGGCAGGTAGCCGCGGATCCGGTCGTCGAACGACACCATGCCGCAGCGGTCGCCACCCTGGAGGACGACGCGCGCCAGGTTGAGCGCCGAGTCGACCGTGCCGTCGAGCTTCGTGCCGGTGCCGGTCGCCGCCCCCATCAACCGGCCCCGGTCGAGGGCGATGATCACGTCGCGGTGCTTCTCGATCTGGAAGCGGCGCACGACCGGAGCCCCGTGGCGGGCCGTCGCCCGCCAGTCGATCCGGCGCGGATCGTCGCCGTCGCGGAACGGGAGGAGCGAGACGAACTCCGTTCCCGCGCCCATCTCGCGCGAACGGAGCGTACGGTCGAGGAGGAGGACGGCGGCACCGGTTTCCTTGATCAACTCGTCGCGCGAGGCGAATGTTTCGGGGAGCACCTCGATCGTCCCCGGGCACTCGACGACGCGCTGCGCCTCGACCAATCCGAGCGGGCCGGCGAGGCGGACCCACACCGGCCCGAACGCATGGCGGCCACGGCGTGGAATCCGGCAGGCCACCGCGCGTTCGGCGCCGGACCCCGCCGTGGGGGCGAGCGCCGCTTCGTGCCACTCGGGCAGGCAGTCGGCGGGGTGGACGTCGCGGATCACGAGAGGCGGCAGGGGACCGTCACCGGAAACGACGACGGTGCTGGTGAACTCCAGGCCACGTCCGACCACGGCCGGAAGACGGCGCCGTGCACGAACGCCGGCCACGGCCCGCGCCGCGGCCCGGCCGTCGCGGATCGCCAGCAGCGCCAGGCCAACGGCGGCGGCGGCGACGAGCCACCCCCAGCCCGGCACGAAGAACCCGGGCACCGAGGCGACGATCGCCAGCGCCGCAACGGCGACCAGCCGGCGGCCGGGACGCAGCGTCACGGCGGGGGACGGGGGATGGGCGGCGCTCACGGGGGCCCTCAGCGCGGGATGTCGACGGTGGCCAGGATTTCGCGGAGGACCTCGTCGACCGAGGTGCCCTCGAGCTCCACCGTGGGCGCGAGCACCACGCGGTGGCGCAGCGCCGGGACGAATGCCGCCTGGATGTCGTCGGGGATCACGTAGTCGCGGTCGCGGAACCGGGCCAGGCTCTTGGCCCCGGTGAGCAGCATCAGGCCGCCGCGCGGGCTGGCACCGACCTCGAGGTCGTCATGGTCGCGCGTCGCCTGGACGAGCTGCTGGACGTAGGCGAGCACCTCGTCGCGGACGAACGTCTCGCGGATCGTCTGCCGGGCCGCGAGGATGTCGGCGGCGCCGGTCACGGCCTCGATGCGGGCCCGCTCGGGGGCGGCGAGTCCCGCCGAGGCATGGTGCTCCTTGAGGACCTGCAATTCGGCCTGGGGCGCGGGGTAGCCGACGACGACCTTGAACATGAAACGGTCGAGCTGGGCGAGGGGAAGGGGATAGGTGCCCTCCTGCTCGATCGGATTCTGGGTCGCGAAGGTGAGGAACGGCTCGGGGAGCGGGTGGCGCGTGCCGTCGTAGGTGACCTGCAATTCCTGCATCGCCTCGAGGAGCGCCGCCTGGGTGCGCGCCGAGGCGCGGTTGATCTCGTCGGCGAGGAGCAGGTTGGTGAAGATCGGCCCGCGGCGAAACTCGAACACGCGCGTGTCGTCGCGGTAGATGCTCGACCCGGTGACGTCGCTGGGGAGGAGGTCGGGGGTCATCTGGATGCGGCGGTGGTCGAGGTCGAGCGCCGCGGCGATCGAGCGCACCAGCAGCGTTTTGGCGACGCCGGGAGGCCCCTCGAGAAGGACATGGCCGCAGCTGAACAGCGCCGCCAGCGCCAGGTCGATCACCTCGTCCTGGCCGTAGACGACCTTGGCCAGTTCGGCGCGGATCCGGGGCAGGGAGTGCGTCAGAGACACTGCGACAATCTCCTCAGGGTTTCCAGGGTCCGCGCCGTCGTCCACCGATCCTCGGCGAGCAGGCGGTCGACGTCGCGGAGCGTGCCAACCGCGGCACGAGCGCGGACAGGATCGCGGCGGGTGAGGGCGGTTTCGAGGCGGTCCAGGTCAGCCTCCTCCGACGGCAGGCCCGCACGGAGGGCGAGCTCGCGGGCAATCCCGGTGCGGACGTCGGCGACGATTGCGCGCGGGTCGCCCCCGCCCTGCGACAGCAGGTTTCCCATCGCGTCGAGGTATTCGCCGATGCCGCGTCGATCGACGGGCCGGTCGGCGATCGGCGGGCCAAGACGCGTCCCCTGCCGCCACACGACCAGCAGCACCGTCGCCAGAAGTGCCGCCGCGACGGGGCCGAACCCGGGGCGCGTCACCAACCACAACGGCTGGCCGCGGGGGCCGAGGCCATGGTGAAACTCGTCGAACACCACCGGCTCGGAGCCGGGGGCCAGCAGGCGCACCGCGGCGACGGCGTTGTCGGCTTGGCCGAGGAACCGGTTCGCGAACAGCGCCGGGTCGGCGACCACGACGATCGAGCCCGCCCCGCGGGGAAAGGCGGCGGCGATCACGCGCGGCGCGGGTGAGGCCGGCTCCTCGCCGGACAGCTCCTCCGCGGAACCGTCGGGGATGACGAGCGTCGCCACCGCTCGGTGGTCGCCGTACTCGAGCCCGAGCCGGCGGCCGACGGGAAGGGCGATCCGGCGGATGTCGGGCCCGGCGCCAGTCCAGGCGCCGGTGCATTCGACGTCGTCGAGCCAGGCTTCGAGGCGCCCGCCGCCGCCGAGCATGCCCTCGAGCACGCGCCGTCCCCGGCCGGCGAGCGATTCGTCCGGGCCCTGCCGATCGCGGCTTGCCGCCGGACCGGCGTCGACCACCACGAGACCTTCGAGGCCGAGGGCCGCCGCCACGTCCACTGGTTTGACCTGGTCGCGGCCCCGTCGCGCCTCGTCCCCGGGCTCCGGCGCGGTCGGAGGGGCGGGGGCGACGACGATCCGACCCCCTGCCTCGACCCAGGGCATGAGGCCGGCGAGGTACCGCGAATTGAATCCGACGATCGACGGTGACGGGGCGAGCAGGACGAGCGTCGCCGGAGGCAGGTCGGGCAGCGGCGGGGCGGTGCGCCGGTCCACCGGGATGCCGAGCGCCGCCAGCGTGTCGAAGATCCCACGCTGGCCGAGCGCCTCGACGCCAAAGGAGTCGCGGCCGACGCCACCGGAATCGGGGGGCGCCAGCGTCGACAGGATCGCTGTCGCCAGCGCGATCGCGAACAGCGCCAGTGCCGCGATGATCGCGTTACGGGGGGAGGGCATCGGCCGTCGCCTCCGTACGGTTTTCGGCAGAGAGCGGTGTCACGCTGCCCGGGCGCCCGCGACCGTCGGCGAACCCGACCCCCGCTCCGGAAGCGAGCAGGTCGACGATCCTCCGGTGGTGCTCGCGGCAGGATTCGAGGTCGGTCGGCGTGCACGGGCGGTCGCCGTACCAGGCCCGCTCGAGCGTGTCGACGAATCCCGAGAGCGGGGCGTGGAGCGGGCTCCGGGCGGTGCGTGCGAGCACCTCGCGGTCGGTGAGCCCGCGCGGCAGGGGCTTGGAGGCGATCTCGATGCGCCGCAGCGCCGCGAGGAACAGCCTGCGAACGGCCGTCACGAGGTCGCCGGCCCGGGCGGCGTCGTCAGCCGCTGCCTCGAGGTCCTCGGGCCGCCCTGGTTCGGCCCGTGCCCGGCCCGTGGGCAGAGGTGCGCGCCGGCTGCCGAACAGCGCCAGGATCGAGACCACGATCTGCCACACGATGAATGCCAGGATCGCGACGAGGACCGTCGCCACCGCCAGACGGAGGACGATCGGCAGTCCCTGGAGGAACCGGAAGGCATCGACGATCGCGGCCAGCACGCGGAGCAAAAGCTCCATGAGCAGCGATCGCTCCGGGTCGCCCCCTCCGCGGTCGAGCCGGAAGCCCGGGCCGGCGAGGACCTCCGCCGCGGCGCGGCGGATCGTGTCGGCGTCGGCGGGCGGACCGGGGCTGGGCACGACTGGCACGTTCGTTTCCCCCGAGCGTCGCGCACGCTCCCCACGCTGGGATCATCGGGCGCCGCTGTCGCGGGTGAATGGTATCTCAACGGGGATCGACGCCCTGTCGTCCCCGAAGCGGACGGCGGGGCCCTCGGCACCGAGGGATGCGGCCACGTGCTCGAGGTCGAAATTCTCCTCCTTGCAGCGGCAGGAGAAGTAGAGGACCACGAGGGCCGTCAGCGAAACCAGCGTGAGGATCGACTGCAGGACCACGGTCGTGCCGGTGATCAGGTACGGGTTTCTCAGCAGACCCGCTCCGCCACCGACCACGAACCCGAGGATCCCGAGCACGAGGAGGACGAGAAACGCCGTGTTCATCGAACCTTTCATCAGCGCCCGGCTCCGCTTCATCGCCTGCCATCCGGAGATGTTCTCGACGACGGTCACCTGCTGGGAAAGCAGGTACCAGAAACTGAAGTAGATCCCGGGGATGATCAGCAACAGGAAGCCGATGCCGATCGTGGCACCGACGAGGAGCGTCGTCCACACCACCGCGCCGAAGCGCCGCCAGCCGCGCGCCAGCGCCGCGCCGGGGGTGATCGCGTGGCCGAGGTACTTCTGCGCGACGAAGTGCATCAGCGCGGCGTTGATCCACGAGCCGATGATCAAGGCACCGATCACTTGCGCGCCGGTGAAGGCAAGGGTCGTGGGCAGGGCTGCGGCGACCGCCGCGGCGCGTTCCTCGGGGCTCGCATCGGGGCTGGTGACTGGCGTGACGAAAACATTGACCAGGCCCAAGACCAGGTTGAACGCCAGCAGCGGCAGGAAGATTCTGAACAGCGGGCCGAAGTGATCGCGGACGATCCGGATCGCTTGGTCGAGGATGCCGCCGACGCCGAGTTCACGGACCTCGTACTGCTGGCTCGAGACGGCTGCCATCGGTCACCTCCGCAGGTCGTGCAGTGCCCCCAGGGGACCCGCCCCCCGTTCGTCGGAGGCGTATGCTACACCGACGCCGCGGAAAATAATTCCCGGGCGGGGATCTGCGGACGACCGCCGCGCCCCACCTCGACGAAGCCCTGCGGCGAATCCGGGAGACGCCGCGCGAGGCGGCGACTGACGAGCGTCGGAGCACGGCCGAAAAGTTGCAGGTTTTTCTCCCGTGCTCCAACAATAGGAACGCGTGGAGGTTGGGTGATGATTCTCGTTGACCCGGCCAAAGATGACTGAGGAAACCGCGATGAAGACGACCAATTCGATCGTTCCCCTCCTGATCGCACCGGCGCTGCTCGTGCTCGCAGCGCCGACCGCGTCGGCGCTGCCGCCGCGCTCCGAGCGCGTGACGACGCGGATCGCCGAACGGGCCTACGCCCGCCAGGCGATCGCCGAGGCCCGCGCCGAGCGCGCGGGCGCTCGCGTCGAGGCGATCGCTCCCGTCGCGCCCGTGCCCCCGCCACCGCGCCCCGCCACCGTGAGGCGCATGCTCCGCGCGGGAGTGCCGCTCGAGGGGATCATCGCCGCGTCGCAGCTGCCCGGCGGGCCGCTCGTCGTCCTCGTCCCCGCGCCGCCCACAGTGCCCTCCGCGGTGGCCGCGCCGGCTCCGGCACCCGCCGGTGCAGCGGGCGTCATCAACGCTCCCCCGCTGGCCCGCGTGCCGCCGCAGGCTGCCCCGCGGATGCTGCCTGGCGTCGCGGGGGCCCGCCCGGCGGTGCCGGCTCCGGTCGCTGCGGCGCCCGAGCCTCCCGCGGAGCCGTCGCTCGCATTTCCGACACCATCAGCTCCCGCGTTCGCGGCAGAGGCCCGCGACGAGATCGGTGCCGACGGCACGCGGAGCGTGTTGGTGGGGGGCGAGGAGCCCACGGCATCTGGCGCCGCCCCGGCGCCGGCGGCCGGCCCGGAACCGATCGAGCTCTTGCCGGTGCCGAGGTAGTTTGACGCGAACGGAGGCCTCCATGGCCTCTGCGCGCTTGAGTATCCGCCGTATCCACGCGGCGCCGCGCCCGGTCAGTCGGCGATCCGGGCGCCGAGCGTGACAAGCTCGTCGTAGCGATCGACGCCGTCGCCCGTTGCCCACGCCAAACCGCGCAGCAGGATCGCGCGGAACACCGGGTCGTCGAACGACCAGGAGTAGTGCCCCGGGATCGAGACGAACACCCGTCCGCGACCATGGTCGGCCGTCCAAAACAGCGGGCGAGCCATGCCCTCCTCGCGTGCGGTCGCGAGGACGCGCACGCGTTGCGGGTCGCCGACCAAGTCCCAGTAGCTCTCGTCCACCAGCGCCACACGGTCGAGGTTCCGCGCGATCGGATGGGCGCCGGCCGCCGTGAAGTCGAGGTCGAGCGGCCCGTGGCGAAACCGCGACCGGCCCCCCTCCCATGCCAAGCCGATCCGCCCGGCGAATCCCGCCGGGTCGGCGCCGCCGTCGACGGCGTAGTGGATCAACACCGCGCCGCCGCCCCGGGCGAGGAAGGCGTCGAGGCCCGCGGCACGCGACGGCGTCCACTCGCCGCGCTGGAAAAACACGAGCCCGTCGGCGGTGGCGAGCTGCTCGGCTGACGGCCAGGGGGAGGCGACGTCGACCGTGACCCCGTCGGCGACGCCGAGCAGCTCGCGCCACGCCGCCTGCCAGGCGGGATAGTCGTGCTCGCCCGGTCCGTGGTCCTTGGGCCCGGCGACGAGGACGATCCGGCGCGGCGGCGCCGCGGCCGGGCTGGCGCCGGCGAGCAGCGCCGTGACTTCGGCACGCGAACGCGGCGGTGGCGGAGCGAGCGCGGCGTCGAGCGGCATCCGCGGCGCGGGGCGCGTGAGGAACAGGACCAGGTCGCTGAGGCGCTCGGGCCCGAGCTTCTCCGCCAGGCCGGTCGGCATCACCGACACGGCCGAGGGCTGCATCTCCTCGACCTCGTCGGCGCGGAGGCGGATCTCGGTCCCGTCGAGGAGCCCAACGCGGAGGCCAGCGCCGTCGGTGCGGACGATGCCCGTCAGCGCGCGGCCGTCGGCGAGCGCGAGGGTGTGGGCGAGGTGCTCGGGATGGAGCGTGGCGTTCGGCTCGGCGATGTCGCGCCGCACCGAGCGCGGATCGCGGTGGACGAGGTTCGAGAGATCGGGACCGATCCAGCCGCCGCGGCCGCCGTGGCGGTGGCACCGGCTGCACGCTGCTTCGTCGCCGAAAAACAGCCTCCGCCCCCGCGACCAGCTCGCGCCGGCCAGGTCGTCGGCCGCGACCGGAGGGGAGTCGCCGCGGCCGGGGGGCGCGACCCAGGGGAGCCGGTGACGGTGGAGCGGGAGGACGCGTGGGCGCGAGTCCTCGGCCGTGGACCAGCGGCAGGTGAGGGCAAACCCCGGTCCGGTGGTGGCATGGAGGACCAGTTCGCGCGGCCCGGCCGGCCCGGTGAGCGCGAGCGCCGGGGACGGCGCGTGGCCGTCGTCGCGCCACAGTGCCGTCGGCGACGACAGCGACACCGTCACCACCTCGCGCGGGAGGGCCGCGTCGAGGGCGGCGCCGGGCTGGACCTCGGGGCGGAGCATGCCCGACAGGTCGAGCGAAGTCGCCAGCGTGAGCGTGCCGGCCCGCTCGAGGAGGTGCCAGAGCCGGTCGTGGTCGGGGCTGCCGGCCGTGAGCTGCCGTGCCAGCGCCGTGTCGAGGCAGGGGAGCCAGCCCGACCAGTGTTCCGACCCGTCGGCGGCGCGCCACTCCGCGGCGCTGCCGTCGGGGGCGTAGGCGAGATCGACGATCCCGTCGCCGCCGAACGCCGCCGGATCGAGGGCAAGCGTGAGGGCGTGACCGACCGCGGTGCGGTGGGGAGCGGTGGCGAGGACGAGGGTGTGGCCTTCGGGGGAAACCTGGACGCCATGGATCGGCAGCGTGCGGCGCGGGTCGAGATCCTGGGCCACGACGACGGCGTAGCCGGGGCGGAACTGCTCGAACCGGTCGCCGGCGGAGACGGCGCTGCCGAAGTCGATCCGGCTGTCGGCGGCCGTGCGCGCGAGCCACTCGGGACGCAGCGGCCGGTCGAAGACGACGCGCACCTCGCCCGGCGCGGGGGTGAAGGCGAAGCGCGGCTGGGGGAGATCGGGGCGCGCGTGGCGGATGCGCAGCACGCGTCCCGCCCCGGCCGGTCCCGAGCCCCAGTCGGGGCCGCCGCCGTGGCAGGCGACGACCAGATCGCCGCGCGGCGACAGCGCGGCGGCGACCGGCATCGTCGCCAGGCAGCCGAGCACCGTGCCGCGCGCGATCCGGTCGCTGCCCCCGCCGGGGCGCGGCACGGCCGCCAACTCGACGCGGAACAGGCGCCCGCGCGATTCGCCGCAGACCAGCGTACTCCCCTGCCACCACCCGGGGCCGAACACGCGGCCGGACGGCCCCGGCTCGTCGAACAGCAGGCCGCAGGTGCTCTGGTGCTGCGGACGGAAGTCGAACAGACTCGGCTCGTCGATCACGCCGGGCAGGTGGCGCGGATGGCGCGGGGGAAAGCCGTAGTGGCGCCTCGGTTCGATGGCGTGGAGCTCGTCGTGGGGATTGCCGTTGGCCAGCCACGTGGCCCCCTCCTGGTCGGTGCAGAACAGCTGCCCCGTCGCGTCGAAGGCGAGCCCGTAGGGAAAGCGGATCCCGGTGCACACCGTTTCCCGGGAGGCGAAGTCGGCGGCGAGGCGCTGGATCGTGCCGCGCTCGCCGCGCGGATCGTAGGTGCCGCGGCCGTCGGCGCCGGGGAGATAGGCGTCGGTGAAGTCGGCCGTGCCGAGGCCGAACACGAGACTGCCGTCGGGCGCCACGGCCGCGCCCATCGCGTCGGAGACGCCGCCGGCCGAGACGCGCGGCGCGGGCCAGCCCGCGGCGACGACCTGCTCACGGTCGCCGCGGCCGTTGCCGTCGGCATCGGGGATCCAGACGACGCGCCCCACGGTGACGACGAACACGCCGTCGCCGCGCGGGTCGCCCCGCGGCGTCAGCGCCATTCCCATCACCGCCGGGATCGTCGGGCTGCGGAAGTACTCGCGCGCCGTGTCCTCGAGGCCGTCGCCGTCGGTGTCGGAGAGGAGGAGGATACGGCCGTCGTAGGCCCCGGCCACGAGGACGCCGTCGTGGCGGTAGCCGAGGCAATTGAGGTTGGTGAGTTCGAGGGGCAGGGGATCGATCGTGAAGCCCGGGAGGAAGAGTCGCGCCGTCTCGACCGTGACGCGCTGGAGCGGCTGGCCGGCGGTCGAGTCGGGGGGCTCGGCGAGCAGCCGGGCATGCTTGCCGGCGAGCCACTCCTCGAGGCGGGCGAGGACGTCGTCGGGGAGCCGTGTGGCGAACAGCAGCAGCTCGGCGACGTCGCCGTCGAGGAAGCCGGTGATCTCCGGAGGCTTGCCGGAGTTGTCGTACGACCGGGCGCCGATCACGATCCGCTCGATCCGTGCCCGGTCATCGCCCTTGTCGCGCCTTCCGGCGACGGCCCCGTCGACCCGCGCGGTCACGCCCCCCGGACCCGGGGCGCTGGCGAGCGCGACGACGTGCGCCGTCCCGAACGGCACGCTCGTGTCGGACAGATCGGCACTCCCGACGAATCCCGCCCCCTCGGCGTTGAGCGAGTCGAAGCGCGCCGTCGCCGCCGGGCCGAGGTCGACGTTGAAGCCGGTCGTGTAGTCGTTGCCCCCGCGCGCCTGGCCGGCCGCGAGCGCACGGAAGCCGCCGCGGTTGGAGCGGGGGCGGACCACGGCCAGCAGCGTCCACTCGCAGACGGCGTCGGCCGGGCCGGCGGCGAGCAGGTGCGTGGCGGTGCCGTCGAAGCGCACCGCCGGCGCGGGCCCCTCCCCGGACGGCGCGCCGACGAGCAGGGGGCGGGCGGCGGTGTCGGGCTGGAGCGCGTCGCGGCGGTGGCCGGAGCCGTCGCGCCAGATCCGCAGGCGCGGCGCGGCGCCGTCGGCGGCGGGATCGGCGTCGGCCGTGACGATCCGCGTGGCGTCGAGCCAGAGGAGGAGCCCCTCGGCGTGCGGCAGCGAAGGATCGCTCCACGGCTCGGGCGCCGCGGCCGCGTGCGCGACGAGCAGGAACACGAGCAGGGCCGCCCCGACACTCTCCGCGCGAC
>JAGWVR010000010.1 GCA_018970785.1 Planctomycetota bacterium
GCCGCGGCGCCCGCGGTTCAGACTTCCTTCGAGTCGATCCACTTCATCATCCGCCGCAGCCGCCGGCCGGTCTCGCCGATCGGGTGCTCCCGCTCGCGCCGGCGGGTGGCCTTGAACATCGCCGCCCCGCCGCGGTTCTCGAGGATCCAGTCGCGGGCGAACTGCCCCGAGCGGATCTCCTCGAGGATTTTCTTCATCTCCCGGCGGGTCTCCTCGGTGATGATCCGCTTGCCGCGCGTGTAGTCGCCGTACTCGGCGGTGTTGGAGACGCTGTAGCGCATGTACTCCAGCCCCCCCTGGTAGAACAGGTCGACGATCAGCTTCATCTCGTGAAGGCACTCGAAGTAGGCCATTTCCGGCTGGTAGCCCGCCTCGACGAGCGTGTCGTACCCCGCCTTGATCAGCTCGGAAACGCCGCCGCAGAGCACCGCCTGCTCGCCGAACAGGTCGGTCTCCGTCTCCTCGGCGATCGTCGTCTCGATGACGCCGCCGCGCGTGCCGCCGATTCCCTTGGCGTAGGCGAGGCCGATCTTCTTGGTCTCGGGCGACGCTCCCGGCCCGAGCGCGATCAGGCACGGCACCCCGCCCCCCTTGACGTACTCGCTGCGCACGAGGTGTCCGGGCCCCTTGGGGGCGACGAGGAGGATGTCGTGCCCGGGCGGCGGCTCCACCTGGCCGAAGTGGAAATTGAACCCGTGGCTGGCCATCAGCACGGCACCCGGCTTGAGGTGCGGACGGATGCTCGTGC
Source organism: Planctomycetota bacterium (assembly GCA_018970785.1). Lineage (GTDB taxonomy): Bacteria > Planctomycetota > Planctomycetia > Pirellulales > UBA1268 > F1-20-MAGs016. The sequence goes on from JAGWVR010000010.1 coordinate 749, forward strand.
GGTAGACGTCGGCCTGGAGCTCGTCGGGCAGGAGGATGTTGACGACGTCGGCGCGCTTGACCGCCTCCTCGACCGAGAGCGGCTGGAAGCCGTGGCTCACCGCGAGGGCGTGGTTCGGGCCGCCGGGCCGCTGGGCGACGACGACGTCGAGGCCGCTGTCGCGGAGGTTCTGCGCCTGGGCGTGCCCCTGCGAGCCGTAGCCGATGATCGCGATCGTCTTCCCGGCGAGGACACCGAGATCGGCGTCGGAGTCGTAGTACATCGTGGCGGCCAAGGCTCACCTCTCGTGGCAGGTCACAGTGGGGATCGGTCGGGGGCGGTGGTGGGTCCGCCGCCGCCGGGCGACGGGCGGACGGGAAGGCAACGGCACGGGCGACGGGGCTCAGGCGAGCGACTCGGCTCCCGCCGCGGCATCGGCCGGCCGGGCGCCGTCGCTGGCATGGGTCCATTCGCGGGTCGGCGGGCTGCCGCGGACGAGGGCGATCCTCCCCGAACGGACCATCTCGAGGATCCCCAGGGGACGCATCAGGTCGATGAACCCCTCGATCTTGGCCTCGGTCCCCGAGATCTCGACGATCACGCTGTCGGGGGCGACGTCGACGATCTTGCCGCGGAACACCTCGGCCAGCTCCTTGACCTCGGTGCGGCGCGACCCGGCCGTCGCGGCGACCTTGATCAGCATCAGATCGCGCTCGACGTAATTCCGGGCGCTGATGTCGTCGACGCGGACGACCGTGACGATCTTCTCGAGCTGGCGGCGGACCTGGTCGAGCACCCGGTCGTCGCCGCGGAGGACGAACGTCATCCGGGAGAAGCCGGGGTCCTCGGTCTCGCCGACCGCGAGGCTGTCGATGTTGTAGCCCCGCGACGCGAGCATCCCGGAGATGTGCGCGAGAACACCGGGAACGTTCTGGACGGTGGCCGAGAGGACGTGGCGCATCGGGGCTGTCTGTCGAGCGGGCGGGAATCCCGGAGTGTATTTCGTCCGCGGCGGGGGTTTCAAGCCACTGACCCCCCAGCATGGGCCGGTCACCCTGTTTTCCCCCGCGAAACCCCTGATTCCGTTGACACCCCATGGGCCGCAGAACTAACCTGAGGGACTTTTCGGGCATCCTCCACCCTTCAGCTCCCCAGCAATCGAAAGTCCCCACGTGTCGAACGTCGTCCTGGCACAGGAATTGATCGAAGCGGGAGTCCACTTCGGCCATCGCGCGAGCCGGTGGAACCCGAAGATGAAGCCCTACATCCACGGCCGCAAAAACCTGATCCACATCATCGACGTCCGCGAGACCGTGCGCGGCCTGCTCCGGGCCCGCAAGTACCTCAAGCAGGTCTCCGGAACCGGCAGCCTCGTGCTCTTCGTGGGTACCAAGCGGCAGGGGGCCGAGGCGGTCGCCCGCGAGGCCGCCCGGTGCGGCATGCCCTACGTCTCCGACCGTTGGCTCGGCGGTACGCTGACCAACTTCCGCACGATCCGCAACCGGCTGGCGCGGCTCGAGGAGCTGGAGAAGCTGATGCCGTCGGAGGAGTTCGGCGCCTACTCCAAGAAGATGCAGTCGTCGCTGCGGCGCGAGTTCCGCAAGATGGAGCGCAATCTCGGCGGCATCCGCACGCTCGCCCGGCTCCCGGAATGCCTCGTGGTGTTCGACCCCAAGAAGGAGAAGAACGCCGTCAACGAGGCCCGCAAGATGGGCATCACGACGGTGGCGCTGATCGATACCGACTGCGATCCGGATCTCGTCGATCTCCCGATCCCCGGCAACGACGACTCGATCCGCTCGATCGAGCTGGTGGCGGCGAGGCTCGCCGACGCGATCCTCGAAGGGAAGTCGGCGGCGGGGACGACGGCCCAGGCGGCAGCCGAGGGAGCCGATCTCTCCGATGGCGCCGCGAAGACGCCGCCGCGTGCCCGGGGCAACGTTTCGAAGCGGGCCGTCCCCCGGCCGGCGAAGCCCTCCTGAGGGAGCCGCCCGGGGCCGCGGGCGGTCCCGCTTTGCCGGTCGCCGTGGTGGCGGGCGGGGAAGCGGGTTCCTTGCCGGTTGGCACGCGATTCCGCCAGCCGCGTGACCGGACCGGCGATCATGCCCGGGCCGGCTGTCCCGCCGGGCGCGGCCCACCGGCACGTCCAAACCATCCATTCGTCACACCTGCCACACGTTACACCCACGACCGGAGGAGCCTCACATGGCGGAGATCACTGCGGCGGCGGTCATGGCCCTGCGCGACAAGACGGGGCTGCCGATGATGGAGTGCAAGAAGGCGCTCCAGGAATGCGGCGGCGACGAGGCGCGGGCGGTGGAGTGGCTGCGGAAGCAGGGGCAGAAGACCCAGGCCCTCCGTGCCGACCGCGAGACCTCGACCGGCCGGCTGGCCGTCCATGCCGACCCGGCGCGCGGCGTCGGGGCGATGATCGAGCTGAAGTGCGAGAGCGCTCCGGTGGCGGGCAGCCCCGACTTCAAGGCCCTCGCCGAGGACATGGCGACGACGCTGGCGCTGGGACCGGGCGCGAAGACGCCGGCCGAGCTGCTCGCGCAGAAGAGCCACGCGCATCCTGATCGCACGCTCGGTGAGCTCAAGGACGATCTCTTCAACCGGATGCGCGAAGTCTTCGACCTGTCGCGGATCTGCCGGATCGACGCGCCGTGCGGCGGCTACGCCCACCACGACGGCTCCAAGGCGGCGCTGGTCGTCGTGTCCGGCAAGACGACCGACCCCGGCGCCGCGACCGTCGCCAAGGACGTGTCGATGCACGTCGTGGCGATGGGCCCGAAGAGCATCACCAAAGAGGAGCTCGACCCGGAGGTCGTCGCCAAGGAGCGCGAGGTCCTCTCGGCGGCGGCCCGGGCCGAAGGGAAGCCCGAGAACATCATCGCCAAGATGATCGAGGGGCGGCTGCGCAACTTCTACAGCCAGTGCGTGCTCCTCGAGCAGCCGTTCGTGAAGGACGACAAGCAGTCGGTCGGCCAGCTCGTGAAGGGGGCCGGCCTCGAGGTGAAGCGGATCGAGAACTGGCGCCTCGGAGGCTGACGCCATGGCTGGGTCCGCCGTGCCCCCCGCGCACCGTCGCGTCCTCCTCAAGCTGTCGGGTGAGAGCTTCGTCCGCCCCGGCGAGCGCGGGATCGCCATGGAGGAGGTCCTCCAGGTGGCGACGCAGACGTTCCGGGCGGCGAACCGCGGCGTGCAGCTGGCGGTGGTGATCGGCGGCGGCAACATCCTCCGCGGCGCGAGCTTCTCCGGCGGGCAGACCGCGATCCAGGAGGCGACGGCCCACTACATGGGGATGCTCGCCACCGTGATCAACGGCCTGGCACTGCAGGACGCGCTGGAGAGCCTCGGCGCACAGACACGCCTCATGACCGCGATCCGGATGGACGGTGTCGCCGAGCCCTACATCCGTCGCCGGGCGCGGCGGCACCTGGAGAAGGGGCGGATCGTGATCCTCGCCGCCGGCACGGGGAGCCCGTTCGTGACCACCGACACCGCCGCCGCGCAGCGGGCGCTGGAGCTCGAGGCCGACATCCTCCTCAAGGCGACCCGGGTCGACGGCGTGTACTCCGACGACCCGGAGAAGAACCCGCACGCGCTTCTGTACCGCGACCTCACATACCAGCAGGTCCGCGAGCAGAACCTCCGGGTGATGGACTCGACGGCGATCTCGCAGTGCATGGAGCACGCGATGCCGATCCTCGTCTTCAATTACCGCCGCGAGGGCAACATCGAGCGGGCTGTCGCCGGTGAGCGGGTGGGGACGCTGGTCAGCGGCCGGCGCGACTGATCGACCGCACACCTCGCGTTTCTTTCCCATTTCCCCCACAACTCCTGGCCTGATGGGGCTTTGGGCGCCCTGGGGGGATCGGGGCCACCTGCCCCCCTGCCGCCGCCTTGACTGCCTGCGGGGGCGGGGGGAAGATCCAAGTCCTTCATGATCACTCCCGGGTGGCCCCCCAAGGCCATCCGGTCCCACCCCAAAAGCATCCGCCGCCCGCCGAGGAGTTCCGGGACGCTGCGATGACCGGGCGGTTTCCGCACCTTTTCCGCGGAACCGTCGGTTTGGTCAGCCGTTCCAGACAGGTGCCGCCGGGCACCGGCCTCTGGCTCCCCCCTTGGAGACCGCTGTCATGGTCATCCGTCGCCTGCTGATCGCTTCGTCACGGCCCGCCGCCCAATCCACCCTCGCGAGGGAGTCGCGTCGCGGTGGCTTCACACTCGTCGAATTGCTCGTGGTGATCGCGATCATCGGCACGCTCGTCGGTCTTCTGCTCCCGGCGGTGCAGGCGGCGCGCGAGGCGGCCCGGCGGATGTCGTGCACCAACAACCTCAAGCAGATCGGGCTGGCCGTCACGCTCCACCACGACGCGCGGAAGTCGTTCCCCTCGGGGCGCAACACGCGCGACAACATGGGCGTGTCGTGGGCGTTCCGCATCCTGCCCTACATGGAGGAGTCGAACGTCGCCAACGCCTACCGGTCGCAGTTCCGCTGCGACGCGCCGGAGAACGCCGCCGCGATGCGGACCGCCGTCGGCACGTTCTACTGCCCGAGCCGGCGGCCTCCGCTCGCCGACCGCAACTTCGACAACGACAACTCGCCGCCGCTGGTGACCGGTTGCGCCGCCGGCAGCGACTACGCCGCCAACGCCGGCACCTACTTCAACTACTCCCCCAATTCCTCCGGCGGCATCGACGCCCGGCAGGCCGGTCCGATCCACACCTTCTCCAAGGTGACCGCGGCACAGGTCACCGACGGCCTCAGCCAGACGTTCGCGATCGGCGACAAGCACATCCCGCCGAGCGACCCGTCGTGGCGCTCCGACATGGTCCAGTACTGGCAGGGCGACCTGGCGATCTTCGCCGCCGACAATCCCAACACGCAGTTCCGTGACACCGCCCGCGGACTCGCCTCCTCGTCGCGCGACACCAACGCGCGCAAGTTCGGCAGCCTCCACCCCGGCGTCACCAACTTCGTGTTCCTCGACGGCCACGTCGACGCGATCGCCAACGAGACCGACCTCGACGTGCTCCGTTGGTACAGCACGATCGGCGACGGCAATGATCCGACCGCGCCGGCCGACGGCCCCGACGCCGGCACCTGACGATCGGCTGCCAGTCCGCCCGCGCCCCACCACGCCATGAACGATTCCGCCGAGAGCGCCGCCGGCCATTCCGCGCCCCCTCCGTCGGCACGCGAGCGGCTCGCGGCCGCCCGGGAAGCCGCCGGCATGAAGCCCAGCCGGGCCGCGGCCGCGTCCGCGCCCGGTGCCGCCCCGCGGCGGAAGCGGGCCGGCTGGCTCCTGCTCCTCCTCCCAGGGCTTGCGGCGCTGGCGGCGGCCGGCTGGTGGTGGGCGACGCGCGACAGCGGGCTGGTGGACGACACCCGCGATCTCCAGCGGCGCGTCCTCGCCGGCGAGGTCCGCGGCCGGGAGATGAAGCGCGCCGTCGACTCGATCATCCGCAACGTCGACCAGATGAGCCGCGACGAGCTCAAGCAGGCCCGCGAGGCGCTCGACAGCGATTGGCGAAGCGCCTACGACAAGGGGCTCGCCGCCTACTTCGACGCCCCAGAGGACAGCCGCCCCGCGCTCCTCGACGAAACGATCGACCGCACGCTCGCCTTCCGCCAGCTGCGGTTCGGCCTCAACCCGCAGGCATCGGGACCCTACGCCGGCCGGATCCGCCGGGGTGACAGCCGCCGGCGCGGCCGCGACAAACCGGACCAGAAGGCGGAGGAAGACGAATCGGCCGCTGCCCGAAGGGCCCTGGCGGAGAAGTATTCCGCGGCGGTCCGCGACCGCGCCAAGGAACGGAAGATCGACCTGCCGGAGTGGCAGTGACGACGGCGCCGCCGCCCGGAACAGGGCATCTTTCAGGGCCGTGGGCGCGCGTGTTGCACGCCGCCCGTTTCCCGCGGCAGGATGATGCCCCTGTCAACCGTCTCTCCGGGGGAGTTCCGTGAGCCATTCCGCCCGTGATCACCACCATTACGCCTGGTGGCTGATCATGTGCCTGTGCGGCGTCGACTACTTCAGCACCCTCGGCTACCAGCCCTCGATCGCTTTCGAGGGGGCCGGCACGCTCGCCCCGATCGCCACGCTGATCCTCGTGCTGGTGACGCTGTTGGGCGCCCTGCCGGTCTACCGGCACGTCGCCGGCGAGGCCCCCGACGGGGTCGGCAGCGTCGGCATGATCGAGCGGATGTTCTCCGGCTGGGGTGCGAAGCTCGCCGTCCTCGTCCTCGTCGGCTTCGCCGCCACCGACTTCGTCATCACCCAGACGCTGTCGGCTGCCGACGCCGCGGCGCACGTCATCAGCAACGCCGCCTTCGCCGGGGCGGCGCCGCCGGCCCTGCAGAACCAGCTGGCGATCACGGTGGCGTTGCTCGTCGCCCTCGGGGCGATGTTCCTCCGTGGCTTCAGCGAGGTGGTCGGGTTGGCGGTCGTGCTCGTGGCCGCCTACCTGTCGCTGACCGGGATCATCGTCGGGGCGGGACTGTTCCACCTCGTCACGCATCCGGAACTGGTGCAGCACTGGCTCGGCGACCTCGCCGCCGGCAACTTCCACATCGAGCACGCGCCCCTGTCGGGCGGCGGGCCGTGGGTCGCCCTGGGGATCGCGTTCCTCGTGTTCCCCAAGCTCGCCCTGGGGATGAGCGGGTTCGAGACGGGAGTGCTGCAGATCCACATGGTCAAGGGCACCGACGCCGACCCCGCCGACAGCGCCGCCCGGGTGGCCAACACGCGGCGGCTGCTGCTCTCCGCGGCCCTGATCATGTCGTGCTTCCTCCTCGGGTCGTCGCTGGTCACCGGCACCGACACGCTGATCCCCGCCGACGAGCTGCGCCTCGAGCCGGTGAAGGGCAAGGCGATGGACCGGGCCCTCGCCTACCTCGCCCACGGCGAGAGCCCGCATGCCATCTGCCCGCTGTTCGGCCGGGTGTTCGGCACCGCCTACGACATCTCCACGATCCTCATCCTCTGGTTCGCCGGCGCGTCGGCAATGGCCGGGCTGCTCAACATGGTGCCGCGCTACCTGCCGCGCTACGGCATGGCGCCGGAATGGGCCGCCGCCTACCGGCCGCTGGTGATCGCCTTCACGATCATCAACCTCCTCGTGACGCTCGCCTTCCGCGCCGACGTCTCGGCGCAGGGGGGGGCGTACGCGACCGGCGTGCTGGTGCTCATGACCAGCGCCTGCCTGGCGTCGCTGGCCCACGAGATCCACCGCGAGCCGGCCGACGACGCCGGCAGGCGGTCGCGGCGCCGCTCGATCGCCGCCTTCACCGCGATCGCGCTGGTGTTCATCTACACGACGATCGCCAACATCTACGAGCGCCCCGACGGGATCATCATCGCCTCGATCTTCATCGGCTCCGTCCTCGCGCTGTCGATCCTGTCGCGGATCTGGCGGAGCCAGGAACTGCGGCTCAAGGAGTTCCGCTTCGCCGACGACGCCGACCGGATGCTGTGGACCGACATCTGCGCCGAGGGGGCGTTTCGCGTGCTCGTGCCGCACCGCCCCGGCCACCGCTCGCTCGACGAGAAGGAGGCGGAGATCCGCCGTCGCCACCGGATTCCCGCCGACGTGCCGCTGGTGTTCCTCGAGGTCCACTACGGCGACCCGAGCGAGTTCCACAACGCCCCGATCATCTCCGCCAAGCAGGAGGGGGAGCGGTTCGTGATCGTCGCCCGGGACGTCGCCAGCGTGTCGCACACGATCGTCCAGATCGCCATCGAGATGAGCAAAGGGGGCACGCCGCTGGACATCGTCTTCGGCTGGAGCCAGGGGAGCAGCCTCAAGCTCGCCCTCGACTTCCTCCTCTTCGGCCAGGGGGACATCCCCAACGTCGTCTTCGACCTCCTCGAGAAGGCGGTCCCCGACCCGGCCCGGCGGCCGACCGTGCTGGTGGGGTGAGGGGGAGGCCCACGATCGGGGCCGCGCGTGTCGGGCCCGGACCGACCCCGGTGATTCCGATTACGCCGTCGGCTTGCCGTCGGTGGCCTCGCGGAGGCGTGCCGCGGCGGCCCGGCCGATCGCGAGCGTCTCGGCGCTGCCGTGGAACGACAGCACGGTTTCGTTGCGTGACTGCCAGGTGACCAAGGCGAGGCGCTCGAGGCGGATCAGGTGCGACCGCCCCAGCCGCGCGAAATCCTTCTCGGGGAGACCTTTCTCCCATTGGGCGAGGCTCCGGCGGACGAGCAGCGGCCTGCGATCACCGACGAGGCAGACCCGCGAATAGTTGCCCACCCCCTCGATCCAGAGGATCTCGCCAGAGTGGATGACCGCCTTGGCTCCCCCCTGGTGGCACGGGATGACGAACGTGGCGGCACCCGCCGCGGCCCGGCGTTCGGAGCCGGCGCCGGGGGGCGTCTCGCGACCGAGCGTCGTCAGGATGCGCGTCACGGCAACCTCGAGACGGTCCGGATCGACCGGCTTGACGAGGTAGTCGACGGCGCCGAAGTCGAAGGCCGACACGGCATACTGCGAGTAGGCGGTGACGAAGCAGACCTCCGTCGTGGCAGGCAACCTTTCGAGGAGGGAAAGCCCCGAGTTCCCCGGCATCTCGACATCGAGGAACACGATGTCGGGAACCCTCTCGGCGATGAACGCCACGGCCTGCTCCACGCTCCGCACCGCCCCGAGGACCTCGATCTCCCGGTGCGCGGCAAGAAGATCCCGGAGCCGGGCGCTCGCGGTGGGTTCATCGTCGACGAGCAGGGCCGTGGGCATCGGTGGGCTTCCGTGTCAGGTTCCGGGGGCCATCTGGGATCGTGGGTCGACACTCCGGCCGGTCGCCGGCAGCCGGATGACGACTTTCACCAACCCCTCCTCGCGGACCACCTCCACCGTCGCCGTCGGCCCGAGGAGGAGGTCGAGCCGCGTCCGCAGTGTCCGGATCCCGGAGCCGATCGAGCGGGCCGGATCGGGGGGCACCCAGGCGCCGCTGTTGGCGACGACCACCGTGAGCCTGCCATCACGGATGCTCGCCTCGACGCTGACATGCAGCGGCATCGGGCTCGTCTGGGCCCCGTAGTGAAAGGCGTTTTCCAGGAGCGGCTGGAGCATCATCGGCGGCACCATCACGCTCCGCGCCTCCGGCTCGCAGCCGATCCGGCAGACGAGATCCGCACCGAAGCGGTTCTGCTGGATGGCGAGGTACTTCTCGAGCGCGTCGAGCTCGCGGGAAATCGGCTCGAGGGGCTGCGAGGGCAAAAGCGAGAAGCGCAGGTAGTCGGCGAGATCCTGCGTCACCTTCTCGACGGCGTCGGGATCGCGGCTCGCGGCGACGATGCTGTTCAGGGCGTTGAAGAGAAAGTGGGGATTCATCTGCGCTTCGAGGTGCCGCAGCTCATTCTGGCGTGCGGCCGCCTCGGCCAACGCGGCGCGGGTCACGCTCTCAGCCGCTTCGCGCTCCGCTCGCCGACGATTGTCGTTGGCCTCGATACCAAAATAGATGATGCCCCAGAGCAGGCTGATGACCAGACGGGGAAGGACCGGCGAGGGCAGCGATGGCAGGATCACGTAGCACGCGAATGCCCCAAAGATCGAGATCGCCGCTCCGACCCAAAAGCGGATCATCAGCGGACGATCACGCATGCCCGGCCGGCTAAGGATGCTGTGGACACCCAATGCCGTCACCCACCCGTAGCTACCCCCCAGAATCGCACCGGAAAGTTCATTTCCCCCATCGGCGTGAAAGTAGGCAAAAAACTCATAGCGCGTCACGGCCATGGCCAGCCAGTACACCGTGTTGAAGACGACGAACGACGCCATCCCGCGCGACGGCACGAACGAAAGCCGCCGTTCCCCGTCGCGGGCGACGGGATCCGTGCCCGGCAACGGCAGCACGGTCGTGCGACCGGAGAGCGGGGCGATTTCGCTACGGCTCATGGCCACAGTGTGCCGCGGGGGCACACGGGAGGGGATGGCGACGTCTTCTGCGGCTCTCGGAATCGGTCGTCTCCCGGTCGCGGCTCGATCTCTCGGGGATCGCGGGCCGAGGACGACCATCCCGCTGCCCTCCGGGGCCGCCGCCCGAGGCAGCAGTCTGGCACCTCATGGTAAACGGCGCTCGGACCTCACGGTCGCGATCAGGCCCTCACCCCGCCCGCGCCGCTTCGTCCAGAAATATCCCGATTCGTCCAATTCCTCGACCTCTTCCCCAGGCAATGGCCTCCATGGCTCCACGCCGCCAGTGGCCCCCCCAGGGCGGGCCACGACTTTCAGGCCGAAAAAGACCCCGGGCCGGAGCATCTTGCGATGCCAGGCCCGGTGGTGAATCAGTGCTCGACCCCCAGCCGCCCGTGGCCACAGTCCATCCCTGGCCTTGCGCCACTCGAAAACGGGGCATTTCACCGGAGCTGCGCCCCCGGCCCGTCATCCATGACGTGCCGCAGGCTGTTTGTCCACAGCCTGCCAGCCACTCGCTCAGGCCACGAGCTTCGCACGCCGCCGCCGCTGCTCGACCATCGCCAGCACTCCGGCAACGACCGAAAGGGCGCTCGAGCCCGTGGCGGGATCGATCTCCGGCACACCGGAGGGGCCGCCGCCAACACCTGCGAGACGAAAGCCGAAGCCGACACCCACGAACGCTGGGCTGGCATTGATGGTGCTCGCGGACGACAGAAAGGACGAGCCGCGATCCCAATCGCCGCCCCGCACCTGACGACCCGGGCCAGCAGCCCCGGTGAGGTCGTTCCATTCATACAAGTTGCCGTTCATGTCAAAGGCCCCGTAGGCACTCGCCCCGCCATTCGTGCCAACAGTCGTCACGTTGCCATCTTGGCCATTCCAGTCGGCGCTTTTGGCGTAGTTGGCGAAGTTGCCGGTGTTGCCGGCCGAACCGATGCCGGTCGAGCCCGACGTCACGGCCGTCGGGGCCGTATTACTCTGCGTGGCGTACGTCCAGTAGCCCGCGCTGGTGCCCCCGCCCTTGTAGTAGGCAGCCTTGTACCACTGGTCTTCCGTCGGGATATAAAACGTGGCCCCCGCATTGACTGCTGGGGCAATCGTCGTGCCACTGCTCAACGTGTAGGCGCCCGTCTCCGTGCTCGACGAGCTCGTGGCACCGTTCTGATACCAGTTCGCCACCCGCGCCGCATCGAACCACGTAATGTAGTTCACCGGCTTGTCACCCATGTTGGGCTTGACCGAGTAGGTGTACGACCCAGACGACCCGGAGCGAAGGATGCCGCCTCGGGGTAGGTTAGCCATGTTTTCGTCGTACAGCGAGTAATTGTCGGTTGCAGCCACGGAGTTCAGGAAGTTGGTGTACTGCTGGTTCGTGAACTCGTACTTCATGATCTGGAACGTAGCGGCCACGGCACCGTAGCCGGACGTATCGGCTGCGTTCCCCGGATCACCCACCGTCACCCAGTCGATCGCCTGGGCATGGGCAGCCGTCACCGACAGGGCGACGACAAGCGCGGCGGCAAAGCGTGTGAAGCGAAGAGCGTTCATCGGAGAGTCTCCATCGGATAAAAGGGTTTCAACAGATTCCTCAGGTACGGACATGATCTCAATGGGCCACGACGCTTCCGATCGGCGTGACGCGTTGGCTGGACAGGGATGTGACTTCACGGTCTCACAGCTCGCAGGCAGCCGTCAGCGGCCGGCGGGCCGTGGACAAATCGCCTGCTGCCCATCACGGATGAGATGCCGGGAGTTCACATCCGTTGACAATCGCAGGTTTTCGATTGACGAAAGGCAAAGCACGGGTTTGGGTCACTGGCGGCCAGACCGCCGCCGCTCGAGCAGGCCGAGGGCGCTGGTCACCAGCGTTAGCACCGAGACCGTCGCCGCGGGATCGATTTCGGGAACGGCACCGCCCGGCACGACAAGCTCCGGCGAGACGGCAAAGAGCGGATACGACGCCGTGTTGACCGCACTACCCGGTGGATTTGTATACAGCCACGCACCGCCCACATACGTGTGGCCGATTGTGACATTTGGAGAGGACCCCATCGGGAGAAGTGCCGTTCCATCCGCTGCGGAGCCCGTCCAGACGTTCGTATAGCTGGTCGATGAGCCATCGAGCTTTCGACTCACGGTATTTCCACCCAACAGCAGATTTGACCACAGACCTCCAGTCGATGTGGTCAGTGACGAAGCGACCTGTGGGCCTCCTGCGGTGCCTGTCAGCCATACCGAGACTGTCGACGAATATCCCCCCAAGTGGTCCTTCGCACTCACCGTGGGCGTCGACACCACGGCCGCCCAGTTGGTGATGGCGCTCCCGCCGTAGGTGACGGTTCCATACAGGGAGCTCACACTGTTTCGTACGAACGTGTCGTACGTGTTGACGTCGGAGCTTGTGGGGGTCGTATTGGAGCCAGTGACAAATATGAAACGAAAGTGATCACCTGGCGACAACCCGCTCGGTGTGGGGAGATCCAACACGCCAGCATTCGCCGGAGCAGCCAGCAGGCAGGCGAAGACGGCGCTACACGAAACGGTTTTCAACGACACACGGGCCATGGAGCGGTTCCTCGGCAGAAAAGGGTTTGTTCTCGACACATACTCACACACTTGTTCCTGAGTCGATCCCCGTGGCGGGGATCCCTACGGTTTCATGCGCTACCGTTCCTCACTGTCCGGTTCACACGTCACTCATCGGTCGGGACAGTCCGGATTCCACTCTCAGACGGTAGTCAGAGGGGCTCCCGCGCGTCCCTGGTTACCGAGTCAGTCATGCCGCCGATGTGCTTGACAGAAGTTCGACTGAACAACGCCGACGGCGACAACTGAGCCGTGCCACCGCCGTCGCTCGAACACTCCGAGGGCACCCGCAACCAGCGCGAGCACCGAGCCGAACCCGGCAGGATCGATCTCCGGCACTGCTGACGTCACCGTGCCGATCACCCACCCCTCGGTCGTGGTCGAGGGGTAGGCGGGATTGTATTCACTCCACAATTGCGTTACGACATGCGCCGCGCTGTAATACGGGGTGTCCTCGCTGCCACCGGTCGTCCAATAGAGGTTGGCTGCCCCGAAGAGCGCGTTCATCTGGAGATACGGCCTCCCAGGTGAGGCCGGGTACGGCACGATCAACTCTGTGGCCGTGGCGAGCAGCTCATACGTGTTGACATACGTGCCTGCGTCGGCCGAGGAATACGAGTGGGACGTTGATCCCTCGCTGACTGTGTATGACCAGCCGGTGATGTCTGCGGACGAGAGGCCCGACCCGGTCCCTGTGACCATGATCGTGCCCGACAGCGTCCAGCCGTTCTGAAGACTGGAGGCATTGGTCATCGTGTAGACGATTTCCGCGTCAGCCGATGGGGCCGCTCCGGCCGCCAGGGCACATGCCCAGGCGCAGGTGACAAGGCGGACACGGGACCACGACCGGTGCCGGTCGGACAGGCGGCTGCATGGCGCGGATACCGATGTTGCCACTTGAAATGCTCCTTGCGTTGCCACGTGACACTGATTGCCGAAAAGGTGACAGGAACGTGCCGCTATCACCCTCGGTGCGGAGAGTTGCCCGGCCGGCGGTGGCGATGAGGTTTGCTCTGAGATGCTTGGTTACCATGTCAGTCGACATTTCAACGCGGTGAACGAGGGAACGAGCGGACGACGCCCACGCCGAGCCGTCAGCGACCAGACCGGCGCCGCTCGAGGAGGCCGGCAACGCTTGTCACGAGCGCCAGCACCGCGCCCAGGCCAGCGGGGTCGATCTCCGGAACGCCGGAGGGGCCGCTGACAGGACTTGCGAGACGAAAACCGATGAAGCTGTACTCGAACGACGGGCCGAACGAGAAGCTGCTGGAGGACGACAGACCGCCCGCACCGCCGCCCCAATCGCCGCCACGCTGCCCACGAGACGAGCCGGCAGCACCCGTGAGGTCGTTCCACTCGCTGACATTCCCACTCATGTCGAACGCGCCGTACGCACTCGCGCCGCCATTCGTGCCCACCGTCGTTACGTTGCCAAATGGGCCGTTCCAGGAGGCACCCAAGTCGTAGTTGGCGAAGTTGCCGGTGCTGCCAGCGGAGCCGTTTCCTGTGCCACCCGCCGTCACCTTCGTCGGGGCGGTACCGGTGACTTGCGTCGCGTACTGCCAATAGCCCGCATTCGTCCCGCTGCCCTTGTAGTACGCCGCCTTGTACCACTGGTCTTCCGTCGGGATATAGAACGTGGCCCCCGGGTTCACCGCCGGGGCGGTGCCGCTGGTCGCACCGCTCAGCGTGTAGGCGCCCGTCTCCGTGCTCGATGAGCTGGTGGCCCCGTTCATCAACCAGTTGGAAACCCGCGCCGCATCAAACCAACTCACGAAGTTCACCGGCTTGGAGGCCATGTCCGTGCGCGACGCGTACTTGGCTCCCGCGCTGTTGCCGATGGTGAAACTGATCCCGCCACGGGCATCATCGTTCATGTCCGTGTTGTAGATCGAATTGGGATTGGTACCATTCGGATCGACCGTATTGAGGAAGTCCACGTACTGCTGGTTCGTGAACTCGTACTTCATGATCCGGAACGAAGCGGCCACGGCACCAGCGGGATTCGGATTCCCCGTGGTGTCTGCTGCATTCCCCGGATCACCGACCGTCACCCAGTCGATCGTGATGGCGTGGGCAGCCGTCACCGACAGGGCGAGCACAAGCGCGGCGGCACAGCGCGCGAAGCGAAGAGCGTTCATCGAAGGTTCTCCAGTGGGGAGCGACGTGAGGGGTGAGCGCGAGCACGCACCCGCCACGACGAACCACCGGCGCCAGACGCAATCACCGCGCAGGCTGTCCCCGGGAATATCACCCCGATGAACATCCAAAGCACCACCGGCAGAAGCCCCACGAAAAACCCGTGGAGAGAAAGGCCGGTCAGATTGCCGTCAGCAGCCGGAGTGCGGCGCGACGGGTGGGTGCTTGCAGGAGCGGATCCAGAACTGTGATGTCAGAACCGATGTGCGAAACATATCGATCGCAGCAGGGCCGTCAACGACGTCCGCCGACAAAGTGACGAAGCAGGAAAAATCTGGACGAATCGGCGTGGGACCATCCGCGCGCCCACGCGCGCGGTGGACGAATCGGGACGTTTCTGGATGAATCGGCGGCGCTGCACGAGCTGTCCAGCGGCATCGCCAGCCACGGCCCTTGTCCGCGTGGGCGACCGCGCGAAGAGCCGAGGGTGTCGTCTGTCGCCACCGGACGCATCCGGCAGCCGCTCACCGTGTCCACGGACAGCCAGGGCGTCTGCTCACGGCGCCGAGGGAGGTGCGAGCCACTTGCCCACCTCGATCACCGTCACCGGCACCAGGGCCAGGCCGAGCACCGGCCCCCAGGCGTGCCCCAGGTCGCCGGCGACGTCGAACCACGGGCGTGCGAGCGGCAGCGTGACGACCGCCGCCTGGAGCAGCCCCGAGATCACGATCGCCCCGACGAGTGCCGGATTGCGGAAGAAGCCGATGCCCGGCGCCGTCGAGCGGTCGCTCCGGCATGCCACCGCGAAGAACAGCTGCGCGAACGCGGCGACGCAGAACGTCGTCGTCCGGGCGCGTTCGACCGCCGCCGGGTCATCGCTGCCCCGCCACGAAAGCCAGAACGCCACCAGCATCACCGCCGCCACCAGCGCGCCGTGGCCGAGAATCATGATCCCCCGGGAGCGCGTGATCACCGCTTCCTGCGGCGGCCGCGGCGGCCGCCGCATGATGTCGGGCTCGGGGGGCTCGAGCCCGAGGGCGAGGGCGGGCAGGCAGTCGGTGACGAGGTTCAGCCAGAGGATCTGGATCGCCGCCAGCGGTGCCGGCCAGCCGGCCAGCGCCGCCACGAGCATCACCATCACCTCGCCGGCGTTGCAGGCGAGGAGGTAGTGGATGAACTTCTGGATGTTGTCGTAGATCCCGCGCCCCTCCTCGACGGCGCCGACGATCGACGCGAAGTCGTCGTCGGTGAGCACCATGTCGGCCGCCTCGCGGGTGACGAACGTGCCGCTCTTCCCCATCGCGATGCCGATGTCGGCCTCGCGGATCGCCGGCGCGTCGTTGACGCCGTCGCCGGTCATCGCCACCACCTCGCCGCGCCGCTGCCAGGCGCGGACGATCCGCAGCTTGTCCTCGGCGGTCACGCGGGCGTAGACGGCGATCTCCCCGACGGCGGCGGCGAGGGCGGCGTCGGTCAGCCCGGCGATCTCCCCCCCGGTGACGGCGCGGTTGGCGGCGTCGGCGAGGCCCAGTTCGCGGCCGATCGCCAGCGCCGTCGCGGGGTGGTCGCCGGTGATCATCACCGGACGGATCCCGGCGGAGCGGCAGGTGGCGACCGCCGCCCGCGCTTCGTCGCGCGGCGGGTCGATCATCCCCACCACCCCGAGGTGAACCAGGTCGCGTTCGATCGCCTCAGCACCGCCGTCGAATCCGATCGCGCCGGGCAGCTCGCGGTAGGCCAGCGCCAAGACCCGCAGCGCCCCCTCGGCCAGCCGGGCAGCGGCGGCGAGGATCTCGCCGCGCCGCGCGGCCGACAGGGGCACGACCACGCCGTCGCGCGCTTCGGCGGCACAGCGCGCGAGCACCGCCTCGGGCGCTCCCTTGGTCTCGAGCACGTGGCGGCCGGCGGGCGTGCGGACGATCACGCTCATCCGCTGGCGCTGGGAATCGAACGGCAGCTCGTAGACCACCGGCCACGACGGATCGGCCGACACGCCCCCCGTGAGTGCCGCGACGACCAGCGCCGCCTCGGTCGGGTCGCCGATCGCCCGCCACCCGTCGCCGGCGGGCTGCACGGTGGCGTTGCCGCAGCGGGCTCCGACGAGGAGCAGCCGCTCGAGGTCGGGGCGCGTGGCGGGGGGGACGGCCGCCCCCTCCGCGCCGTCCGCGCCGCGTTCGCGAAACTCCCCGTGCGGCGCGTAGCCGCTGCCGGTCACGGCGTAGCGGGCCGTGGCCGTCTCGATCGCCCGGACGGTCATCTCGTCGCGCGTCAGCGTGCCGGTCTTGTCGGTGCAGATCACCGTCACGCTGCCGAGCGTCTCGACGCTCGGCAGCCGGCGGACGAGCGTGCCCCGGGCGACCAACCGTTCGAGGCCGATCGCCAGCACGACGGTGACCACCGCCGGGAGCCCCTCGGGCACGGCCGCGACGGCGAGGCTCACGGCGCGGAGGAGCACGTCGGCGACGCGCCCCCCGCGGGCCAGCTCGAGCGCCAGGATCACGCCGACCACGGCCAGGCAGATCACGATCAGCCACCGGCCGAGCTCGGCGAGCCGCCGCTGGAGCGGCGTCTGCTCCGCCCGGGTGTGGCCGAGGAGGCCGGCGATCCGCCCCAGCTCCGTTTCCATCCCGGTGGCGACCACCAGCGCCGTGGCCCGCCCCGCCGCGACCACCGTGCCGGCATGGACCGTCGCGGTCCGCTCCGCGAGGGGCGTCGCCGCCGGCATGACCCCGGCCTCCTTGTCGACAGGCGCGCTCTCCCCGGTCAGGGCCGCTTCCTGGACGCGCAGCGCGAACGCGCCGACGATCCGTGCATCGGCGGCGACGGCATCGCCGGCGGCGAGGGAGAGCAGGTCGCCGGGCACGATCTCCCGCGCCGGCAGCACGACCGGCACGCCGTCGCGCACGACCGTGGCGACGGGCGCCGCCATCCGCTGCAGCGCCGACAGCGCCGTCTGCGCCCGCTCCTCCTGGAAAAACCCGATCAGCGCGTTGACCAGCACGATCGCGACGATCACCGCCGCGTCGGCATAGTCGCCCGTCGCCGCGGCGATCACCGCCGCCACCAGCAGGATCCACACCACCACCTCGCGGAACTGCCGGACGAGCTTCCGGAAGCGTGGCTCGGGGGGCTGTTCGCGGAGGCGGTTCTCGCCGTGCCCGGCGAGGCGCGCGGCCGCCTCGGCCGCGGTCAGCCCCCGCTCCGGGTCGGTGGCGAGCCGGGCGACGATCTCGTCGACGGCGAGGGCGTGCCACGGCGCGGTGGGTTGGTCCGGCATGGTCGCGGGGGCGGAAGGAAATCGACCCGGGCCAGCGCCCGGGAGGTCACCCATGCAGTTGCCGCATGGGCGTGAATCCTACGCTGCTCCGGAAGCCGGCACTGCGTCGGCCAACGCGCTCGCCGGACGATGGACAGGCACACCCCCGGGGCGCTGACAGGAGCGTGCCGGATACGGGACAGGCACCTGGCAGGGCCTCGGAGCCAGTTCCCGTTTTCTCCCTGGTCAGGGAATCATGATCCCGCGGGTGAAAATCATCGCGGCGCCGCCGGCGGCGATCGCCCTGCGCGCCTGACTGTCGGCCCGGTAACCGAAGAACAGGGCACGGATCTCGGCTCCGGGAGTGGACGCCCGGGCCGCGTCGACGACCTTGAGAAACCGGCGGACCTCGCTGGCACTCACCGCCGCCTTGACCTCGCAGAGGACGATCACCGGCCGGGCGGCAAGCGTGCCGCGGATCACGACGTCGAACTCTTTCGGTTCGCCCGCGACGACGAGCTCTTCGGGCCCCGCCGAGGCGATCACCATCCCCTGATGATGCTCGAGCAACTCGGGCACGAGATCGCAGGCGAAGTCCTCGAGGCTGCCACCGAGGGCTCCGGCCAAGCCGCCGACCTGCTTGGCGAGGTCCTTGACGGCCCACGTCGTCTGCTTCTGGGCTTCCGCCAACTCCTTCTGGGCTTCCGCCAACTCCTTCTGGGCTTCCGCCAACTCCTCGACCCGGGCTTCCGTGCGCTGCTGTGCCTCGGCCAAGTCCCTGACGACGGCCGTGAGCTCGTTGAACTCGGCGCGGTGGATCAACTCGTCGTGCGATTCGACGAACACCGTGGCCATGAGCGTGGCCTGCGGCTCGGGGAACTGCTCGAGGAGCCTGGTGCGGATCGACGAGATCGTGGCCATGGGTCGCGGGATCCGGGGTTGCCCGGAAGGAGTGTACAGGCGTTCCTGCCGAGGGGCAACGCCGGCGACGAACCGAGCCTCCGCTCTAGCTCAATTGCCGGGAAGTCGTCTCCTGTCGTCGCCCACGAAGATTCCGGATCGGCCCGGCCGCTGACGGGTTCGTCGTGCACGGGTCGTTCGTGGCGAGTCACGCCATGGCCGTGCATCATGGATGGCATCGGTGCAGGCGGCCAACCCGGCGGGAGGTCGTGTTCCTCCCGGGGCGACGCCGGCACCCGCGCCCCGCCGGCACCCTGACGGTCGTCGAGTTGAACCGCGTCCGGATTCAACAACCGACTCTCAACGCAGCGGGACCGGCACCCGCCACGCCTCGTCGAAGAACTCCGCGGCGACGATCCGCCCCGGTGCCAGGCCGTCGGGGGACGTGAGGAGGTCGATCACCGCCCAGTCGGGGAGCCGGGCGTTCTGCAGGGCATTGCTCTTGTCGTCCTCCTCGCGGAACGTGATTCCGCTGTTGAGCACGACATACCGACCGGGAGCGGCGGAGGAGGGCGGGGCGAGCGGGTTGGGCTGGATCAAGACCGGCACGTGCCGCGCCGCGGGAAACTTCCGCGCCGCGGGCGACCGCGGGGCGATCACCACCTCCCGCTCGTCCCACTCCAGCGGCAGGCCGGCGAGGACCTTGGCGACGAGGGGATTGGAGCGCGGGTCGCCGAACAGCACCAGGTGCTTTGCCGCGAGGAGCTCGGGGGTCACGTCGGCGGCGGCCACGACCGGCAGTTCGCCGCGAAACAGGTCGTGCCACCGCGCCGTGAAGTGCGCCAGTTCGCTCGCCACGAAGCCATCGACCGCCGGGTGGAAGCCGGGCCCGGTCGGACCGACGACGACGAACGGGGAATTGAAGGCGTCGTCGATCGGGCCGGTGAGACCGGGGCGCTTGCGTTTCGCCGGGAGCGCCGCGGCGCTGCCGATCGCCCAGGCACCGTCGGGGCGGAGGCCCTCCCGGACGAGCATGACCCCGTCGGCGTCGCCGCGCCCCTCGAGCACCGTGCCGTCGATGTCGATCCGGCAGGGGCCGTCGACCTCGCGGAGGCGCAGCGCCGTGATGTTCGCGGTCGTCACGTCGAGGTCGGCACGCGGCGCCGAACGATCACGGACGGCGTCGACCCGCGCCGCCGCGCAGTGCTCGGCGAGGGCCACGGGCTCGACCCACCAGGCCCCGCCGTCGGCGAGCGTGGTCCCCGCCCAGTGGACGGTGTCCGGGCTCCGCGGCCGCCCCGCCGCCACGGCCGGGGCGAGGAACGCGGCGATCCGCGCCTTCGACGGCTCGTCGTATTTGTGGGCCATCCCCGCGCCGATCACGTGGGGGAGTTCCCTGCCCTCGGCGGCGAGGGCCTCGACCATGATCTCGCTGGCGGCGCGCTGCCGGTCGACCTCGCCGGAGTAGGCGATCGCCGGCAGGTTGAGGAGATTGCGGACCACCGGCGGCACGTCGGTGAGCAGCCAGAGGCGCGCTTCCCACGGGGGCACGTCGGTGGCGGCCATCCCCATGAACCGCGCCGTGTCGACAAACCCGGCGCCGCCGTGGATCGCGCAGAACCGGTCGGTGCGCCGGGCGCCGATCCCCCACGCCCCCGCGCCCCCCATCGAGAATCCGGCGAGGACGACGCGGTCGCGGTCGATCGGCCGCAGCGCGGAGAGCGCGTCGAGGGCCTCGAAGACGTCGGTCGTGCCCGGCCCCTTCCAGCCGTTGCAGTAGCGGCCGAAGGGCATGAGCACGATCGCGTCGGTGGGGAAGAACTCGCCGCTCTTGCGGCTCTTCTGCCAGAGGAAGTGGAGGTCGGTGTCGCGCTCGCCGCGGCCGTGGAGCCAGATCCACACCGGCGCCGGCCGCGCCGGATCGAGCCGGTCGGGCACGACGATCCCGTAGGGCTGCACGGAGCCGTCGAGGTTCGAGCGGAAACCGAGCGCGACCGGCCCGGTCTGCGTGCGCCACGGGGTGTTTCCGTCGGCCAACGCCGCGATCCGGGCCTCCGCCTCATCGAGCGCCCAGGTGGCGCGCGCCAGGTGCGTCGGCTCCCACCACTCACCGCAGTCGCGCGCGTAGTGCACCCCCTTGAGCAGCACCTCGACCTCGGCCCGTGCCTGCGGATCGCCCGGCGGCAGCGCCGCCAAGCGCTTCCCGAGCGCCGCGAGCCGATCGGGGACGGCCTGCCAGGCTGCCCGCGCCGGTTCGTCGAGCTTCGCCACCAGTTCGTCGAGCGCCGGCGCCACCGGCGGCAGCCGGCGCTCGATCGCCGCTCCCTGCCCCGGCTTGACCGCGGCCGGCGTCGCCGGATCGTCGGTCGTGGCCACCAGTTGCGACGGCGGCGGCTGGAACGACGCCTCGTGGGCGCGCGCGAGCTTCACCAGCCGCGCCGCCTCGTCCGGATGCGCGGCGGCGACGTCGAACCGCTCGCCGGGATCGACGGCGAGATCGTACAGCTGCGGCGGGTCGTGGCGGACCGGCGCCGGATCGCCATAGGCCCCCTGCGTCGCCAGGTGGGCCTTCCAGCGGCCGCTGCGCACGGCGAACAGCTGCTGGCCGCGGTAGTAATAAAAAGCCTCGCGCTCGACCGGCTCGTTGGCCACGAGCGCCTGCCGCAGGTCGACGCCGTCGATCGGCCGGTCGGCCGGGAGCGGCGCGCCGGCCAGGGCGGCCACGGTGGGGAGGATGTCGAGCATCGTCGCCACGCCGTGGTGGACCTGCCCCGGGGCAATCGTCCCCGGCCACCAGGCGATCGCCGGCACGCGCATCCCCCCCTCCCACGTGCTCCCCTTGCCGTCGCGGAGCAATCCTGCCGAGCCCCCCTGCTGGTTCATGATCAGCCAGGGGCCGTTGTCGCTCGAGAAGATGACCAGCGTCCGCTCGGCGAGGCCGCGCTCGCGGAGCGCCGCGAGGATCCGGCCGACGTTGGCGTCGAGCTCCTCGACGACGTCGCCATACAGCCCGCGCGGGCTTTTGCCGCGGAAGTCGGCCGAGGCGAACAGGGGCACGTGGGGAAACGACAGCGGCACGTAGAGGAAGAACGGCCGCGCGGCATGGTCGCCGATGAAGGCGACGGCGTCGTCGACGGTGCGCGGCGTGAGCGTCGTCTGGTCGACGGGGCGGACGACCTCCTCGATCGCGTCGCCGGAGCCGCGGTAGACGCCGGCTTTCCACCACGCGGGCTGCGGGTCGGGTGAGCCCGACGCGCCGCGCGGGATCTGCCCGGCGGGGTCCATGTCGTTGGAATGGGGGAGGCCGACGAAGGCGTCGAACCCGTGCCGCGCGGGGGCGCCGGCGGGGTTGAGCGTGAAGTTGCCGAGGTGCCACTTGCCGAAGCAGCCGGTCGCGTAGCCGCGGCCGCGGAGCAGCTCCGCCAGCGTGATCTCGTCGTCGGGGAGGTGGCCGGTCGACTTCGTGCGGAGGACGCGGAACCGGTCGTGGCACATCCCGCTGCGGATCGGATAGCGCCCGGTGAGCAGCGCCGTCCGGCTCGGCGTGCAGACCTCGGCGGCCGAATAGAAATCGGTGAAGCGCATCCCCTCGGCGGCCATCCGGTCGAGGTGCGGGGTGCGGATCGTGGGGTGGCCGTAGCAGCCGAGGTCGCCGTAGCCGAGGTCGTCGGCGAGGATCACGACGACGTTGGGGGGCGTCTCGGCGGCACCGGCGGCCAGCGGCAGCCCGAGCCCGAGCGCGAGTGCCAGCGCCGACGTCACACGTGCGCGGATCATGTTCGGCTTTCGATGGGGGAAGTGAGCGACCGCGGTCCACGCCGGCTGCGAGCATGCCCCAGTCGATCCCGTTCCGCAACGTGCCCGGAGCGCGGCGGTCTGCCCCGAGCACGGCGCGACGACGCTCCTCACCGAGAACGGCGATTTCGCCCGTTTCGACGGAATCACGCCGCTCCCGCGCGTCGCCTTCGCCTCCGCGTGGCGTCCGGAGGCCAGCGGTGGCCCTGGAACCGCCCCGGCCGCTTGCGTCGAGTTCCGGCGGCGGGCGACAATCGCCGGGTGGATCGCGGACGGAGCACCTCCGGGGGACGACGGCATGCCGGTCGATGACATCCTTTTGGATGCCGAGGAGCGGATGGAGAAGGCGGTCGACGTGTTCCGCCACGCCCTGACCGGGATCCGCACCGGGCGGGCCAATCCCGGCCTCGTCGACTCGCTGCGCGTCGAGGTCTACGGCTCGCCGACGCCGATCAAGGCGCTGGCGAGCGTCGGCGCCCCGGAGCCCAACCAGATCGTCGTCCGCCCGTTCGACCCGGGCACGATCAAGGACATCGAGAAGGCGCTGCGGGCCAGTGATCTGGGCTTCAATCCGCAGAGCGACGGCCGCGTCATCCGGATCATCGTGCCGGCGCTGTCGACCGACGTGCGCCGGAAGATGGGGGCGCGGATCAAGGAATTGGCCGAAGAGGCCCGGGTCGCGATCCGCAACGTCCGCCGCGATGCCAACAAGGCGGCCGACACCGAGCAGGCCGACGGCGGCCTCACCGAGGACGACTGCAAGGGGGCCAAGGACGAGGTCCAGGAGCTCACCAAACGCTTCGAGGCCCGGGTCGGCGACCTGGCGAAGACGAAGGAAGCGGAAGTGATGGAGGAGTGACCGGCCGCGATGAGCGTTCCCCGCGCCGGTGACAATCCCACCCCGTTTCCACCGTTGGTGGTCGACGGGCTCGTGAAGCGGTATGGATCGCGGACGGTGCTCGACAGCGTGTCGCTCGAGGTCCGGCAAGGGATCACCGGCCTGGTGGGCCCCAACGGTGCCGGAAAGAGCACGCTCGTCCGCGCGATCCTCGGCCTGGTCCGGCTCGAGGCGGGGCGG
The DNA here is from genome assembly GCA_018970785.1 of Planctomycetota bacterium. Taxonomy (GTDB): domain Bacteria; phylum Planctomycetota; class Planctomycetia; order Pirellulales; family UBA1268; genus F1-20-MAGs016. The sequence continues at coordinate 24,406 of JAGWVR010000010.1, forward strand.
GTGCGGGTGTTCGGGCGCGATCCGTATCGCGAGCCGCACACCGTGCGGCAGCGGCTCGGCGTGGTGCCGGAGGACGAGTGCTCGATCCCGGGGCTGTCGGGGGTGGAAATGGTCTGCTACGCCGCCCGGCTCTCCGGCCTTCCCGGCACCGAGGCCCTGCGCCGCGCCCACGAGGTGCTCGACTGGTGCGACGCCGGCCAGGAGCGCTACCGGCCGGTGGAGACGCTCAGCGTCGGGATGAAGCAGAAGGTGTCGTTCGCCGCGGCGATCGTCCACGACCCCGACCTCGTGATCCTCGACGAGCCCACCAACGGCCTCGACCCGATCGAACGCCGGGCGATGCTCGGCCGCCTCGTGACGCTCACGCGCCGGCACGGCAAGACGGTGATCGTCTCGACCCACGTCCTCCCCGACGTCGAGTCGATCTGCGACGACATCGTCGTCCTCTCGCAGGGGCGCGTCTGCCTGACCGGGGCGATCGCCGACCTCACCGGCACCGGCCGGCCGGAATACCGCCTCGTCGCCGACGGCGACCAGGAGGCGCTGGTGGCGAGCCTCGCCCGGCACGGGCTCGTGGCACGGACGGCCGACGAGCCGACCGGGCTCGAGCTGCGGGTCGACGCGACGCGCCCGGAGCGCCTCGGAGCGGTCTGGGCCGCGGCCCGCGACGCGGCGACACGGGTCAGGCAGTTCGAGCCGGTGCGGCGGCCGCTCGAGGAGGTGTTCGTGGCAGCACTGCGGGAGGCCGATCATGCCGCTCCATGACGTCGGCTACCGCCCGTGGCGCGGCCGAGTGGCGACCGGTTCGGCCGCCGGGGTGATCGCCCTGACGGGCATCAAGCTGGCCTGGAAGAGCCGCTGGCTGAGGCGCGCGGTGCTGTTCGCCTGGACGCCCGGCATCGTGTTCGCGTTCGCGTTCTTCGCCTTCGAGCAGGCCGTCGAGGACGGCCTCCTCGGGCCGATGCGCCCCCGGCTGCGGCTCGACCAGGCGATCGACAACATCGGCGCCCTCGGCACCGTGATCGCCAACGCCCTCGCCGGCCGCCCCTCGGCCAACGGCCCCACGACCGACGAGCTCCGCCACATCGTCTGGTCGCGGCTGCTGCTGGCGTTCATGCGCGCTCCGCAGGCGCTGCTCCTGGCGATCGTGGTCGGGCTGGTGGCCCCGGCGTTGGTTTCGCGCGACCTGCGTGCCAAGGCCTGGCTGGTGTACTTCACCCGGCCGGTCCGGGAGATCGACTACATCGTCGGAAAACTCGTCGTCCTCGCCATGCTCGTGGCGGCGATCACGATGCTGCCGGCCTTGGCGCTGTGGGTGCTCGGCGTCCTCGTCAGCCCCAGCCTCCAGGTCGTGCTGACGACCTGGGACTTGCCGCTGCGGATCGTCATCTCGGCGCTGACCCTCGCCCTGCCGACGGTGTTGATGGCCTTGGCCTACTCGTCGCTGACGCTGGAGAGCCGGATCGCCAGCTTCGCCTGGTTCGCCACCTGGGGTGCCTGCTGGGTCGCCCACGGAGCCCTCACCACCGCCGACATGATGGCCGCCGAAGCGGTCGACCGGGTGGAAGCGTCCGCGTACTCCACGGCCATGCCCCTCGACGACGACCTGGAGCAGCGGTCGTTCCCGGGCCGCGCACCGCTGCGCCGGCGGCCACCGCCCGAGCCGTTGCAGTGGTTGCGGCGTGCCGGCGGGACCGACGCCCGGCCCGACCGCTGGGCGTGGCTGTCCCCGTACCATGCCCTGGGCGTGGTCCAGGCGGCGGTGTTCGGGATCGAACGCCGGCCGGACGTGATCATTCCCCCGGTCCTGTCGCTGTCGGTGCTGTCCCTCGTCGCCGGCGCGGTGCTCGTCAACAGGGTCGGGGCTCCGGCGCGCGTCTGACAGACCCCCACTGCGATCGCCGGCCCGGCGCCGGAAGCCCAGCCACCCGCGGTCCCGACCGATGCTCCACTTCCACCACGTCACCAAGCTCTACGGGACGGTGATCGGCGTCAACGACGTGACCGTCGACCTCGGGCAGGGGGCCCACGGGCTCCTCGGGCCCAACGGCGCGGGGAAGACCACGTTCATCGGCCTGGTGACCGGCCAACTCCGGCCGTCGATGGGCCGGGTCGAGGTGTTCGGCGAAGCGCCGTTCAACAACGACCGGGTCCTCCGCCGCATCGGCTACTGCCCCGCCTCCGACATCACCGAGCGCCGGGCGACGCCGCTGGAGTGGGTCCGGTACCTTCTCCGGCTCTCCGGGTTCTCGGTCGCCGACGCGGCGATCCGCGCGGAGCGGACACTGGCGCGGGTCGGGCTCCGCGAGGCGGCCGGACGGCCGCTGGGGACGCTCTCCAAGGGGATGCGGCAGCGTGCCAAGCTCGCCGGCGCGATCGCCCACGAGCCCGATCTGCTCGTCCTCGACGAGCCGTTCGTCGGCCTCGATCCCGTCGCCCGCCACGATCTGGTCGCGCTGGTCCGTGACTGGGCACGGGAGCGGTCGCTGCTGGTGGCCAGCCACCTGCTCCACGAGATCGAGGCCCTCCATGCCGGCCTGGCGGTGATCCTCGGCGGGAGGATGGTGGCCAGCGGATCGGTCGCCGAGATCGCGGCGCTGGTCGATTCGCTGCCGATCGAGCTGGTCGTGCACTGCGACGACCCCCGGCGGCTCGCCGCGCGGCTCATCGGCCTCGACGCCTGCTCCGGGCTGCGGCTCGAAGACTCGGGGGCGATCGCGATCTCCACGCGGGCCCCCGACATCGTCAGCGCGGCGGTCGCCGCCGCCGCCGCCGACGGGATCACGGTGGCATCGCTCGTCCCCGCCGACAGGTCGCTCGAGGGCCTGTTCTCGCGCCTCGTGCAACTCCACCGGGGTACCGCCTCGTCATGAACGGCTGGCGCGACACGCTCGATGCCACGCTCGCCGTCGCCGGCTTCCAGCTGGCGCGGCTGCGGACGGCGCCCCGTCTGGCGCTGGCGGCGCTGGGCGTGGCCTTTCCGGCGCTGGTGGTCCTCGCGGTCCGCCGCGCGGTGCGCGGCGATCCCGACCGCGACGTCTGGGCGGTGCTGCTCTATGCGTTGGTGCCGGAAGCGGTCTGCATGCTGGGGTTGCTGGTGACGATGTGCCCGGCGGTCGCCGACGAGCTGGAGCGCGGCACCTGGGTCCATGTCGCCACCCGTCCCGGTGGCCGCCGGGCGCTGGTCCTGGGCACGTTCCTCGCCTCGGTCGTGTGGACCTCGACGATCGGCGTGCTGGCGCTGGTGGTGGCGGTCATCGTCGGCGGGATGAGCGAGCCGCTGGGGCTGATCCTGGTGTTCACCGGGTTGGTCGTGGTCTCGAGCGTCGGGCGCGGGGCGCTGTTCGCGCTGCCGGCGGTGGTGATGCCCAGCCGGGCGCTGGTCGCCAGCGTCGGCGTGGCGGTGGTCGTCGAGTACCTCGCCGGGTTCCTCCCCGCGATCGTCAACCAGGCGACCGTCAGCCTCCGGCTGCGCAGCCTGCTGGTCCAGGGGATGGCCTGGCAGCAGAAGATCCCCGCCCAGCTGAAGCTGATCGTCGATCCGCAGCCGGCATGGGTCCAGTGCGGCGCGGTGGTCGTCCTCGCCGTCGTCCTCCTCACCGTGGCGATCGTGATCCTCGAGCGCCGGCAGTTTCCGCCGAGCGAGGAGGGGTAGCGTGATCGTGGTCCGCGACCTGGTGAAGCACTACCGCGCCGGCGACGGCAGCGTCGTCCGCGCCGTCGACGGCGTCTCGTTCGCCGTCGAGCCCGGCGAGATGGTCGGCCTGCTGGGGGCCAACGGGGCCGGCAAGACGACGACCCTCCGCGTGCTGGCGACGCTCCTGGCGCCGACGGCGGGCACGGCCTCGGTCGCCGGCTGCGATGCCAGCGCCGACCCCGTCGCCGTCCGCCGTCGTCTCGGCTACGTCTCCGCCACCACCGGCGTCCCCGACCGGCTCACGCCGCGGGAGATCTTCGGCTCGTTCGGCCGTCTCCACGGGCTCGATGGCGCGGCGCTGGCCGACCGGGTCGACCGGCTCGTCGCCGCCCTCGGCCTGGGTGCCTGCGCCGACCGCCCCGCCGGCCGGCTGTCGTCGGGGCAGCGGCAGCGTGTCTCGGTCGGCCGGGCGCTGGTCCACGACCCGCCGGCCCTGGTCCTCGACGAACCGACCAGCGCCCTCGACGTGATCGGGGCGCGCGACCTGCTCGACATCCTCACCGGACTGCGCGACGCCGGTCACGCGATCCTCGTCTCCACCCACCGGCTCCACGAGATCGAACGGCGCTGCGACCGGTTCGTGGTGATCCACGGCGGCCGGGTGGTCGCGGCGGGCACCCGCGACGAGCTCGTCGGCCCGGGGGGTGACCTCGAACAGGCGTTCTTCGCCGCCGTCTCCGCCGCGGGGGCGCGATGACCGACCCGATCCCCCCGGCCGCCGCCCCGGGGCGGTTCACCGCCGCCCTGGCGATCGCGCGCCGCGACCTGGTGGAGTTCGTCCGCGACCGGCGGACGCTGTTCGTGACGCTGTTGTTGCCGATGGTCACCTACCCGATCGTCGCGCTGGCCAGCGCCCTCGGCCTGCGGACCGCGGTTGCCGACATCGAATCCCGGGCGGCGACCGCGACCCTCGCCGTCGCCGTCACCGGCGCCGAGGCCCTGCCCTTCGCCGAGCGCCTCCGCGCCGCGGCGGCGTCGCCCCCGCGCGGCGGCCCGGCGGCGGCCGACTGGCCGGCGGGCTTCGAGATCGAACCGCTCCCCGATCCGGTCGCCAATCGCGCCTTGGCCAGCGGCGCGGCCGACGTGGTCGTCGACGCACCGGCGGGAACGCTCGCCGCCCTCGACGGCGACGGCACGGCCACCGTGACCGCCCGGCTGTCGACCTCGCGCGACGCCGAACCCGGGGCCGCCCGGCTCTGGGAGGCGCTGGTCGCCAACGTCGCGGCCGACACGCTCGCGCGCCGCGCCCGGGGCGCCGGCTTGCCGCGCGCGTTCCTCGAACCGCTCCGCGTGACGTTCCCCGACGGGCCGGCGGCCGCCCCCGTCGCCCCGAGCATCGGCCCGACGCTGGTCGGATCGGTGCTCGTGCTGCTGGCGGTCCTGACGCTCACCGGCGCGTTCTATCCGGCGATCGACGCGATCGCCGGCGAGAAGGAGCGCGGCACGATCGAGACGTTGCTGATGGCACCCTGCAGCACGCTCCAGATCGTCCTCGGCAAGTTCCTCGCCGTGTTCGCGATCACGCTGGCGACGTTGGCGGCCAACGTCCTCTCGATCGCGGCGACCGGTGCCGCGGCGGTGCGGATGCTGCCGGCGGGGATGAGCATGGAGATCGCCCACCCGTCGGCCGGCAGCCTGGCGACCCTCGTCGCCTTCGTCGGCCTGGCGGCGATCGCCGCGGCGACCTGCCTGGCGGTGACGACCGCCTCGAAGAGCGGCAAGGAGGCACAGAACACGCTCACGCCGGTGATCCTCCTGGTCAGTGCCCTGGCCGGGACGGCGCTGCTGCCGGGGCTGCGCGGCAAGGCCTGGCTGGCGGCGGTGCCGTTCGCCGGGCAGATCGTCGTCTCGCGGTTGGCGCTGGTCGGTGCGGAGGGGCCGGCGCCGGGGCTGCCGGTGCCGGTGCTGGTGGCGCTGTCGCTGGCGTCGGCGGGTGCGCTGACGGCGCTGCTCCTCCAGGGCACGGCCCTGCTGCTGGCCGACGAAGACATCCTCTTCCGCGGTCCCGACGCGGCACCGCACGGATTGGCGCGGCCGGCCCGGCGGAAGGTCCCGAGCGTGGCCCAGGGAGCGATTCCGGTGGTCGCGGGGCTGGCGCTGGTGTGGTATCTCCAGGGGCTCGCGCCGGGTGATCTGCGCCTTTCGATCCCGCTGCACCAGGGGATCGCGGTGATCCTGCCGCTGGTGGCGATGCTCGCCTGGCAACGGGTCGACACGCGCACCACCCTCGGGCTCTCCTTCCCCGGACGCGGGCCGCGCGGCGCCGTCACGCTCGTGGGCGCGGGGCTGATCGGCGCCGGGTTGTTCTTCCTGTCGGCGGCGCTGCTTTTGGCTCTCGGCGGCGGCGACGGCTCGCCCGCCGTCCGCGACCTCACGCGCCGCCTGCTCGACCTGCTCGGGAACACGCCCTGGTGGCTTTCCGCGGTGCTGATGGTGCTGCTCCCCGCCGTCGCCGAGGAAGCGCTGTACCGCGGCTGGGTGCTCGCCGCGTTCGCCGGCGTGTCCCCTTCGCGCGGCCGGGCGGTGGCGGCGGTGGCGGCGCAGGCGGTGGTGTTCGCGCTGGCCCATCTCCTCCCCGAACGGATGCCGGCGACCTTCGCCCTGGGATTGGCGACCGGCGCGCTGCGGGTGTTGACCGGCAGCATCCTGCCGTCGATCGTCCTCCACGCCGTCCACAATGCCGTGCCGCTGGTGCTCGTCGCCATGGCCGGTGGCCCGGGCGGCGAACAGCTGGCGGAGATCGCCACGGGGGGAGCGACGCGCCTTCCGCCGGCCGTCGTCGCCGCCGCGGCGCTGGCCGTCGTCGTCGGGGCGGGGTTGGTCGGATTCGCGGCGCGTCGCTGGGATCGAGGCCGCTCCCCGGTGCGCTGAAGCGCGTGCGACCGGCCGGTCACTCGCCGCTCCGCCCGAGCGCCCGGCGCAGCGCCGCCTCGAACTCGCCTTCGAACAGCGCGGCACCGTGCTCGTTGAAGTGACCGCGGTCGTCGTAGATGTAGCGCCCTGCGTCGTCGACCACACGCAGCACGCCGTCCGGGCCGACGACCATGCTGCCGACGTCGATCACCTCGACGGTGGCCGACCGCTCGGCCATCACCCAGGCGTCGACGCGCTCACGCCGCTGCCGCGCCGGCGGCTCCTCGTGATACGGAGGCCGGCTCCCGGCACAGATCGCCTCGCGCGTCGCCGTGACGGGGGCGAACGGCGTGTCGGTCGTGACCACCAGCGCCGGCGCCAGCGTGCCCATCGTGGCGATGGCGCTCGCCACCGGCTCGCGCTCCATCCGGCCCCGCAGCCCCCAGAAGCAGGAAAACACGATCGCTTCCGGCCGCAGCTCGTGGAGGGCCGCGAGCGACCGTTCCCACAGCTCCGGTGACGGATCACTGCGGTTGGGGATCGGCTGCCGGCCCGAGACACTGAGGACGACCAGCCGGCAACCGAGCCTGGTGCAGACGCGCTCGAGCGTGCCCAGGTACTGGTTGGCCACGCTGTCGCCGACCAGCGCGACGGTCCCGCGCGTGCCACTGCGGTTGAGCACCAGGCCGCCGGAGGCGACGGCGGCGAGCGATGCCCCCGGTGGGGCGTGGCGCGTGCGGAGCGTGAGCCCGACGCCGATGGCGATCAGCAGCGACAGCACGAGCATCGTCGCCTCGCTGCGCGTGGTCCGCGCGTCGAGCAGCCGGGATCGGGCCGGGGCTTCGACGACCGCGTGGAGGACCAGCGTGGCGATCACAATCAGGACGAGCTTCACCGGCAGGCGCGACCACTCGTTCGCGGCAAACCCGGCGTAGTCGACGAGCGAGCAGACCGGCCAGTGGGTCAGGTAGAGGGAGTAGGAGAGCTTGCCGACGAGGACCATCGGTCCCCGGCCGAGCCAGCGCCACGTGCCGGCGTCGCGGTCGAGCGCCGTCGCGGCGATCAGGGCGACCGTCGCCACGACCGGCACGAGGGCGACCCAGCCGGGGAACCCCGTCGACTCGTCGATCACGGTGATCGAGCCGGCCAGTCCCGCCGTGCCCGTCCAGCGCAACCCCCGCGCCCACCCGGGACGGGCCCCCGGCATGCCGCGCCACACCCATGCTCCGAGCAGTCCACCGGCGAGCAGTTCCCAGGCGCGGAACGGCAGCAGGTAGAAGGCCGGCGTCGGCAGCCGCGGCGTGGCGGCGATGCCGGCGACGAGGCTCGCCCCGCACGCCGCCGCGAGGACGACGCCCACGGTGCGGGCCGAGCGGCGCCACGCCTGGCGCAGGACGAGCGGATAGAGGAGGTAGAACTGCTCTTCGAGCGACAATGACCAGCAGTGGAGGAATGGCTGCGACAGCCGGCTGGTCTCGAAATAGTTTCCCTGCAGGCAGAGCTTGACGTTCATCAGTGACGTGATGCTCGTCACGAACGCCAGACCGGCCGCACCGCGGTGCTTGGAGTCGTAGACGAAGCGCGCGGCCAGGAGCGTCGCGAAGCCGACGAACGCCAGCGCCGGCACGATCCGGGCGACGCGCCGGTAATAGAAACTCCCGAGGCGGAAGCTGCCCTGGTCGAATTGCTCGAGGAGGATCCTCGTGATCAGGTAGCCCGAGATCACGAAAAAGATGTCGACGCCGGTGAACCCTCCCGGCAGCCAGCGCGGGTCGAGGTGGTAGACGAGCACGGCGAGCACCGCGATCGCGCGGAGACCGTCGAGCGACGGTTCATAGCTGATCGCGGAGCGGCTCATGGGGCCATCGGCAGCTGCGGCGGCGGAGTGGTGGTGAGTGTAGCCGTCGTTCGTGAACGCCGCCGGCGACCGCCCCCCCGGGGTTGGGAGCCTGGCCCGGCCGTCACCCGAACAGGGAAACGACGGGGGTCGCCGGCACGACTCCGGTGAGCCGGGTGTCGAGCCCCTCGTGGGGCACGGAGAACCGGGCATGGTCGATGCCCAGCAGCCACAGCATCGTGGCATGCAGGTCACGGACGTGGACGACGTCGGTAACCGCGCGGTAGCCGAAGTCGTCGGTCGCCCCGTGGGTCACGCCGCCGCGGATCCCGCCGCCGGCCAGCACCATGCTGAACCCCTTCACGTGATGATCGCGCCCGACCGGCCCCTTGTTGGCCTGCGCCATCGGCGTCCGGCCGAACTCGCCGCCGACGACGACGAGCGTCTCGTCGAGCAGGCCGCGGCGGGCGAGGTCGGCCACCAGCGCGGCGACGGCGCGGTCGGTGGGGGGGCAGATCTCGGCCATGTAAGCGTCGATCCGGTCGTGGTGGTCCCAGTCGGAATGGTAGAGCTGCACGAACCGCACCCCGCGCTCGACCAACCGGCGCGCCATCAGGCAGTTGGTGCCGATCGTCGCCCGGCCCGGCTCGGCGCCGTAGAGGGCCAGCGTCTCCGGCGACTCGTCGGCGAGGTCGGCGAGGGCCGGCACGGCGGTCTGCATCCGGAAGGCGAGCTCGTACTGCGCGATCCGCGTGGCGATCTCGGGGTCGGCGCCGGTGCCGGCGGCGATCCGGTCGAGCGCCTGCACCGTGCGGACCACGTCGGCCTGGTGCCCGGTGCCGACTCCCGGCGGGCTGGCCGCGTAGTGAACCGGCGGGCCCGCCGTCGCGAACTCCACCCCCTGGCAGGCGCCGGGGAGGAATCCCGAGTGCCACTGCCGCGCCGCGATCGGCTGGGGATTGCGCCCCAGCCGGCTGGTGAGGACGACGAATCCGGGCAGGTCGTCGGCGGCGCTCCCCAGGCCGTAGGTCACCCACGCCCCCATGCTCGGCCGGCCGGACAGCGCGGTGCCGCAGTTCATGAAGGTGTGGGCGGGATCGTGGTTGATCTGCTCGGTGACCAGCGAGCGCACGATCGCCAGCCGGTCGGCCTGGGCACCGAGCCGCGGAAAATGGTCGCTGAGCTCGGCGCCGCACGCGCCGTAGCGCCGGAACCGCGCCCGCGGCCCGAGGCAGACGAGCTTCTGCCCCTGGAGCTGCGCGATCGGTTGGCCGGCGGTGATGCTCTCGGGCATCGGTTCGCCGTCGCGGGCGGCGAGCGTGGGCTTGTGGTCGAACGACTCGAGGTGGCTCGGACCACCGGCGAGGCAGACGAAGATCACCGCCCGGGCACGGGGCGGGTGGTGCGGCAGCCCCGGCAGCGGGTCGCGCCCCGGAGCCGCCGGTGCCGGCCGCGCCCCGAGAAGCCCCAGCGCCGCCGCCCCGAGGGCGAGCCCCTGATCGCGGAGGAAGGTGCGGCGGTGGATCGCGAGGAGCTCGGGAGTCACTGGCGGCTCGTCGTTTCGTGGAGGTTGAGGACCACACGGGCGGCGGCGGTCCAGGCGGCGTGTTCGCCGGGCGGGAGCGCCTCGTCGCGCGGGGATTCACCGACGGCCACCAGCGCCGCCGCGGCCGGCACGTCGGCCCGGTATTCCTCGCGGCGCCGGGCGACGAGGCCGGCGAGCAGCTCCACCTCGGCCGGCAGCGGCGGCCGCGACAGCACGCGGCGCCACAGCCATCCGATCCGTTCCGGGTCGGTCGGCCCGCCGTGGCGCAGCACCTCCTCCGCCAGCCGCCGGGCGGCCTCGACGAAGCTCGGGTCGTTGAGGAGCACCAACGCCGCGCGCGGCGTATTGGAGCGCGGCCGGGCGACGGTGCACTCCTCGCGCGACGGCGCGTCGAAGGCGGCCAACTGCGGGTGGAGGAACGTCCGCTGCCAGTGGACGTACACGCCCCGCCGCCATTGCCGCCAGTCGCCGTCGGCGTGGTACTCGCGCTGCGGGAAGTTGAGCAGGCGGTAATGGCCGGCCGGCTGGTAGGGGCGCGAGGTCTCGCCGCCGAGGCGCTCCTCGAGGAGGCCACTGACCGCCAGGAGCGTGTCGCGGACGTGCTCGGCGGGCAGCCGCCAGCGCCCCTGGCGGGCGAGGAGCCGGTTGTCGGGATCGGCCGCGAGCTGCGCTGCCGACGGCTCGCTCGAGCGCCGGTAGGCGCGGCTGGTGAGGATCGTGCGGAGGAGCCGGCGCAGACTCCAGCCGCCGTCGAGCAGCTCGAGGGCCACGCCATCGAGGATCTCGGGGTGGTCGGGGGGCTGCCCCTGGGCGCCGAAGTCGCCCGGCGAACGGCACAGCCCGGTGCCGAAACAGATCGCCCAGACGCGGTTGGCGATCACCCGCGCCGTCATCTCCCCCTGCCCCCCGGCCGCGACGGGAGTCACGAGCCACCGCGCCAGTTCGAGCCGGCCGGCGCGGCCGGCGGGATCCAACCGGCCGTGGCGCGCGGGGACGGCCGGGGCCACCGGCGTTCCGGAGTCGTCGAGCCAGTTGCCGCGGGGGAGGATCCGCACCGCGCGCGGCTCGGCCAGGGCGCGGGTGACCATCACCCCTTCTTCGAGTGCCGCGCGCCTGGCCGCGAGCCGCTCGCGCTCGATCCGCAGGGCCACCGTCTCGTCGGCCTCGGCAACCTCGGGCGCGGCCCACGGCGGCAGCACCAGCGCCGGCAGCCGGCGGTCGAGGATGGCGAGGCGCCCGTCGATCGCCGCCGCCTCGTCGCGCGCGAAGGGGGGCACGACGCGCCGCTCCGGACGGCGCCGCGTCGGCAGGTCGTTGGAGCCGTCCTTGAAGTGGGCCTCGTCGTCGACGTCGGCGAAGAACGCCGCCAGGGCGTAGAAGTCGTGGGCCGTGAACGGATCGAACTTGTGGTCGTGGCACTGGGCGCAGCCGATCGTCGCCGCCATCCACACCACCGACAGGTTCCGCACCCGGTCGGCCTGGTAGATCGCCCGGTACTCGCGCGCCTGGACCCCCCCTTCGTGACTCGTCTGCAGGAGGCGGTTGTAACAGCTCGCGAGGTCGCGATCGTCGGGGTGCTCGCCGGGGCCGGGCTCGGCGAGATCGCCGGCCAGCTGGAGGATCGTGAACCGGTCGAAGGGCAGGTCGTCGAGGAACGCCTTGATGACCCAGTCGCGGTACGGCGCGGCACGCTGGTCCTGGTCGCCGTGGTAGCCGACGGTGTCGGCGTAGCGGACCTGGTCGAGCCACCAGGTCGCCATCCGTTCGGCGTGCCGAGGACTGGCGAGGAGACGGTCGACGAGCCGCTCCCAGCGGTCGGGGCGCCCGTCGGAGAGGTACGCGGCGACCTCGGCGGGCGAAGGCGGGATGCCGGTGAGATCGAGGTGCACGCGGCGCACGAGCGTGACGGGATCGGCCGGTGGCGCGGCGCCGAGGCCGGCCGCGGTGAATCGTGCCTCGAGTGCCCGGTCGATCCATCCCGGACCCCCGGCCGGCAGTCCCGGGCGGACCGGGCCCACCAGTGCCCACGGCTCCGCCGCCGGAGCGCCGGCCTCGACCCAGGCGCGGAGCATCTGCCGCTCGGCGGCCGACAACGGATGCGGTCCGGCCGGCGGCGGCATCACCAGGTCGGGGTCGCTGGCTTCGATCCTCGTCACCAAGGCGCTCGCGCCGGCGTCGCCGGGAACGATCGCGACCGCGCCACTGGCCAGCACGCGCCGCGCCGCGGCGACGTCGTCGAGGCGGAGGCCCGCCTGCCGCGCTTCCCCGTCGGGGCCGTGGCAGGGAAAACAGCTCCGCGCGAGGATCGGCCGGACGGTGGCCGAGTAGTCGGGAGAACCGGCCGCAGCGGCCGGCGCCGCCAGCGCGAGCACCAGCGTGACGACCGTGCCGCGATACCTGTCGGTCATGGCAACCCGCCCGCTCCCTCGCCGGAAGGACTCGCACCCCGTCCCACGCCGCCGCGGGCAGTGTAGCCCCCACGGGGCGCTGCCCCCCACCGTGGCGCGCCGCGTTGACGGGGTGTGGCCACGACCGTAGATTCCGGGCGGTTTTTCCCGAAATCCCGCACTGTTTCCCCTGCGAAAGGCCCCTTCCCCCCCATGGCCACCTCCGGAAAGAAGTCCGCCGCCAAGAAGTCCGCCCCCCGTTCTCCGAAGGCCGCCCTGGGCAGCCGCGCGGCGAAGCCGGGGCGGATGATCTATTACTTCGGGGCGAAGCGCTGCGACGGCGACGGCACGATGAAGCCGCTGCTGGGGGGCAAGGGGGCGAACCTCGCGCAGATGACCAAGATCGGGCTGCCGGTGCCGCCGGGATTCACGATCACCACCGCCGTCTGCATCGACTACTACCACAACCACAAGAAGTTCCCCAAGGGCCTCGAGGAGGAGGTCCACTCCTACGTCCGGCTCCTCGAGAAGGAGTGCGGGAAGAAGTTCGGCGATCCCGTCCATCCGCTGCTGGTGAGCGTCCGCTCCGGCGCCCGCGACAGCATGCCGGGGATGATGGACACGATCCTCAACCTCGGCCTCAACGACCGCTCCGTCGAGGGCCTCGCCAAGGCCACCGGCAACCCGCGCTTCGCCTACGACTCCTACCGCCGCTTCATCCAGATGTACGGCGACGTCGTGATGGGGGTCCAGAAGCGCCACGAGAACGAGCACGAGCCGTTCGAGGAGGTGATGGAAAAGCTCAAGCACGAGCGCGGCGTCCACGAAGACACCGACCTCTCCGCCGAGGCGCTCCAGGAGTTGATCCGCCGCTACGTCAAGCTGATCCACGAGCGGACGAAGAAGCCGTTTCCGCAGGACCCGTTCGAGCAGCTGATGGGGGCCGTCGGCGCCGTGTTCGGCAGCTGGATGAACGAGCGGGCGATCCTCTACCGCCGCAAGTACAAGATCCCCGACGAGTGGGGCACGGCCGTCAACGTCCAGACGATGGTCTTCGGCAACATGGGCGACGACTGCGCCACCGGCGTGGCCTTCACCCGCGACCCGGCGACCGGCGAGGACGTCTTCTACGGCGAATACCTCGTCAACGCCCAGGGGGAGGACGTCGTCGCCGGGGTGCGGACGCCCAAGCCGGTGGTCTCGATGGCCGACGACCCGGGCTTCGCCGGCACCTACAAGCAGCTCGAAAAGGTCCGGGAGCGGCTCGAGAAGAAGTTCGGCGACGTCCAGGACTTCGAGTTCACCGTCGAGAAGAAGAAGCTCTACATGCTGCAGACGCGGCACGGGAAGCGGACGGCGCTGGCCTACGTGAAGATCGCCCACGACATGGTCAAGCAGAAGCTGATGTCGCCGGAGCACGCGATCCAGTCGGCCGATCCCGATGCCCTGTCACAACTCCTGGCGCCGATCTTCGACCGGCACGGCTACGAGGCGGCGAAGAAGGCCGGCCGCGTCCTCACCACCGGTCTGCCGGCCGGCCCGGGGGCGGCCACCGGGAAGCTCGTGTTCTCCGCCGTCCGCGCCGAGGAGCTCGCCGGCAAGGGGGAGAAGGTGGTCCTCGCCCGGGTCGAGACGAGCCCCGAGGACCTGCGCGGGATGATCGCCGCCGAGGGGATCCTCACCAGCCGCGGGGGCGTCTCGAGCCACGCGGCCCTCGTCGCCCGGCAGATGGGGAAGGTCTGCGTGGCGGGCGCCGGGGCGCTGGTCATCGACTACGGCAAGGGAACGCTGACCTGCGGAACGACGACACTCCGCGAGGGGGACGCGATCTCGATCAACGGCAGCACCGGCGAGGTGCTCGCCGGGGCGCTGGCGACCGCTGACAGCGAGCTCAAGCAGGTGCTGATCACGCGGACGATGAAGCCGGAGGACTCGGCCGTCTTCCAGTACTACGACTTCATCATGAAGCTCGCCGACAAGCACCGGAAGCTCGGCCTGCGGACCAACGCCGACACGCCGGAGCAGGTGCGCCACGCGATCGCCTTCGGCGCCGAGGGGATCGGCCTGACGCGGACCGAGCACATGTTCTTCGAGGGGGACCGGATCGACGCGATGCGCGAGATGATCCTCGCCGACGGCGAGCCGGCCCGCCGCGAGGCGCTGGCGAAGCTCCTCCCTTACCAGCGCGACGACTTCGAGGGGATCTTCCGGGCCCTCGAGGGGCGGCCGGCGACGATCCGCTTCCTCGATCCGCCGCTCCACGAATTCGTCCCCCACGACGACAAGGCCCAGGCCGATCTGGCGCGCAAACTCGGCCTCCCGGTCGAGACGGTCCGCCAGCGCGTCCACGCGCTGCACGAATTCAACCCGATGCTCGGCCACCGCGGCTGCCGCCTCGGGATCAGCTACCCCGAGATCTCCGAGATGCAGGCCCGCGCCGTGTTCGAGGCGGCCGCCAAGGTCCAGAAGGACGGCATCAAGGTGAAGCCGGAGATCATGATCCCGCTGGTCGGGTTCCGGAAGGAGCTCGATCACCAGGTCGAGATCGTCCATCAGGTGGCGGCGGCGGTGATGAAGGAGACGGGGCAGAAGATCAAGTACCTCGTCGGCACGATGATCGAGATCCCGCGCGGCGCCCTGACGGCCGACGAGATCGCCGAGAGTGCCGAGTTCTTCTCGTTCGGCACCAACGACCTGACGCAGACCTGCCTCGGCATGAGCCGCGACGACTCGGCGACGTTCCTCCCCCGCTACACCGAGCTGGGGATCGTGAAGGCCAATCCCTTCGCCTCGCTCGACACCACCGGCGTCGGGCAGCTGATGCGGATCGCCGTCGAGAAGGGGAAGACGACCCGTCCGGACATCAAGCTGGGGATCTGCGGCGAGCACGGCGGCGATCCCCACTCGGTGGTTTTCTGCCACCATGTCGGGCTCGATTACGTGAGCTGCTCGCCGTTCCGGCTGCCGGTGGCCCGCCTCGCCGCGGCGCAGGCGGCGCTGGGGAAGACGTACTGATTTCAGCGCCTGCGGGGCCGGCCGTTGTCAGCGCCTGCGGGGCCATCCATGGCCCCCGCAGGCTTGCGCAGGCGGTGGGACAGCCGAGGTGTCCCACGCCTGCGGCGGTCGCCCTCCTGGCGACCGTGGGGGGTGGGACGACGCGAGCTGCGGAAACCCCTCGCGTTCCGGCAGGCGCAGCGCTGACCGATGGCGCCCGCGCCTTCCCGTCATCCCAGGGACCCGCGAAGCCCCTCCGCCGTCGCCCTCGCATCGGCCCGTCGCCCCCGTGCTGCGGGTCGATGCGAGGGCAAAGGCGCGAGGGGCGTCCCCCTCTGCAGAGCCCGAGCTGAGGCTCCCCTCGACCGTGCCAGAGGACAGCGAGCAGAGGCTCGTCGCTCCTGTGCAAAGCCTCGACACGACGGGCGTCCCCCGCTGCAGAGCCCGAGCGGAGGCTCCCCTTCCAAACCGGATCCCGGGGACAGCGGCGAACACGGTTTCCCGCGCCAGTTTCACGACGGCAGACCGGTAGACTCCCGCCATGGGACTCTCGGACGAAGCACAGGCGCTCGCGGCGATCCTCGCCGCCGTCGTCGTCCTCTGGATCAGCGAAGCGTTGCCGCTGCCGGTCACGGCGCTGCTCGGCGCGGTCGCCTGCGTCGTCGCCGGCGTCGCACCGGCCGACAAGGTGTTTCAGCCGTTCGCCGATCCGGTCGTGTTCCTGTTCATCGGCTCGTTCATGCTCGCCGAGGCGATCCGCGTCCATGGCCTCGATCGCCGGCTGGCCTACGGCGTGCTCGGCCTGCCATGGGTCGGGGAACGGCCGCGCCGCGTGCTGGCGGCGGTGGCGCTGGTGTCGGCGCTGGTCAGCGCCTTCATCTCCAACACCGCCACGACGGCGATGATGGTCGCGATCGTCGGCGGGATGCTCACGGCGATCGAGGACGCCGCCGCCCGTGAGGCCGATGGCGATGGCCCCCGCCTCGAACCGGCGTTCGCGACCGGCCTGCTCCTGTGCGTCGCCTTCTCCGCATCGATCGGCGGCCTGGCGACGCCGATCGGCACCCCCCCCAACCTCATCGGCCAGGCGTTCATCCGCGACACCCTCGCGGTCGACCTGTCGTTTCCCGCCTGGTGCAGCCTCGGCATCCCGGTGGCTGCGGTGCTCACCGCCTGCGCGGTGCTCGTGCTCGCCTGGCTGTTCCCCGCCGGCGTCGAGCGCCTCCCCGGCGTGGCCCGGCTCGTCGCCGCCGAGTGCCGCGCGCTCGGCCCCTGGTCGGCCGGTCAGCGGTCGGCGGCGCTGGCCTTCGCCGTGACGGTCGCCCTGTGGGTCGTGCCGGGGGCCGTGACGCTGGCGCTGGGGCGCGGCGCGCCGGCCGCGCGGTGGCTGGAAACGCACTGCCCCGAGGGGGTCGCGGCCCTGATCGGGGCGCTGCTGCTGTTCGTCCTCCCCGGCGGCCGCGGCAGGCGCGCCCTCACCTGGGAGGAGGCGGCGCGGATCGACTGGGGGATCATCCTCCTGTACGGCGGCGGCATGGCGCTGGGGAAGCTGTCGTTCTCCACCGGCCTGGCCGACGCGATCGGCCGCGGCCTCACCGGCTGGCTGCCGGCCGGCACCGGCGGCGCGGTGCTGGTGGCCGCGGCGGCGCTGGTCGCCGTCGTGACCAGCGAATTCACGAGCAACACCGCCGCGGTCAACATGGTGGTCCCGGTGGCGATCACGCTGGCGCGGTCGGCCGGCGGCGACCCGCTCGCCGCCGCGCTGGCGGCCACGTTCGCCGCCAGCCTCGGCTTCATGCTCCCGGTGAGCACCCCGTGCAACGCGATCGTCTACGGCACGGGCCGCGTGCCGCTCCGCTCGATGCTCGCGGCGGGCGTGGTCCTCGACGTCGTCGGCGTGGTGATCGTGACGGCGGCGTTGGTGCTCGCCGGCCCACCGCGCTGACGGGCCGGGCGCGACCGGCGGACGTTCAGAAGCCGCCGTCGATGTACGCGCCGCAGTTGTGGCAGCGCGGCATCGCGACGGGGGGAGGCGTCGGCAGATAGCCGTCGTGGAACAGCGTGTGGAGCCGGGGGAAGAACGGCGGCAACGACACGCCCAGCGCCCGGTGCGAGAACAGCCCGCAGCCCTGGCATCCCATCCGGGCGCACGCCGGGCCGTAGCCACCGCAGTGGTGGCAGGCCGGACCGCACGCCGCGTTGGGAGCCGACGCGACGCTGCCGTGCCACGGCGGGGACTGCCGTACCGGCGCGCCATAGCCCGGCGGCACGGTCATCCGCGGGGAGGGGAAGTCGTCGAACTCCTGCCCGCCGACCGGCGCGGACCCGGCACCGACGAAGAGGGCGACGGTCGCCACCGCCACGACGGCGGCGATCGCCCCCGGGGACGACGGCCGACGGTGGCGGGGGAGGCGAAGGTACGGGCAGACGCTCATGGCGATCCCTCGGGCATGCGGTTCCGGGCTCGATCCCTCGGCCCCTTGGCTTGTCGACGCCCGGCGGAGCGGCAGTTGAGTCGCCGTCGCCACTGGGAAGGGGGACCGGTCCGTGAAGAACTGCCGGCAAACGGGATGATCCAAGGGGGCGAAGACGTGCCGCCGGACGGCGCCACGCGGGGTAGGATGGCGAAGGGTTGCGACGGACGGTCCGCCGACCCTGCCACCGGACCAGGACCATGCCCGCGATCCTCGTGCCGCACGCCGGCACCGACCCGCTGATCCTCGAAGTCGGATTCGGTGCCACCGCGGTCGACCTCGCCGGGCCTCCGGGCACGACCGGCGAGGCGGCGGTCGGCCTCGTCCGCACCGCGCTCGATCACCCTCCCGGGGGCCCACCGCTGGCGGCGCACGCCGTCCCCGGTGACCGCGTCGCCGTGGCGCTGGCCGGCGCCGTCCCCCAGCCGACCGCGGTGATTGCCGCGCTCCGTTCGGCGCTGGCCACCGTCGACGCCGTGGCCGGAGCGCCCGTGGTCCTCGCCACGCCCGGCGCCGACGTCCCCGTCCCCGGGGGCGCGACGGCGTTCACCGGCCGCACCGCCGCGGAAACCGCCTACCTGGCCGCCGACGAGGCCGGCCGCCCGCTGTACCTCGCGCGGGCACTGGTCGATGCCGATCTGGTCGTCGAAGTCGCGTCCTGGCAGTGGGACGCGGCCCTCCATGCCGCCGACCCGACGCTGGCGGTGTGGCCGGCCTTCGGGCGTGCCGGCAGCGCCACGCCGCTCGAGCGCCGGTTGGCGCGGCGCGGACGCAAAGGACTGGAGGCGTGGACGCTCGCCGCCGAGCGGATGCGCTGGCACCTCGGCGTGACCGCCTGCCTGCGGCTCGTTCCGGGGCGTGGCGGGACGCTCCTGGCAGCCTGCTTCGGGACGCCGTCGGCCGCCGCCGCCGCCGCCCGGGCAGGCGCCATGGGCTGGCGGCCGCGCATCGCCGCCCCCGCGGCGCTGGCCGTCGCGACGCTGTCGCCGTTCGCCACCGGCCTGGCATCGTTCACCCGCGCCGTCGCCGCCGCGGCGCGGGTCACGACGCCCGACGGCACGATCTGCGTCATCGGCGACGTCGCCGCACCCGGGCCGGTGTTCCGCCGCTGGCGTGAAGGGGTCGCGATCCGCGCACTGGTCACCGAAGCGGTGGCGGGACGCGATCCGGCGCTCGTCGCCGATGCCGTCCAGGCCCGGTTGTTCGCCCGCGCGCTGGGGAGCCGGAGGCTGGTCCTGCTCTCGTCGCTCGATGCGGCGCTGGTCGAGGAACTCGACTTCGGCAACGCCCGGTCCCCCGAGGCGATCGAGCGCCTCGCCGCGCGGGCGGCGTCGCTGGTCGTCCTCCGGGAGGCCGACCTGCTCTGGCCCCGGCGCCCGGGCGCCTGAGTTTTCCGTGGGCAACGCCATCCGTGGCCGAACCCGGCCACGGGGGCGGCCGGCTCACGTCGCCTCTGCCTCGTCGTCACGGCACGGTCAGTCGATCGCCAGTGGTGCCAGCAGCCGACCGCGGTCGATGGCGCCGTAGTGCCGGCAGTCGTGGCTCACCGCCGGGGCGTCGCCGAGCAGGAACACCTCGCGCGGTCCGAGCACCCATTCGCGCCGGCCGTCGGCTGCGGGGCGGTGGACGACGTCGCGCCACAGCCCGCCGGCGACTACCGTCGCCCCCGGGCAGCGGACCTCGGCCGCGAACGGCGCTGCCGTGGTGGCGACCCTCCACGGAAGCTCCACCTGCCACCCGGCCGGCAGGCCCGGCGGCCAGGGCACCCGTGAACCGTCGGCGGCGGTCGGCGCGCTCGTCGTCGGCCAGGCGACGGCGACGAACTGCCCGTCGAGCCGGCCGGCGACGAGCAGCGCGGCGTCGGCGCGCTCGAGACGCCAGGTCACGATCCGGTCGCCGAGCGCCACCGTGACGCGGCGCGGCGGACCCGCCGGACCGGCGGCCACCAGGGCCCACGCTCCCCCGTCGCTGGCCGGGACGAGGAGTCGCCGCTCCGACACCGCTTCCGGGCAGTCGTCGTACACCGCGCCGGTCGCCGTGATCGTCACGGTGTCGCCGCTTCCGGAGAGCGTCGCCGCGACCACCGAGGCGGTCGCGCGGACGAGCGGCGGCGCTGCCGGCAGCCTCCGGCCGTCGACGACCAGATCGCCGTCGTCGATCGCGACCCGCTCGCCGGGCAGGCCGACCAGGCGCTTCACGGCCAGCGCGCCGTCGGGGGCACGGAACACCCAGCGTTGATGGCGGTCGAGGCCGGCAAGCGCCATGGCGCGCTCGCGCCAGCCGATGCTCACGACGGCCTCCGGCGCGAGTCCGGGGAGCATCGACAGCCCCTCGACGCGCAGCTGCCGGGGGGGGATGGCCACAGCCACCGCCGCGAGCATCGCCAGGGCCACCGTCGCGCGCCGCACCGCCGCACCTCGTCGGGCACCGGGCCGGTCAGGCCAGGCCGGAAAGCGGACCGTCGGCACAGAAATCGGGGTTGCCGAAGCGCTCCAGGCCGGTGACTCCGAAGGCGTGGGCCAGCGACAGCAGGAAGCGGTTGTGCGGGACGCCGGGAAACTCCAGGGCCCGGCCCGTCGTGAACCCCAGGCCGCCGCCGACGAGGACCCACGGGATGTCGTTGCGGGTGTGGGAGTTGCCCTCGCCGAGCTCGTTGGTCCAGAGGATCGTGGTGTGGTCGAGGAGCGACCCGGAGCCGTCGGGCTCGGGCGTCTCGGCGAGGCGCCGGGCGAGGTGGGCGATCTCGCCGGCGTACCAGGTGTTGATCTTCGTCAGTTTTTCCTGGGCCGCTTCGTTGCCGTTGGGCTCGTGCGACAAGTCGTGCTGCCCCTCGTCGACCCCGAGCCATTTCATCCGCGCCTGGCCGACGGAGTTGGTGTATTGGAGGCTCGCGACGCGCGTGAAATCGGCCGCCAGCGCCGCCACCACCAGCTCGATCTGCATCCGGCTGATCTGCGGCATCCGGTCGTTGTCCTCGAGGATCCCCGGCTCGAGCACCGGCACCGGGTGGGCGGCCGCGGCGCGCTGCGCCGCCAGTTCCGTCTCCAGGCCGCGGACGAGCGCCGCGTGCTCCTCGAGGATCCGCCGGTCGGCGGCCGGCACCGCCGCCGCCACGGCACGGAGATCGTCGACGACGTCGTCGAGCACGCTGGACAAAGCCTCGCGGTCGCGCGCCTGGCCGTAGAGCCGGGCGAACATCCGGTAGGGATCGTCGATCGGTGCCACGGGACGGTTGGGGCCGGCGTAGATCATCCGCGTCCAGGTATCGGCCCGCTCGGGCACGAGGACGCCGAACTCGAGCGACCCGAACCGGGTCGCGGTGTCGGGCCGGGCCTGGAGGTGGGCGCGGATCTGCTGGTCGATCGACGGCCCGCTCGACCAGCCGGCCGGCGTGTCGCTGCCCCCCTGGATGTTGCCGGGAAACAGTTCGACGCCAGTCAGCAGGCAGCCGATCCCGCGCATGTGGCCGTCGCCGTCGCCGCGGATCTTGTTGCAGACCCCCTTGAGCGTCAGGAGCCGGTCACGGAACGGCTCGAGCGGGGCGAGGATCGGCGGGAGCGCGGCGGGAGACGCGGAGTCCCCGGGTGCGGTGAACGATCCGGCGGCGGGCCAGAAGTTCTTCCGCACCGTGCCGTCCGGGGAGAAGACGATGACGAGGCGCTGCTTCGGGCCGGCCGCAGCCGCATGGGCGAGGCTGGGGAGGTTGCCGAGGAACGGCAGCACCGCCCCGCCGACCCCGAGGCGGCCAAGCAGCTCACGCCGCGCCAATCGCTCGCGCCCGTCGCTCATCAGGGTGCTCCTGCGGACGAAACCGCCGCCGTGGCCGGGGGCCCGGCGGCTGCCACCACCATGATATCGACCGCCAGACGGCGGATGTCGTAGCCCTGTTCCCGGAACGAACGGCCCAGCTCGGCGGCCAGATCGGGGCCGAAGGCCGCCAGCGGCTGCTGCACGAGGCCGTGAAACATGGCGCGCACGAATGTCTCGGCCGCGTCGTCGCTGGCGGCGACCATCTCCCCCAGTTCACGGGCACCGCGAAACGCGACCGCCGGACCGTGCCGCGGCTGGTACGCGCCGCTGTCGTCCACGGGCACCCCGTCCGGGGTCGCCGTCGGACGGTAACGGCCGATCGCGTCGTAGGCCTCGAGCGAAAACCCGAGGGGATTGATCGCCGCATGGCAGGTCCGGCAGGTGGCGGGGCTCGTCTGCAGCTCGACCCGCTGCCGGGTCGAGAGCCCGGGATGGAGGTCGGGGGCGAGCGGGGCGATCGCCTCCGGAGGAGGCCGGAGGACGTTGCCCAGCACGCTGCGGACGAGGAACACGCCGCGGTGGATCGGCGACGTCCCCCCGCGGTATGCCAGCTGGGACATCAGGTAGGGGTGGGTGAGCAGGCCGGCACGATGGCCGTCGTCGGGGCGCGTCCGCCGGAAGTCGGCGCCGGGAGGAAGATCGATTCCATACAGCGGCGCGAGGCGGCCGTTGAGCGGCAGTCGGTCGTCGGTGAACAAGCGGCGGAAGTCGGCGGTGGGCCCGCCCCAGAGGATGTCGTCGAGCTGGATCTCGAGGCTCGTCCGCAGGTCGGCAGCGACTTCCACCGTGAACTCGGGGAACCGCGCCGGGTCTTTCTCGGGCACCTCCGCCTGGTCGAGCCGCAACCAGGCGACGAGCGTGTCGCGGAGCTTCGCCCGGCCGCGCGGATCGCCGAGCATGCGCTCGGCCTGGCGGCGGACCTGCTCCGGAGTCGCCAGCTGACCACGGGCGGCGGCCTCGCGGAGCTCGCGATCGGGAAGTGAATCCCACAGACCGAGGGCCAGCCGCCCCGCGACGGCCTGGCCGGCGGCGCTGGGCTCGGCGGCCTCGTCGCCACCGAGACGGAACAGGAACCGTGGCGACGAGAGCACTGCCAGCAGCGACCGGCGCAGCCCGGCGTCGGCGTCGACACCCTCCAGCGGCCGTTCGACGAGCCGCTGCCGGGCCTGGTCGTCGAGCGGACCGCCACAGGCCCGTTCGGCGAAGGCGCGGGCGAACTCGCGCAGTTTCCGCGGTCGCTCGTCGGCGTGGCGCCGCGTGCGCGCAAGCCGGTCGACGTCAGCGCCGACATGGTCGGCCGTTTCGATCGCCGCCGCCGTCACCGCGGCCAGCCATTCGGGCGACACGTCGGTGCCGCGCACCGACCCCGTGCTCCGGTCGTCGGGCGGAAACGGCGTCGAGAGCACGAGCGTGGGCGGCGCCTCGCGTGGAATCAGGCAGCGCTGCGGCACCGTCTCGAGCGTTCCTCCCGGCCGGCGCCACAGCAGCTCGATCGTCGCCCGCGTGGGGCGCTCCTTGGCCGGATTGTCGACCCCCTGGTTGGCCTTGGAGAACTCGAGCACCAGCCCGTGGGGACGCCCGCCGAGGAGCATCGTCGTCCCGCGGTACTCGGTGTCGTCGCCCGATTTGACCCAGGCGTCGATCAGCGGCCGTTCGGCGTCGCCGCGCTGATTGACGTACAGCCGGACGGCGTGCTCGGTGCGGACGACGAACTCGTGCAGGCCGGTGTCCGGCGGGATCACCGAGCCCCGCCAGCGGATCGCGAACCGCCCCGGCTCGAACGACTCGGGGTCGGGGCCCTCGGTGCCGAAATCGAAGCGGACGAGCGGATCGATCCGCTCGAAGACGCGCTGCGTGCGGTCGAACGACCGCCCCTTGTGGTAGCTCCCCTCGAGGCCGCGCTCGCCGTCGAGACCGGGCAGATCTCCGGCGAAGCCGCCGACCAGATCGGCGACGACATGGCGGTGCTGGCGGACCGTGAGCCGCGAGAGCTCGACGCGCGGCGGTCGGGTGCGGGCGCGGGCCAACGGCGAATAGAACGCGCCGTGGACGTACTCGGCCACGTCCCGCGCGGCCTCGGACCCGACCGCGTCGGGGTCGTCCTCGGGCATCGTCTCGTCGATGAGGCGGGCCAGCTGGGCGACCGATTGCTCGCCCACCAGGGCGCGCGGCACCTGCGCTGTCCCCGTCCCATCCACGCCATGGCAGCGCTGGCAGTGCGTGCGGTACACGGCCGCCCCGGGATGCTCCGGCTCCGCACCGGCCGCGACCGCGACCGGCAGCACGAACGCCGCCGCCAGGCACGCCGCCCAACCCTCGCCACGGCGGGCAGGGCTGGCACCGGAGGGGATCGCCGGGCCGTCAGCGATCGTGACCGTCGGGCCCGCTGCCATTGCCGATTCCCTCGCGCATGACGGCCGTCATGCACCCCCGTACTGTAGTCACCCGTGGACGACGGGATCGACCGCGGGACGCGGCCGACGGCGCCCCGGGAAACCCTCGGCGTTTGCTCCGGTCCCCGAGTCGACACAGGCCACGAATGGCCGTGTCCACGGACAGCTATTCGGCCGCGGCACGGGGACGTAACTCGAGCAGGACACTCGAGTTGTCGCTCCCGGGGAGCGGCCAGGCGGCGATCCGGCGCACCGTCAGGCGGCGCAGCGCCCCCCGGTGGCGGGCGTCGCGCTTCTCCTCCTCCCAGCGCGGCCCCTTGACCAGCAGCATCCGGCCGTAGGAATCGGCGACCGGCTCGAACCAGGAGAGGAGCTTGAGCAGCGGCGCCACCGCGCGGACGACGAGGGTGTCGAATCGATCGCCACGCGCCCGCCGTGCCACCAACTGCTGTGCCGGCCCCTCGTGGACCGGCACCCCGAGGCCCGCTTCGGCGACGATCGCGGCCACGGCCCGGGCCTTCTTGGCGACGCTGTCGGCGAGCTCGACGCGCAGATCCGGCCGGAGGATGGCGAGGATCAGCCCGGGGACGCCACCGCCGGTGCCGACGTCGAGCACCCGCTCGCCGGGAGCGAGGTGGGGGGCGATCGCGCAGGAATCAGCCACGTCACGGCCGACGAACCGGCCGACGTCGGTGTGACGGGTGAGGTTGAGCCGCTCGTTGGCCCGCCACAGCGCCGCCGCGTAGGCCGCCAGGCGTGGGGCGGCGTCGTCGGCCACGGCCAGCCCGAGGCGCCGGCATTCGTCGCCGATCGCCCGGGCCAGCTCCGTCTCGTCGCCGCTCGTGCCGGGAGCACCCGCAGGCGTGGTCACTTGATGAACAACAGCTCGCGGTAGGTGGGGAGCGGCCAGAGGTCGTCGGGGAGGATCGTTTCAATCTGGTCGGCGATCTCGCGGAGCGCGTTCATCGCCGGGATGACGTCGGCGTTGAAGTGCTTGACCTCGGACCGCAGATCGGCGGCTCCGTGGTGGCCGAGCGCCTTCTCCAACCCCTCGATCCGCTTCTCGAACTCCCCGACCAGCCCGGTGAGCTTCTCGAGCGTGCCCATGTGGACCGGTGCCCCGAGCGTCTTGAGCTTGCTGGCGGTATCGACCAGCTCGCCCTGGTAGCGGTAACCGGCCGGCAGGATCAACGTCCGGGCGATCTGCAGCGCCGACTGCGCCTCGGTGTTGATGTCCTTGCAGTACCGCTCCATGTAGATGTCGTAGCGGCTGCGCATCTCGCGTTCGGAGAGGACGCCGTACTTCTCGAACAGGGCGATGTTCTTCGTGGCCACGAGGACGTCGAGCGCCTCGGGGGTGGCGCGGAGGTTGGGAAGCCCGCGCTTGGCCGCCTCCTCGTGCCAGTCCTGGGAGTAGCCGTTGCCGTTGAAGATCACCGCCTTGTGCTTGGCGACGATCTCCTGGAGGAGCTTCTCGACGGCGCCGGGGAGCTTCTTGACGTCGCCGCCGGTCGCCTTCTCGAGCTCGGTGGCGATGAAGTCGAGGCTCTCGGCGACGATCGTGTTGAGGGCCACGAGCGGACCGGCGATCGACTGGCTCGAGCCGACGGCGCGGAACTCGAACTTGTTGCCGGTGAAGGCGAACGGGCTGGTCCGGTTGCGGTCGCCGGCGTGCTTCGGCAGCGGCGGCAGCGTGTCGACCCCGACGGTCAGCGTGCCCGACGACTTGCTGGTCGTCGCCTTCCCCTTCTCGATCTGCGCGAACACGTCGGCGAGCTGATCGCCGAGGAAGATCGAGATGATCGCCGGGGGGGCCTCGTTGGCCCCGAGGCGGTGGTCGTTGCCGCTGAAGGCGACGACCGCGCGGAGGATGTCGGCGTGGAGGTGGACGGCGCGGATCACCGCCGCACAGAACACGAGGAACTGCATGTTGGCATGGGGCGTCTCACCGGGCTCGAGGAGGTTGCCCAGCCGGCAGCCGATCGACCAGTTGACGTGCTTGCCCGAGCCGTTGATCCCGGCGAACGGCTTCTCGTGGAGCAGGCAGGTCATGCCGTACTTCTGCGCCATCCGCTGCAGCATCTGCATGATCGACTGCTGGTGGTCGGTGGCGATGTTGGCGTTCTCGTAGACCGGGGCGATCTCGTATTGGCTCGGCGCGACTTCGTTGTGCCGGGTCTTCACCGGGACGCCGAGCTTGTACAGCTCGCGCTCGACGTCGAGCATGAAGGCGAGGACGCGTTCCGGGATGGCGCCGAAGTACTGGTCCTCGAACTCCTGCCCCTTGGGCGGCTTGGCGCCGAACAGCGTCCGCCCGGTCATCATCAGATCGGGACGGGCGAAGAACAGGTTGCGGTCGATGAGGAAGTATTCCTGTTCCGGCCCGGCCGAGGCCGACACCTGGCCGATGTCGGTGTGGCCGAACAGCGCCAACACCCGCCGCGCCTGCTTGTCGATCGCCTGCATGCTGCGGAGCAGCGGCGTCTTCTTGTCGAGCGCCTCGCCCGTCCACGAGCAGAACGCCGTCGGGATGCAGAGCGTGGTCCCGTTGGGGTTGTCGAGGATGTAGGCGGGGCTGGTCGGATCCCAGGCGGTGTAGCCCCGCGCCTCGAACGTGGCCCGGAGACCGCCGGAGGGGAAGCTCGAGGCGTCGGGCTCGCCCTGGCAGAGCTCCTTGCCGGAGAACTCCGCGATCGCCTGGCCGTCGCCGGTGGGGGAGAGGAAGCTGTCGTGCTTCTCCGCCGTCAGCCCGGTGAGCGGGTAGAAGACGTGGGCGTAGTGGGTCGCCCCCTTCTCGATCGCCCAGTCCTTCATCGCCAGCGCCACCGCGTCGGCGATCCCCGGATCGAGCGGCTTGCCCTGCTTGATCGTCGCCTGCATCGCCTTGTACACGCTCTTCGGCAGGCGCGCTTTCATCACCGCGTCGTTGAAGACGTTGGCACCGAACAGCTCGCTGGTCGGCGTCTCGCGGAAGTTCCACGACTGACCGCTCGGCTGGTAGTTGTTGATGGCGGCGATCGCGCTGGCACGGGCGGTGGTCATCGGGGCGTTCCTTTTGTGGCGGGGCCGCGCCGGGACATCGAGCCCGGCGACGACGGCGAGGGGGATGGCTGTGGCACGGCCGACGGCCGACCGCGGCACGGACGGCGGAGAGCATCTCTCCACCCGGTTCCGTACCCCAGTGCGGTGCGAACGTCGCCGCGAAGGCGTGGAGACTCGACAGGGTTCCGAGCAAGCGCGGCCCGGCGATTCGCGCCCCGCCCGACGCGAACCGACGACTGCGCGACACAAACGCCCGCCGCACCGGAGGACCGGGACGACGAACCGTTACCCGGATCCCGTACCGTCGCCAGAAGAAGTTCGCACGGCGCGGGGATCGGACAATTCGGCATCGGGAGACTAGCCGCCGTCGGGCGGTTGTTCAAGCACCGCAAGGGGGCTCCCGCCGCGGCGGGGAAGGCGGGTTCAGCGGGCCGCCTGGGCCCGTGGCGGCATCGTCTCGACGGACCGGCGGGCGACGGCCAGCGCCGCCTCGAGCCAGCCGTCGATCGCCTGCTCGCCGGCCGGAGGCTCGACGTCGCCACCGCTCACGGGCCGCGCCGCCGACCGCACCTCGACGTGCGGCTGGACGCCGACACGGGCGTAGGGCTGGCCGGTCGGCGAGAAGAAACGCGCCGTGGTCAGCCGCATCCCGACGCCGGCGACCTCGAGCGGGAAGATTCCCTGGATCGAGCCTTTGCCGAAGCTCCGCGCACCGACAAGCGTGCCCCGGCCATGGTCGCGGATCGCACCGGCGAGGATCTCCGACGAACTGGCCGACTCGCCGTCGATGAGCACCACCAGCGGCATCCGCCAGGTGCCCGAGCGGGTCGCGGTGTAGTTGAAATCCTCCTCGGGGCTGCGGCCGCGCGTCGCCACCACGAGACCCCGGTCGAGGAACAGGTCGGCGACGTCGACGGCCGCCGACAACAGCCCGCCGGGGTTGCCGCGGAGATCGATCACCAAGGCCCGCATCCCGGCGGCGTCGAGGTGGCGGAGGGCCCGCTCCAGATCGGCGGCCGTCGTCTTCTGGAACGACGAGATCCGCACGTGGGCGATCCCGGCAGCGGGGTCGACGATCTTGACGTCCTCGACACTGGGCACCTCGACCTGCTCACGCCGCACCACCACACCCTGTGCGGCGGTGCCGCCCCGTGCGACCGCCAGCGTCACGATCGAGCCTTCCGGCCCCTGGAGGAGCTGGGCGGCGGCGTCGACGTGCATCCCCGCCAGCGACCGGCCGTCGATGGCGACGATGTGGTCGCCGCGCCGGCAACCGGCCCGCGCCGCCGGGCTGCCCGGAATCACGTGGACGACGAGCAACCCGTCGGCGGCGGACTTGAGCTCGACCCCGAGACCGACGAAGTTCCCCTCGATCTGGGCGTAGAGGTCGTCGAGCTGACCGGTCGTGAGGAAGGCGGAATACTCGTCGAGCGCCCCGAGGGCCGCCGCGGCGAATTCCATCAGCGTCACCGCCGGCGGGATCCCCAGCGTGGAGTGGGCGATCCGCGCCACCCACGCCGTGACCGTCTCGGCCTCGGCAGCCGTGTCGATCGTCCGCCCCGACAGCAGCCGCGCCGCCTGCTCGCGGTACAGGGCGCGCCGTTCGGGGGTGGCCTGGGCGGCGTGGAGCGAGACGAACAGCGGATCGTCGATGGCGACGTCCAGAGCGCGGCAGCCGCGGAACACCATCTTCCGGTAGTCGGGGGCGTCGACGTGGTGGGAGGCGATCCGCGTGAACACCTCGCGGGTCACCCGCCGCCCCTCGGCCTCCGTCAGCCCCGCCATCCGTTGGCGAAACGCCTGTTCGCCGTGACGGCGGGCGAGGTCGCAGTGGATCTTCGCCAGGTCGTAGCGCTCGGCCACCTGGGGCGGGAGGCTCGCGGCCCGGGCCGCCGTCTCGCAGACCCCGACCAATTCACCCCAGCGCCCCTCGGCGTGAAGCTGCGTGACCCGGGCGAGCAGGTCGCCTCCCGGGGGCACCGCGATGGACGGAGCGGGAAGGCCGGGTGCCGGGGCCGGCAGCGCGGGAAGGGCAGGGGGTTCGGGGGCGACCGGCCAGTCGGGCGACTCGACCGTGGAGGAGGGCAGGGACAACGGCCGCCATCCGGCCGGAGCACCGCCATCGAACAGGGCCGGCTCGGCGGCGACCGCAGCCCGGCTGACGGCGACCAGGGCGAACGCTGCCGCGAGCAGGCTCGCCAGTAGGCGTCGCCCCCGCCCGGACCGCGGGCAACCCGCCGGCACCGTTCCGCTGTTCGACAGCATCGCCACGATCGGCAAGGTCACAGGGGCGATCCGTGCAGGAAGCGGTCGTCCCGTGACCGCCGGCGATTATGGATCACGTTTCCAGGGTGGTCAAAAAACCCCGTCCTTCCAGGCGGGTTCGGAGGGGCTGACATTTGGTGGCCCGCCGCCAAGGAGCGGGCGCCCGCGGCGCGGCGCCGCGGTACACTGGTCCATCGATGAGCACGTCGGCCGGATCGAACGCTGCGGACGGGGCGGTCGGCGACGACGGCCGGCCGACGCTGATTCTTCTCGACCGGGTCCGGCGCGGTGACGACGAAGCGCTCAACAGCCTTCTCGAACGCCACCGCGCCGCCATTCGCCGCCTCATCGACAGGCGGATGGACCGCGTCGTGCAGCGGCGCGTCGACGCCAGCGACATCGTCCAGGACGTCCTTCTCGAGGCCAACCGGCGGCTCGGCGACTATCTCGCCAACCCGGTCATGCCCTTCGACCTCTGGCTGCGGCACATGGCCCGCGACCGGCTGATCGACGCCCACCGGCGCCACCGCGTCGCCGCGACCCGCAGCCTCGACCGCGAGGTGCCGCTGGTTGCCGCGACCGGCGACGGCGATTCGGCGACCGGCGACCTTCTCGGCGGTGTCGCCGACCGTGAGTTGACCCCGGCTGCCGCCGCCACCTGGCACGAGCTGGAACGCCGCTTCGCCACGGCCGTCGAACAACTCGACGAGCAGGACCGGGAAATCGTCCTCCTCCGCCACTTCGAGCACCTCTCGACCGCCGAGGCGGCGACGGCGCTGGGGCTGACCAAGCCCGCCGCGGGGATGCGCTACCTGCGCGCGATGCGCCGCCTCCGTGTGCTCCTCGACGGCGGCGTCTGAGGGTGCACCGGTCCCGGACAGCCGGCTGCGGCGGCCTACGATACGGAAGATCCGTTCCCCTCGCCTCACCCCTGCCATGCCGACGACTTCCGCCGCCACCCGCCGCGCCGTCGAGACTCCGCTGTCGGACGAGCAGGAGACCCGGCTGGTCGATCTCGTCGACGAGCTGTCGATGCTGTCCGGCGAATCGGCCCACGCGCGGCTCGAGGAGCTGGCGGCGCGACACCCCGACCTCGCCGGTCAGCTCCGCGAGCTGTTCGGCGCGATGATCGTCACCGACGCGGTCGCCGAACGGTCGGCGATCTTCACGCCCGGCGAAGGCGTGCGCCCGCCGCCGACGATCGTCACGGGGACCGCAGCCGGATCGTCCCCGACCGAGTCGCGCGGCAGCGGTGAATCACCGCGGTTCGATCCCGGCGTCAGTGCGCTGCCGGCGTCGTTCGGCGACTACGAACTCCACGAGGAGATCGGCCGCGGCGGCATGGGAGTGGTCTACCGGGCGACGCAGCGCAGCCTGTCGCGGACGGTGGCCGTGAAGATGCTGCTCAGCCGCGAGCGCGCCACGAGCGCCGACCTGTCACGGTTCCGCAGCGAGGCGGAGGCGGCCGCCGGGATCGCCCATCCGGGAATCGTCGCCGTCTACGAGGTCGGCGAATGGGACGGCCATCCCTATTACACGATGGAGTACGTCGCCGGCACGACGCTCGCCCGCCAGCTTGCCGCCGGACCGCTGCCGCCGCGCGAGGCGGCGGCGATCCTGCTGCGCGTCGCCGAGGCGGTCGAGGCGGCCCACGTCCGCGGGATCCTCCACCGCGACCTCAAGCCGTCGAACATCCTCATCGGCGCCGACGGCCAGCCGCGGGTGTCGGATTTCGGGCTCGCCAAGCGACTCGAGGACGACACCTCGGTGACCCATACCGGTGCCATCCTCGGCACCCCCTGCTACATGGCCCCGGAACAGGCGGCGGGGAGCCGCGGGGACGTCGGCCCGACCAGCGACGTCTGGAGCCTCGGGGCGATCCTCTACCAGTCGATCACCGGACGGCCGCCGTTCCAGGCGCGGACGTCGATGGACACTCTCCTGGCGGTGCTCGAATCGGATCCGCCGGTACCGCGCTCGCTGCATCGGGAGGTCGACCGCGATCTCGAACTGATCGCGCTCAAGAGCCTGCAGAAGCCGCAGGACCTGCGCTATTCATCGGCCGGGGCCCTCGCCGCCGACCTGCGCGCGTTCCTCGCCGGTGATCCGGTGGCGGCGCGGCGCGGTGGCCTGGCGGACGTCGCCGCCCGCCTGTTCCGCGAGACCCACCATGCGGTGGTCCTCGAGAACTGGGGCCTGCTGTGGATGTGGCACTCGGTGGTGGTGCTGGCGCTGTCGATCGTCACCGACGTCCTCGCCTGGCAGCACGTCGAGGATCGCTGGCCGTATCTCGTGCTCTGGGGCGGGGGGCTGGCGCTGTGGGCACCGATCTTCTGGGCACTGCGCCACCGCGCCGGGCCGGTGACCGCGGTGGAGCGTCAGATCGCCCACGTCTGGGGCGGAACCGTGATCGGCAGCGTGATGCTGTTCTGGGTCGAGGACCTGTTGCGGATGGACGTCCTCACCCTGTCGCCGGTCCTCGCGCTTCTCGCCGGCGTCGTGTTCTTCGCCAAGGCTGGGATCCTCTCGGGGGCGTTTTACATCCAGGCTGCGGTGCTGTTCGCGACGGCGCTGGTGATGTGCCGCCTGCCGGACTACCAGCACATCATCTTCGGCACGGTCAGCGGCCTGTGCTTCTTCCTGCCGGGGCTGAAGTACTTCCGCCAGCGGCTTCGCGGGGAGTGACGGCCCCCCGCACTTTCCGGAGGGAGCGACCGCCGCCGCGCCGCTTGCTACAGTGGCGGCCATGATTCGGGGACACGGCCGATCGGTGGGCGGGCGGAATCGTGGCGGCCGGGCCGCGCTGGTCCTCGCCGGCATGGTCGCCGCGGCGACCTGCCCCGCGCAGACGATCGTCGACCCGGGGCAGGGCCCGGTGGCGCTGCCCCGCGGCACGACCGGCGCCGCCGAGCTCAGCGGCATCACCCACCTCGGCGGGCAGCGCTACCTTGCCGTCGGCGACAATGGAGCCAAGGCGATCTGGACGCTCGACATCGCCGTCGACGGCACGACCGGGCGGATCACGACCGCCAGCGTGAGCGGGTCGATCGCCGCGCCGGGCCTGGGGAGCGATTCGGAGGGGATCGCCTACCGGGCCACCACCGACAGCATCTTCGTCGCCGATGAAGTGGCCTCGGCGATCGGCCAGTTCGATGCCACGGGCGCCGCGCTGGCGCCGGTCGCCGTCCCGGCGATCTACGCCCCGGCCAACGTCCGCGGCAACTTCGGCCTCGAGGCCCTGGCCTGGGGCGCGGGGAGCCTGTGGACCGCCAACGAGGAGGCGCTGTCCCCCGACGGCCCGCTGTCGACGACCACGGCCGGCACGTGGGTCCGGATCCAGCGCTTTTCCCAGTCGCTCACGGCCGACGGCCAATGGGCCTACCGCACCGATCCGATCTCGGCGCTGAGCAGCCTGACGACCGCCGAGCGGAGCGGCGTGGTCGACGTGCTGCCGTGGAACGCGACGACGCTGTTGGTCCTGGAACGCGAGTTCGGCGGGGCCATCCCCGGCTTCCGCTCGCGGCTGTACGGCGTCGATCTCACGACGGGCAGCGACGTCTCCGCGGTCGGCGCGCTGGCCACCGGCTCGTTCACACCGCTGGCCAAGACGCTCCTCTGGGAGCGGTCGTTTTCGGCACTCGCGCCGTCGAACTTCGAGGGGATGTCGTTCGGGCCCGATCTTGCCGACGGCCGCCGCAGCATCCTCCTGATCTCGGACGACGGTGGCGGCACCCGCCAGGACCTCTACGCGCTGGTCGCCGTGCCGGAACCCCCGGCCATGGTGCTCGTCGTGGCGGCGCTGGCCGCGCTCCCCGTCGCCCGGGCGCTGGCGCGACGCCGACGGTCCGTGCGCGACGGGCGAACCGGCGACGGCCGGGGGGCGTAGGACCGGGTCGGAGGGATCGCGATGGCACGCGGCGAACGGTTGGCGGTCGCCCGGCAGGTGGCCGGGATCGGCTACACGCATCTCGGGATCGACCTCGGCGACGGGACCGTGGTCCACGCCCAGCCCCACGATCCGGCGCGGCTGTTGTCAGGTGGGGCGGTGGTGCGCACGAGCCTGGCGGAGTTCGCCGCCGGCGCCGCGGTGACGACTGTCATCGAGCCGGAAGCGCGGTTTCCCGCCGAGGAGATCGCGCGCCGCGCCGAGGCGGCGGTGGGGCGGCCCGGTTACTGCCCTCTGGGCGACAACTGCGAGCACTTCGTCACCTGGTGCGCGACCGGCAGCCACGACAGCCGCCAGGCCGCGATCCTCCTCGACCGCGCCGCGGGAGCCGCCGCGCGTCTGGCGGCCCTGGCGATGGTACGGCTCGCCGTTCCGACGGGACGGAGCGTGGCGGTGCGCACGGCGCTGGGGGCGACGGCCCGGATCGCGGCCCGATCGGCACTGCCGGCGGTGATCGCCGCCGAAGGCGCCGCCCTGGCGGCCCAGTGGACCGCCCACCAGCGCGGTGCCGACGGGGATCGCGCGCAGTGGGCCGGCGAACTGGCGGGGCTGGCGACATCGGCCGCTGTCTGTGCGGTGGCGGCCGCGGCGGCCGGCCCCGCGGCCGTCGTGGTCGCGGC
>JAGWVR010000140.1 GCA_018970785.1 Planctomycetota bacterium
GTCGTGTCACCGGTGACGAAGCTCAGCGCCCCGCCGGTGCCCGTCGTCCAATTCGTGGTCGACGTGTTCCACGTGCCGCTGGTCGTGTTCCAGATCAGGTTCGCCGGCAGCGCCGTGCTCGCATAGGGAATCATCGCGCCCACCATGTTGCCGGTGACGCCGTCGATCGTGTACTGGAACGTCGACTGGAAGTTGCCGTAGCCGAGGATGTTGGCATTGGCGTTGGTGCCCGACACGCCAAAGGTCCTGAAGTTGGCCACGCTCATGGCGGCGATCGACCCGCTGTTCACGAGGCCGGCGGTGCCGGCCGCATCCCCCTGGTAGGGAAACGACCACGGCTGGTTGAACCAGCCGGGCACACAGGCGGCCCCCGAGGGATCGGTGGAGTAGGGCGACGTGCCGCTGGCGGCGCCGTTGCCGGAGTCGTACGACGTGGCGAGGGTCGGCGACCGGGTGAGACTCACGGTGCCGGCGATCCGCGCCTGGCCAGAGGTGATCAGCGTCCAGGTCCCGGCGGGGAGTGTCTTTTGGTTCGGGATGCCTGTGGCGCCCGAAACGATGGCACTGGTCGGCGTCGTGCCCGTGGCGTACTGGAATGGACCTGCCGTCGTGCTGGAGGTGTTCACGGTGCCGGTCGTGTAGGTGATGTTGAACAGCGACAGGTTCCAGCCCTTCGGATCGAGCTGGATCCGGCCGGTATTGGTGTCGAAGTAGGCGACGGCGCCGGGGAGGCCGTTCTGCGTGCCGCTCGAGCGGATCGGCAGCGCCGTGCCGGTGGCGACCGCCGACCAGAGAATGCCGCTGGGGGTGGTGCCGGAGAGGAAGGCAGCGGGGTTGGTGAACTCCGCGGCAGGGGCACTGACCACCTGGAGCGACCCCGCGAGCAGGATCGCGGCGGCCGCGCCGAGCGCGGCGGAACGAAGCATCGACAGCAGCATGGTGAACTCCTCGTGTCGGATGGGAACCAAAGTGGAAATGCAGAACCGGTGAACGGGGGTCATGGCGCGCGCCGGCCTCGCGGCGGCGCCGTCGGATGACGTGCGGATCGGTGGCGCCTCCGCGCCGCCGGCCGGGGACACGCGGGAGCCGGCGCGGGGGGAGCCCGGCCGCAGGCGGGGCGCGACCGGGATGGCCAGCGCATGACCGCGGCTTCGCCGCCCGGCGGCGCCCGATACCGGCCGTGCCGATGGCGCAGCAGCTCTTCTCGGGGTCGATCCCAGGGGGGCGGCCTGCCGGCATCGCAGGGAACCCGACGGTGTCGCTCCCATCGGAGTCGGTCGCGGCGCAGCCGGTCGGGCCCCGGTGGGCGCACGGATCCGCGCGGAGGATCATCCGGCGCGGCGTGAGCGCGGCGCGCGACGACCGCGCCTGGCACCCCCGGCGGGCGTGGCGGTGGCCGGACGACGAGCCGACGACCGCCCCCCCTGCCGCCGGTTGGGCCGCGGGGTTCGACGATCGAACGGGATTTGTGAAGCGGTGGGACGGCGGCCATGGTTGCCGCCTGGGCACGTCGACTCGTTGGCAAGCGTCGCCGCCGGGCGCGCGATGGCCGGCGCCGAACCGACCCCAGGGATGGAGCCGATCGCGCGCGGTGCCAGCGACGGCCGACCGCGAATCAGCGGGGCGGAGGCGCACGCGGGCAGAGTCGTCACCCGGGCAGAAAGCCCGGAGGAGACGCCGCGCGAGAGCCACCCTGACCGCTCCAAACGACCGGGCCGCCGGAATCATCCCCGGAGGACCGACGTTGCCGGAGTCACGCGATCAGGAGCGGCCCTTTCATGCGGAAAGAACGGTCGCAGGCCAATGCACGCGGCACTGCGAGGGCGCGAAGTGTGTACAAAGCCACGACAACCGACAACCCTTCCCCAGAGGGAGACAGGTCGATCGTCGGCCCGCGGCCTTCAGGATGGATCGGGCGCCGTCTCCACCAGCGCCAGCCGCGCGCGGTCGGCAGCGGACAGGCGGCGGCCATCGAGGCCCGCCTTCCGCGCTTTTTCGATGCTCGCCTTCGCTTCATCGCGCCGCCCGTCGGCAGCCAGGGCCGTGGCGAGATGGAGGAGGTGCTCGGGGGACGCGGCGAGAGCCGCCTCGCCGAGGGGCGAAAGCGCCGCGCGGGAGTCGCCCCGCGCGAGCAACACCAGGCCCCGGGCATCGAGCAGGTCGGGAATCGGCCCGAGCTCGGCCTCGGCCTCCTCGAGCAGGGCGAGCGCCTCGTC
>JAGWVR010000085.1 GCA_018970785.1 Planctomycetota bacterium
TCGAGAGGAGCAGACGGCGGTCGTCGATCACCAGCGGCTGCGAGCAGTTGGTGGCCTGGTCGTTGGCCCAGGGGAAACTCCAGCGCACGGAGCCATCGGCCGGATCGTGGGCGGCGAGGCCGACGCCGTTGAAGATGAGGATGCAGGGCGCCCCGGCGATCGCGACGAGCATCGGCGACGCATAGCTCGCCCGCTCGCTTCCGGCACGAAACACCTCCGCGCCGCCGGCCGCATCGAACGCCGCCAGCGACTTGCCGTCGCGTCCGCAGGGGGAGACGTAGACCCGCCCCTCGACCACCAGCGGCGAGCCGGCCATGCCGTGGGCGAGCAGCTCGCCCGAATCGGGCGGCTCCCCCTCGGGTGCCGGCGCGCCGGGCGGCGGCGGCGGGGGAGCGACGGCGCCCGGCACCGTGTCGACGGCCCACACCACCGTGCCGTCGGCACCGAGGCAGGTGAGCCGGCCGGTGGCACCCATCGTGTAGATCCGGCCGCCGACCACCGTCGGCGTGCCGCGCGGGCCGGGCCCGCCGTAGCTCGAATCGAAGCGCACCGGATCGGAGTGGATCCACCGCTCGGCGCCGGTCGCGAGGTCGTAGCAGACGACCGCCTCGCTCTGGCCGCGCTGCTCCTGCGTGAGCGCCACGCCGCCGACGACGGCGAACCCTCCCCATCCCTCGCCGACCCGCCGCCGCCACACCTCGCGCGGCGGATGGGCGGCCCAGTCGCGGGCGAGCGCGGGGCCGGCGAGCCGGCCGTCGCGCGCCGGGCCGAGATAGCCGGCGAAATCGTCGGCCCCCGGCTCGAGCGTCGGCACGTCGGCGACGGCGGTCGCCGCTGCGGCCGGCAGCGCCTCGGGGAGCGGATCACGCCGCCAACTGAAGACCACCTCGGCGTCTCCCGACAGCCCGTCGACCCGGACCAGACCGAGGAACGCCGCCAGCAGTGCCCCGAGCAGTGCGAACACCCCCAACCGCCTGCCCCACGCCAGCGGCCAGACGAACACCAACAGCCCCCACGCCACGACCAGACTCCCGGCGACGTAGAGGAGCCCGGCGGGAATCCGCGCCGGTGTGTCGGCCGCGCTGACACCGACGACGACGGCGTTGGCGAGCGTGAACACACCCAGCGCCGCGCCGCCGATGAGGCCGCGGAAGCGCCGCAACCGCCCCGAGGCCGCCACGGCGGCTCCCGCGGCGAAGAGCAGCGGGGCGGTGAGGAGCAGTTGGCGGAACACGCCACGGTCGGGCTTGCCGAGGATCAGCCCGGTGATCAGCGACGCGCCCCAGGGATAGGCGAGAAACCCGGCGAGGCCGACGACGACGGCGGCAAGCAGCCACTCGCGGAGGCGCGGCCGGTCGACGGGCAGGTCGGTCGCGTGCATCGGAGTCTCCGGATGGGCAGGCGAAAATGGATGGCGGTTGGATTCCGGGGCAGGGGTGAGTCGAGCCTATCCGGTTCCCGGTGGGATGGCGCGGTAGGTTCGGCAAACCTTGCCGGCGCGGTCGGCCGCGCGGGGACGGGGGTCGTGCCGGTGCGGCGCGGTGGCCGATGAGAGGTGGTGGTGGTCCGGATGTGGGTCGCGACGACCTCGCTCAGGCTCTGCAGAGGGGGACGCCCCTCGCGCCTCTGCCCTCGCATCGACCCGCAGCACGGGGCGACGGGCCGATGCGAGGGCGACGGCGGAGGGGCTTCGCGGGTCCTGTTGACGGGGAACCGGGACTGTCAGGCTTGTCCGGCCGACGCGGTCGGATGATTGGCTGATTGGTTGACCGATCGAGTTGTCGCATGATGGCATTCGCGGCGAAAACCGCCTTCATGGTTCGGGTGGTCGGGCGCGCGGGGTCGCTCATGAGTTGTTTCTTCGCAGCCCGGGCGATCGGATCGATGGATGCGCGTCTGCGCGGCGCGGTCGTGGTCACCGCCATGGCCGGGGCGACCGTCGTCCCGGTTCCGGGCGTCCCAGCTGCCGCTCGTACCGCCTCCGTCGCTGCCGCGGCGGGACCGGCGGAGAAGAGCGCGACGACCGACGCCTCGCCCGAGTTCAAGGCGCTCAAAAAACAGGCGCTCTCCGTCGCCCGCTCCGGTTCGCCCGGCCTGCGGCAGGAGGTCCTCCTCCGCCTGGCGGCATATGACACCGCCGAGGCGATCGACCTGGTGATCCGCGTCGGCCTGTCGGCCAAGGAACCGGCGACGCGGACCGCCGCCCGCGACGCGCTCGCCGAGCACCGCGACGACCCGGCGTTCGCCGAGCGCCTCGTCGATGCCACGGTGCGCGAGTTGCGCGCCGGGCGCACCGACGTGGCCGCCGACCTCGCCGCCGTCCTGTTCGGCACGCCTCCGGGCCTCGAGCCGGGGCCGCTCCAGAATTGGCTCGACGGCGGCGCCGCCGACGGCCCGGCCGGCGTCCGCCTCTGCTGGGAGGTGGCCACCGCGGCGGCGACGCGCGGCGGCGTGGAGGAGGTGGCGGTCCTCGAAGGGCTGGCGCGGCTCCGCCTGTTCGGCAGCGACTTCCCGTTCCGCCGTGGCGTCGTCAAGGCGCTGATCGCCGTGCATCGCGTCGAGGGGGTCGAGGCGCTGGTGCGGATCCTCGCCACGCTCCGCGGCGAGGCCCGGGCCGACGTCGTCGCCTACCTCGCCCACGTCACCGGCGTGAACTTCGGCACCGATGCCGCCGGCTGGCGGAAGTGGCTCGACGACCACCGCGACGGCCTGGTGATGCCCGAGCCGCGCCCCGACTACCCGCCGCCGGCGACGCCGCTGGTGGCCGCCGACCAGCATTCCGACCCCGCCTACTACGGTATCCCGCTGTACGCCGAGCGCGTCGTGTTCGTCGTCGACACGTCGGCGAGCATGGACGAACGCGGCCGGCTCGAGACGGCGAAGCGCGAGCTCGAGTCGGCGCTGTACACGCTCCCCGACGACGCGCTGTTCACGGTCGTCGCCTACTCCGACAAGGTCGCGGCCTGGGAAGGGCAGCTCGTCAGGGCCGACGACGACGGCAAGCGGCGCGCCGCGGCGTTCGTCCGCGCCCTCCGCCCCCATGGCCAGACCGCCACCGGCGACGCCCTGGCGCTCGCTTTCTCCTTCGACACCGA
This sequence comes from Planctomycetota bacterium, assembly GCA_018970785.1. Lineage (GTDB taxonomy): Bacteria > Planctomycetota > Planctomycetia > Pirellulales > UBA1268 > F1-20-MAGs016. Next base: position 3,096 of record JAGWVR010000085.1, read on the forward strand.
GGCGGTCTACCTGCTCTCCGACGGCAAGCCGACCGCGGGACGCGTCGTCGAGCCGGCGGCGATCGTGCGGATGGTGGCCGAGGCCAACAAGAGCCGGCGCGTGTCGCTCCACACGATCGGCATCGCCCCCGACGGCGGCCTCGCCGAGTTCCTCGCGATCCTCGCCAAGGCGAACTTCGGCCAGTTCCGCCGCGTCGACGACTGACGGGCACCCTCAGCCGCGCGCCGGGAACGCCTTGGCGAGGCCGTCGAGCGCCATCTGCACGGCCGAGGCGACGAGCACCATCCCCATCAGCCGCTCGACCGCGGTCAGCCCGCGCGCGCCGAGCACGCGCGCCAGCCCCGCGCCGCAGAGGAGGATCGCCGCCGTCGCCACCCACGCCCCGCTGATCGCCAGGAACCAGTCGACGTGGCGCTCAGGCTGGCTGCTGGCCAGGAGGAGCACCGTCGCCAGCGCCGACGGCCCGGCGACGTAGGGGATCGCCAGCGGCACGATGAACGGCTCGCCGTCGGATTCCTCGGCGAGCGCCCCGTGGACGCCGGGAAACACCATCCGCAGGGCGATCAGGAACAGCACGATCCCGCCGGCGAGCGTCAGCGCCGGCTCGGAGATGTGGAGCGTGTCGAGGAGCGGCCGGCCGACGAACAGGAACGCCACCAGCAGCCCGTAGGCGACGAGCAGCTCGCGGGCCACCACCCACGTCCGCCGCGCCGGATCGACCGCCTTGAGCGCGGAGAGGAACAGCGGCACATTGCCGAGCGGATCCATCACGAAAAACAGCAGCAGCGCCGCCGAGAACGTGCTCATCGTGGCCTGCCGGGAGTGGGTAAGGGGCTCGTGGACACGGCGATCGGCCGCCCGATGCGGCCGACGGCGACCCGGAAAACCCTGGGCGTTTCCCGCGGTCGCCTCAGTGGACAAATGCCACGGAGGGCGCTGTCCACGGACAGTCAGCGCGGGGCCAGCGCCCGCTCGAGGAGGTTGGCGGTCATCCGCTGGACGCGCTCGTCGGGCCCGTGGGGGCGCGTCCAGTGCGACCAGGGGAGGACGTGGCCCGGGGGGCTGGAGAGCCCCTGGGCCCAGAAGATCGTCGAGGCGTTGAAGACGAAGTTGCCCTTCGGGCCCGGATAGACCGTCGCCGTCCAGCGCTGCGGCCGCTCCCCTCCCTGGAACGCCGTCCCGGCGGCGACGACCTCGAGGCCGGGGATGTCGGCCGGCGGGTCGCCGTGATACTCCCAGCCGACGAGCCCGGGGATCCGCTCGCCCGCCTCCATCCCGGTGCCGGCGAACAGCCAGTGGTCGGGCTTCGCGCACACCCAGTCGCCGCCGCCGTTGACCGGCTCGACGTTCCGCGCCCCCATCAAATACCCCTCGTCGGGGCCGCGGTGGGGAAACGGCCCATGGTCGCGCTCGCGCTCGACCGCCCAGCGATGGTCGCCGCCGTACGGCCCGCCGCGCAACATCGTCCGCGCCGGCCGCCCGGCCGCCGACGGCCCGAGCGGCGTGACCCAGCACACCGAGTTGCCCGACAGGAAGAGGAGGCTGACCCCCTCGTCACGCATCCGTACGACCGAGTCGAACTGCCGCCGGTCCCAGTATTCGTCGTGGCCCACCGAGATGAACGCCTTCGCCTTCAGGCCCCGGTCGGGAGTCAGCATGTCGGAATTGGAGACGTACGACACGTCGTACCCATGCTCCTCGAGCCAGAACGCGAGCGGGAACTCGAACGGCAGGAACTCCCCCGACCCGAGCGTGAGCGGGTCGTCGACGACGCCGCGGAACTGGGCTTCGCGGCCGTAGGGGCGGTCGAAGCTGACCGTCGCCCACGGGCCCTGGCCCCCTTTGGGGTGCGTGTAGACGCTGAAATTGTTCGGCCAGCGGTTGTAGGCCTGCCAGGTGTTGTCGGACACCTGGAAGAGGATGTCGCAGGGGCGGTCGTCGCGGACGACGAACACGACGTAGCTCTGGTAGCCGTTGGAGTCGTCGGTTGGGGGCACGACCGACAGGCGCCCGAGGTAGACGCCGCTGGTCCAGTCGGCGGGGATCACGATCTCGCAGCCCGGCTCCCAGGCGCACTCGTGGATGTTCTGTGCGCCAGGCGCCGGCGTCGGCTGCTCGCGGCCGGCGAACGGACCGAGCGATCGCATCAAACGGGCCCCGCGGCCGCCGTAGTGGCCCATCCGGAAGATCTCGACGGTGTACCGCGCCGCCGGTTTCGTCGAGACCATGATCCGCAGCGTCTCGCCGGCGGCCACGCTCTGCCGGTCGCAGTAGCCCTCGATCCACGGGCAGCGGAAGCCGTCGATCCCGTCGAGCCGGACGCGCGTCAACTGCCAATCACGCGCGCCTTCGTAAGCATTCTCCCGCGTGATCGGATTCGCCCCGCCCGCACCAGAAGCCACGTCGGCACCCCCAGCCGGCACCGCCGTGACCGCGAGTACCACCAGCGCCAGCGCCATCGCCGGCACCACGAGCCGCCCCGCGCGACCACCGGTCCTCGCCCCACTCACGCTCCGCGCGCGCGTCGCGCCAATCACACTGTGCCACTTCATCATCGCCCCCTTCCTGCCGCGCCCTCTTTCCCCGTTCCCAGGGACCCGCGAAGCCCCTCCGCCGTCGCCCTCGCATCGGCCCGTCGCCCCGTGCTGCGGGTCGATGCGAGGGCAGAGGCGCGAGGGGCGTCCCCTCTGCAGAGCCCGAGCGAGGCTCCGTTGCTCTTCCACCATGGTCCCAGCAAAAGAGCCCGAGCGAGGCCCCGTTGCTCCATCGACCACGATCCCGAGACCCCCGCGTGCCCGATCCGGACCCCCGCCCCCTCACGGCTCCTGCAGCGCCGCCAGCAGGTCGGCGCAGTCCTCCGGCGAGAGCACCTGCTCCAGTCCGGCCGGCATCAGCGACCGTGGCGATGTCGAGATGCTCTCGATTTCGCCGCGCTTCACGACCCGGTCGGCACCGCCGGCGAGCCGGAGCGTGAGGCTCCCGGGAGTCTCGGTGACGACGATCCCCTGCAGGGGCACCCCCTCGTCGGTGACCACGACGGTCGCCGCGTAGCGCTGCTCGACGGCCCGGTCGGGGTCGAAGATCGCCTCGAGGATCTGGGCGGCGGGCTTGCGCCCCACCGTCGCCAGGTCGGGGCCGAGCTCCACCCCCGCGTCGCCGAGCCGGTGGCAGGCGGCGCAGCCGGCACGGGAGAAGACGGCGCGGCCGCGTGCGGCGTCCCCCGGCCGCCCGGCCACCTCGGCATAGCGCGCGACCACCGCCTGCCTGTCGGGATCGGCCGGCGCGAGGACCGGCGACGGCACCGGCTTGAGAGGAGCACCAGTCCTCACCTCGACCAGTTCCGCCTCCGCCTCGGCGAGCTCGTGCCCTCCGGCGGCGACGAGCGCCGCGCCGCGCACCAGCGGCCACTCGCGCCCGAGCCGGTTCACCAGGTCGCCGGCCGGGAGCAGCCCCAGGCAGTCGAGCGTGAACGCCGCCTGGACGCGGACCGCCGGCGACTCGTCGTCGAGCAGCCGCCGCACCGCCTCCGCGTCGTCGAGGCCGCCGCGCTCCAGCGCGAGGCGCTGCGCCGTGTCGCGGGCCCAGCCGTTGGCCGAGCCGAGGCTGACCGTCGCGCGCGTGCCGGGGTGGCCCGGGGGGGCGATCCGCCAGATCCGCCCCAGCGTCTCCCCGCCGCGGAGCTGCATCCGCCGCGCCATCTCCGCCGGCACCCATTCGGGGTGCTCGAGCACGAGCCGCGCCATGTCGACGACATACAGCGCGCCATCGGGCCCGGTGCGGGCCATGATCGGGCGGAACCAGTGGTCGGAGCTGGTGAGGAACTCGCGCTCGGCGTCGTCGGCGTGGCGGAGGGCGGCGATCGTCCGCCCCGAGTAGTCGAGGACGCGCCGGACGACGAGGTTGTGGGCCGGCTCGGCGATGAAGATCGCCGCCGCCCCGGCGCCGCCGAGGACGACGTCGCGGTAGGGCATCGGGTGGCAGGCGCTGGTCACCATCCCCGCCTGGCTGGCCTGGTTGAGGCGCCGCTGCGGCGGGGCGTCGAGGCGGACGCGCCGGTCGGGCGTGAGGTCGGCGCGTGGCTGGCCGACGACCACGTCGGGATGGCGCTCGAGGTGGGCCAGCGGCAGCCAGTAGTGCCACCCGGGGACGGCGTTGTTGGTGCCGAACCAGTTGCCGTAGTCGTCGCGCCACTTCCCGACCTGCGTCATCCCGACCTCGCGGCGGAAGGCGCCCGAGCGCGGGTCGAACCGGAAGTCGTAGCGCGCCAGGTCGATCCGCTCGCCGGAGCGGACGCATTCCACGCTCCCGCCGCTGTCGCCGTTGGCCCCGTGGAACCAGCCGTCGAGCCCGAGGCAGAACCCGTTGACGAGGTGCTGCGGGTTGCCGGCGGTGAACCCGGTGAACCAGGTCTCGCGCCGGTCGCAGCGGCCGTCGCCGTCGTCGTCGCGCGCGAAGAAGATCTCGGGCACCCCGGACACGAACACGCCGCCGTCCCAGCAGGCCAGGCCGGTGACGTGCCGCAGGCCGTCGAGGAACAGCGCGCTCGACTCGTAGACGCCGTCCTCGTCGGCATCCTCGAGGATCCGGATCCGCGAGTGCATCAGCCCGCGCCCCGCCCCCTCGCCGGGGACGCCGTCGCGCCAGGTCACCGAGCCATCGTCCGTCGCCTCCCCCTCGGCGAACGGATAGTCGCCCATCTCCGCCACCCACATCCGCCCGCGCTCGTCGAAGTCGATCGCGACCGGATCGATCACGGCCGGCTCGGCGGCGGCGAGCGTCACCTCGAGACCCGCCGGCACGCGCAGGCTGCGGAGCGCCTCGGCCGGCGACTTCGGTGGTGGGCCCGGCACGCGGAGCAATTCGTCGCGCCCGATCCGCGCATCTCCCACCTCCAGCGCCTCGTCAATGTAGCGCACGCCGTCGCGGTCGAGCCGGGGGAGGGCGGCGGCGTCGCCCGGCTTCCCCTCGCGGAGGACGCGCGTCCAGCCGGTCTTCCACTCGAGGTGGTCGGCGGCGGCGGCCGGCGGCACGAACAGCCACACGCCGTAGCCCTCGGCGTTGGAGACGACGAGATCCTCGTGGCCGTCGCCATTGAGATCGGCGCGGACGACGCCGCCGAAGCGAGCCACCTCCGGCAGCTCCGGCTCGTCGGCACCGGCGACGGTCGCCGCGACGGCGGCGACGACGATCCACCCGAACAGGGCGTGGCGCGGGGGCATGGCAGTGGCTCCGGGGCGCCGGCACGGGGGTGCCGGCCACGTGATCATAGATCCCCCCCGGTCAGCGGCCGAGCCGATCGAGGACGGTGCGCGTGATCGTCTCGACGACCGGATCGCGGCCGGCGAGGCCGTGGGACCAATCGGTCGAGCCGACCGTCACGACCGTGCCCCCCGGGGAATCGCCGGCCCCGGCGGCCGTGTAGCACCCGACGACCGCGTTGCCGACACGGTCGGCCGGAAACCGGTCGTAGAACTGGGCGTCTTCGGGGTGCCACTTGGCTGGCGCCGTGGCGACGATCTCGAACCCCGCCGGCGTGCCGTCGCGGGCGGTGGGGAAGGGGAGGCCGTCGCGCCACTCGATCTCGCAGCCGTCGCACTCGTAGCCGACGATCGTGTCCTTTCCGCCGAAGGCGTCGCCCCGCTCGAGGCCGGTGCCGGCGAGGAGCCAGTGGTCGGGGCGGTGGACCGTGTAGGCGCCGGGTCCGTCCATGAACTGGCCGTGGCTGCGGTGGTACCCGCCGAACAGGAACCCGACGCCGGTGAGCCGGTTTTCCGGCCGCGCGACGAGGTGGTGGCTCCACAGCGTGGTGAGCCGCGCGTGGTCGCCGCCGGGAAACAGCGGATCCATCACCCAGCGCTGCTTCCAGCAGACAAGCGCCGTGCCCTGGTCTTCGGCCCGCACCTGCCAGCAGCAGGTGTTGCCGCTGAAGAAGGCGGCGTTGCCACCGCGGGCGATGAACGCCTCCAGATTGTCGCGCATCGGCGCCGACCAGTATTCGTCGTGGCCGACCGAGAGCACGAGCCGGTAGGCGGCCAGCGCCGCCGGATCGGTCTCGAGGTCGAGGTTGGCGGCGAACTCGAGCGGCAGGCCGGCCGCTTCGGCCCAGGCGACGAACGCCTGCTCCCACTTGGAAAACTGGCTCGCCGGCGGACGCAGGAAGCTCACCCGGTGCCCCTGGACGCCGGCGCGGCCGTTGTAGGCATACAGGCTCTGGCCGCCCCAGTTGTTGTAGGCGGCGTAGGTGTTGGTCGCGAGCTGGAGGAGGATCTTCGACGTCGCCCCGGGCACGGCGGGGCGGACGATGAAGAAGCAGCTCGCCTCGGCCGTGCGCCGCCCGCGCTGCACGTAGCGGCCGCCGCCGTCGGCGACGCGGAACACCGCCTCGTAGTAGCCGCTCTTCCACTCGGCCGGCACCGGGAGGCGGAGCGCCGCCGGCCAGCCGCAGCCGGCGGCGGAAGCCTGCTCGGGGATCGGGGCCTCGCTGCCGGCGACTCCCTCCTTGGAAAACACCACCTCGCGCGTCGCCCCGATCCGCGCGATCTCGACGGCGAACGCCGGAGCCGACGTGGAGACGTGGAGCGTGAGCTCCTCACCGGGGCGGAGGCTGACCCGGCCGGCGTAGCCTTCGACGAACAGGCCGCGCGGGTCGCTCGTGTCGGCGGCCGACGCGAGGGCGGGCAGGAGGATCGCCAGCGCCCACGTCAGCCGGTGGTGGTTCGGCATCGGGTCACTCCGGGGATGGATGGCGCGGGAATCACTCGATCCGCCACAGGTGGCCTTCGGTGCGGACGAGGACGGCGTCGTCGACGAACGCCGGCGTCGCCAGCGCCGCTTCGCCGAAGTCGCAGCTCCCCAGCTCCTTCCACGCCTTCCCGGCGGCGAAGATCGTGGCGACACCCGCCTCGTCGATGACGTGGATCCGCCCGTCGGCATGCACGGGGGAGGCGGAGAAGTTGCCGCCGATCCGCTGCCGCCAGTGGAGCGTGCCGGTGGCGACGTCGCGGCAGGAGACGATGCCGTTGTCGGCGACGAGGTAGATCTCGTCTCCGACGACCAGCGGCGAGGGATTGTGGGGGACGTTGTCGTCGGTCTTCCAGGCGACGTGGGTCTCGGTCACGTCGCCGGAGCCGGTCGGCCGGATGGCGAGCAATTCGGCCGGGCCGTCGTAGCCGGTGCAGACGAACACCAGCCCGTGCGAGAACACCGGCCGCGGCACGACCGACCATTTGTTGGGGTAGCGCACGCGCCACAGCTCGGTGCCCGTGGCCGGGTCGTAGCTGACCACCAGGTGCGACGCCGGCGAGACGATCTGCCGCCGCCCCTCGGCCTCGATCTCGAGCGGCGTGCAGAAGGAAAACCGCGGCGTCTGCGTCTCGGGGCGGACGCTTTTCCAGGCGAGCTCACCCGAATCGCGGGCGACGGCGGCGATGAACGGCTCCTCGACGCCGTCGCCGTGAAACACCAGCCGCGCGCCGGAGAAGATCGGCGATCCGCCGGCGCCGTGCTGCGGGTCGTAGCCGAGGCGGTCGTTGGTCCAGATCACCTTCCCGTCGAAATCGAGGCAGGCGGTGCCGTCGGCGCCGAAGTGGACGAACAACCGCTCGTCGTCGGCGATCGGCGTCGGGCTGGCGTGGGAGTTTTTCTTGTGGAGCTTGCCGCCGGCCGCCTTGCTGAAAACTTCGTGATCCCAGCGGACCGCTCCGGTGGCCAGATCGAGACAGACGACGCGGAGCGACAGCCGCTCGGGGGGATCCCCGCCCGAGGGCACGGCGGTCGTGAGGTAGATCCTCCCGCCACGGACGATCGGGCTCGACCAGCCCTTGCCGGGGATCGGCACCTTCCAGCGGACGTTCGTGCCGAGGTCCCAGGTGGCCGGCGGCTTGCAACCGACGGCGTCGGCGCGGGCGCCGGGGCCGAGAAACGCCGGCCAATCGCTGGCGTGGGCGAGGGACGGGAGAGCGGCGCACGCGACTGCGACGACGAGACTCATTTCGAGAATCGAGCGCCGCGCAGGACCGGAAGCGGGCGGAACGAGCGAACGATCGGACACGGGAGCGATTCCTCGGCGTGGTGACGGGCAGCGGACGACCGTCGGCGTGCGCGACCCGGTGGCCGCGACGGCGCGGCAGCGGCGAAATGATACCGCTGGCCACGCCCCTGCGGCACGCGCGCGACGGGGATCGGGCTGGATAAGCCGTACCCGGTTTGCCGATACAGAGGGGTGTCAGCCGTGCAGGGAGGTCTGCCATGAACGACCGAACCGGTTCCCTCCCCGCCGTCCGGATCACGCTCGCCGACGGGTCGTCGGTGGTCGGTGGGCGGCACAGCCTCGCCAAGATGCTCGAGCTGGCGTTCAGCCCGCGGGTGGCAGCGGTGGCCCAGCCGGTGGCCGGTGCTGCCCGGCCCCAGGCCAAGCCGGCCCGCCCCCGCCGCCAGCGCCGCACCGCCTGAGGCGGGGCGAGTCGCGCGAGGGTCGGTCAGCAGCGATCCTCCAGCTGTCCGTGGACAAAGCCCTCCGTGGCCTTTGTCCACTCAGGCGACCGCGGGAAACGCCGAGGTTTCCCGGGTCGCCGTCGGCCGCATCCGGCGGCCGATCACTTTTTCCACGGTCTGCGAGCCCCCCGGTGCGCTCGGTCGGCCAGTGTCGGCGGCCCGCGGCAGGGCTCGTCCGCCACGATCTCAGCCCGGGCTGGCTCACGGGGCGCCGACGATCTCGGTCGTCGTGTCGTCGCCACGGCGGAGGAGGCGGAGCTGGACCGGGATCGAGCGCTGCATCTCCTCGACGTGCGAGATCACGCCCACCACACGCCCCTCGGCGCGTAACCCCTGCAGCGCGGCCATCGCGTATTCGAGCGTCTCCGCGTCGAGGGCGCCGAACCCCTCGTCGATGAACACCGTCTCCAACCGCCGCCCCCCCTGGTGCTCCTCCGCCGTCCGCGCTAGCGCCAGCGACAGCGCCAGCGACGCCAGGAACGTCTCGCCGCCCGACAGCGTCCGGGCACCGCGGCACGCCCCGGTCCAGTGGTCGAGGACGTCGATGTCGAGCCCCGCCGCCACGCCCCGCGAGGCCGGCTCCGCCCGGACCAGCTCGTAACGCCCGCGCGTCATCTGCCGGAGGATCACCGTGGCATGGGCCACGACCTGCTCGAGGACCGCGCCCAGGACCCAGCGGTGGAGGCTGAGCCGCTCGACCGCGTGGGCCTGGCCGGTCACCATCTGCTGGAGCCGGTGGGCCGCCTGCGCCGCCGGCCCCTCGCGCCCCTGCCGGGCGGCGAAATCGGCGTGGGCGGCGACGAGCGACTCGAGCCACGAGACGGTGTTGCGCGCGTCTTCATCCGCCGTGAGCAGCGCCGCACGCTTTTCCGACAGCGCGGCGTGTGTCGCCTGGAGCGCCGGCAGGTCGGGAGCCTCGCGGCCGCCGAGCCGGGTGCGGCGATCGGCGAGCAGGTCGCGCGCCGTCGCCGCCTGCTGCTCGGCACGGGCGATCCGCTGCCGCAATGCCGCCACGACGTCGGCCGGCCGGACCGCCTCGGCCAGCGCCCCCTCGGTGGCAAACGGCGAGGCGGCCAGCGCCGCGGCGAAGGCACACGCGGCATCGGCCGCCTGGCGGGTGAGCGTCTGCTGGCGCTCGACCGCGGCGGCGCGCCGCTCGCGGAGGAGCCGGACCTCCCCCTCGGCTGTGGCGACCTCCGCCGTGGCCGCGGCATGGTCGGCGACGAGCGCACCGCGCCGCGCTCCCAGGTCACCGCGTTCGCGCTCGAGCGACTCCCCCTCCGGCAGCGCGGGAAGCGCGTCGCGCGACGCCCGCGCCGCTCCCTCGCGCCCCTCGGCTTCGACCCGCGCCGCGACCGCCGCAGCCGCCGCGGCGACGAGCTGGTCGCGCCGCCGCACCGCCTTGGCCAGCGCCTCGTCGAGCTTCTCGACCGCGGCGTCGTCGGGCGCCCCGGGCTGGGGGCGCGCCGGCGCCGGATGGTGGCGGCTGCCACACACCGGGCAGGGATCGTCGGCCGCCAGGAGCGCCGCCAGACGGCCGGCGGCGTCGGCCGCATGCAGGCGCCGCGCCTCGCGGAGGGCGTCGGCGGCCGAGTCGGCCGTGGCACTGGCCCGCGTCGCCGCGGCCGCCGCCGTCGCTTCGGCCTCCCGCTGCGCCGCGACTGCGGTGCCGGCGGCGGCAAGCGCCCGGCCGGCGGCGGCGTGTGTTTCGCGGAGGGTGGCGATCGCCGCGAGCTGCTCGGCGATCACGCCGAGGCGGCGGTCGATTCCCTCGACCGCCTCGAGCGCCGTCACGGCCGCTTCCAGCCGCCGACGCGCGACCGCTGCCACGTCGGTCGCCGCGGCGAGCCGGACGTCGCCGGCCTCGACCTCCCGCGCCGCCCCTGCCACCTCGCGGTCGAGCTCGGCGCTCGCCTGCCGCAGCCGCTCGGGCTCCGCCGCGGCTTCGGCACGCACGAGCTCCTCGCGTGCCGGGCGCAGGTCGTCGAGCGCCGCGGTCGCCACGGCAAGCGCGCGCTCGGCATCGGCGACGCCGCGCACCAGCGCGTCGACCTCGCCGGCGGCGCCCAGCGCCCGCGCCGAGGCGTCGTGGTCGGCCGTCACCTGCTCGAGCGCTCCCTTCGCCGCCGCCGCGGCGGCGCGGCCGGCCGCGAG
>JAGWVR010000141.1 GCA_018970785.1 Planctomycetota bacterium
AGGCGTTTCGGACCTGCCAACGCAGCTCCGCCGACGGGTTCCGCCGTCCACCCAGAACCGGCAAACGCAAACTCGACTTCGAACCCCGTTCCCGGCAGCCCCGCGTCGGCACCGAACCAGCGACGCAGCAGATCCGGAAGCTGATTCGCGGCAGTCGCCGCAGCCGCCGGATGGGCCACGTTGCAGGCCACCTTCACGAACCGAAACACCCACTTCGTGCCGTCGGGAAGCCGCACGCGCGTCGGCCCCGTCGGCCGCCCTGGCAAGGATTCCACGCTCGGCACGAACAGAATCGGCTTGCCCCCCGTGTGGCTGACCTTCGCGCGAAACGCCACCGCCGCGGTGGCGCTGGCAGCGGAGGGCTCAGGACGGAGCCGCGAGCGGGTGTAGTGGGCAAGCCGATAGTCCACGATCTCGCCGGTGAGGGATTCAAACGCCGCACGCTGCTCGGGCTCGCAGGCAAACGCCGCCACGAATTGCTCGCCGCGGCGGGTGAACCAGCGACGGCCCGATTGGTCGTCCATCCACCGCGACAGCGGCCACTCCAGCCACCAGTCGGCAAACGACCGGGCCTCCGCCTCCGAATCGCCCGGCACACGCGCGAACGCCGCCCCGTCGAGGTCGGCCCGCAGGGCAGGGTGGTGCTCCAGAAACGCGCGACAGGCCGCCGCCAGATCGGCGATCACCATGCCCGTCCACAGGCTGTCGTGGTCGAGCAGCACCCGCAGGACCACCATCTTGTACGACTTGTTGAGATTCGTCGTCTGGAGCATCGAAAGCCAGGCGCCATGGGCGGCCACGACCGCCCCCTCGGCGGCATCGAGGTCCCCCTCGGCGGCGCAGAAGCCGAACCAAGTGCCATGCTCGGCCGATACCGTCAGCGGCAGATAGCCGGCATGAAACAGCTCGCTCGGCGTCGGACGACGCCCCAGCTCCGCCCGCAACGCCCGATAGGCCTCGACCACCGCCGCCTTGCCACGCGGGAGGAATTGCTCGAGGAGCCGCTTCGCCTCCACCTCGACGTCGAGCACGCACCCCGCCGGCAGCTCCGCCGCGCCCCCCGCGAGCCAGGCCTTCAGCGCGGCGAACGTCGCCCCGGGGCTGCCGTCGGCAGGCGGCACGAGCGAGAGCAGATGCACCAGACGGCTGGCGAAGACGCGGTGGTTTCCCACGAAGTCGACGACGTCGAGCCGCGTCTTCCCCGGGGCGGCGCGCAGGCCGCGGCCGAGCTGCTGGAGGAAGACGATCTTCGACTCCGTCGGCCGGAGCATCACCACGCGGTCGACCTGCGGCAGATCGATCCCCTCGTTGAACAGATCGACCACGCACAGCGCGTCGAGCGCGCCGGCACGAAACGCCTCCAGCGACTCCGGCCGCGAATCGCCCCCCGCGCCCGAAAACACCGCCGCCGCCCGGACGCCACGGCGCCGCAGCCAATCGCGGGCGAAGAGCGCGTGGCGCCGCGAACAGCAGAACACGAGCGTGCGCGCCGCCGGAGCGGCACGCCACTCGGCCCACAGGCGCTCCATCCGGGCGCTGTTCTCGAGCGCCGTTTCCAGCGCCGCGACGTCGAACCGGCCGTTGCGCCAGGGGATGTGGTCGAAATCGACGTCGTCCTTGAGACCCCGGTAGCGGAAGGGCACGAGCGACCCCTCGCCGATCCCGTCGCCGATCGTCGCCTGGTAGGCGAGGATGTCGTCGAAGAGCGTCGCCACGTCGACGCCGTCGGTCCGCTCCGGAGTGGCCGTGAGGCCGAGCGTAAACGAGCTGCGCAGCCGCGCGAGCACGCGGCGGTAGCTCGGCGCCTCGGCGTGATGGACCTCGTCGATCACGCAGCAGTCGAAGGGCTCCGCGGCGGCGAGCGCCTCGAGCCCCTCCGGCCGCGCGAGCTTCTGGATCGACGCCACCACGAGCTGGCCGGCGAGGTCGCAGGAATCGCCGGCGGCGTAGGTGACATGCGCCGGAGCGAGGGCACGCTGGAACGTGGCCTCCGCCTGGGCGAGGATCTCGGCCCGGTGGGCGATCACGAGCACCCGCGGCGGCCGGCCGAGCTCGCGGCCCACGGCGATCACGTCGAACGCCGCGAGCCAGGTTTTCCCAAGGCCCGTGGC
>JAGWVR010000011.1 GCA_018970785.1 Planctomycetota bacterium
TCGCTAGTAATCGCGGGTCAGCATACCGCGGTGAATGTGTTCCTGAGCCTTGTACACACCGCCCGTCAAGCCACGAAAGTGGGGGGCATCCGAAGTCGCTGAGGTAACCGCAAGGAGCCAGGCGCCTAAGATGAACTCTGCAATTGGGACTAAGTCGTAACAAGGTAGCCGTAGGGGAACCTGCGGCTGGATCACCTCCTTTCTAAAGGAAACACCTCGCGGTGCCTTCGGGCACTCATGAGGTGGCTGTCGTCGGCTTCAGATAGCCTGCCGGTTTTCCGGTTTGGTGACTCGAAGGTGGCGACGGTTTCAAAGAATTGTGGAGACGATCGTACCGGTCTCGACCTTCGGGGAGAGGCTGGGTTCGTGCCACCGAAAGAGATCATGCACTCCTGAGTCCGGCGGATTCCGCTGTGGCGATGGAGAGCAAAACTGCCCGAACGCATCCCTCGTGGGTGTGGTCGTGAACGAATGAAACCCGTTGTGGCTCGGCCGAGCCACAACGGGTTTTTCTTTTTATGGCGTTCGTTTGTCGGTCAACTTGCCGGGGACATCGATGCTGGTGCACGGCACAGTCGATCTGGGGTCGGGTGGCTGTGCAGCACCCCTCGGCGGTGTACGATGCGGCAAATCGATCGGAGCAGCGGCGACGCGGTTTCCTGAGCTTGTGTTTCCGCGACCAACGCGCGAAGCACTGGGGGTCTGGGCGTCGTCCTCCTCGATAGCAGCGATGTTGTCGGTGGTCCGTGAGTTCTCCCGTTGCGGGGTGTGGGCGTATGTCGCGAACAGTGCATCCGATCGCCGGGGTCTCGCCTCCCGAGGTCACCGAAACCACCGTCATGACCGTCTGGCCGTCGGTTGCCTCGACTGGCGTCGGGAGGATGCTCGGTCGGCTGTACGGATTGCGTGGGGGATTCGGGGCGTTGACTCTCGGAAGAGTGGCCCTGCTTGCCACGATCCCCCTGGGACTCATGCTCTACCTGTCGATGCGGTTGCCGTGGCGTTTCACCCGCTATCGATTGACGAATCGCCGCGTGTTGGTGGAGGAAGGTGTCAATCCGACGGTTCGGCAGTTCGTCGATCTCAGCGGTTTCGATGCGATCGATGTCCAGGTGGAACCCGGTCAAGAATGGTTTGCGGCCGGTGACCTCGTCTTCCGTCGGGGAGCGGTGGGCGTGCTGCGGCTGGCCGGCGTGAGCCGCCCGGAGGCTTTCCGCCGCACCTGTCTCGAGACAAGGCAATCGTTCACCGCGGTCGAAGCCCTGCGTTCCGACGCCTACGCGCGGCGGTGATGGCTCGCATCGCCAGGGTTCGATTTCCGGCGATCCGCTAGCTGTCCGTGGACAAAGCCCTCCATGGCCTTTGTCCACTCTGGCGACCGGGGAAACGCCGAGGGTTTCCCGGGTCGCCGTCGGCCGCATCCGGCGGCCGGTCACTTTTTCCACGGGCTGCTCTAGGGGCCGCTCGCGCGGAAAGCCGGCCCCCTGGTTACACGGGCTTCCGGGAGGCGACCGTGCCGCGTGCAGCCACGGCCCGGGCGATCGCTCGACGGGCTTCGTCGTCGAGCTGGCACGTCAGGCTGCCGGCGTTTTCCCGAATCTGGTCGGGATTCGTCGCACCGACGAGGACACTGGTGATCCCGTCCTGTTCCGCGGTCCATGCCAGCACGATTTCCGGCACGCGTCGCCCCAGTCTGTGTGCGATCGGGCGCAGCGCCTCGACGAAATCGAGATTCCGCTGAAATTCGTCCCCCTGGAACATCGGGTATTTGTGGCGGCTGTCGGTGGCGGGGAAAACCCGATCCCGCGCCATGGTGTCGGTCAGCAGGCCCTTCATCAGCGGCCAGTAGGCGACCACCGACACCCCGCGGGCCCGGCACCAGGGGAGGACGTCCGCCTCGATCTCACGCTGGAGGATGTTGTAGTGCATCTGGCAGGCGTCCAGCGGGCAGACGGCGGCGAAGCGACGGAGGAGATCGACCGAGATGTTCGACGCTCCGACCGCCAACGTCTTGCCCTCCGCCCGCAGCGACGCCAGGGCTCCGGCAGACTCTTCGATCGGGATCCGTGGATCGGGTGCGTGGAGGTAAAGCAGGTCCACATGATCGGTCCCGAGCCGTCGCAGGCTCTCGTCGACCTCGCGCCGCAAGCGCTCGGGCCGGCCATCGACCACCTGTTTCCGCCCCGGCTCCCAATGGATCCCGCACTTGCCTGCGAGCACCACGTCGGCACGCCGGTGGGTGGACAGTGCGGCCGCGATCGCGGCTTCGCTTTCGCCGGCTTCGCCGTAGCAGTAGGCGGTGTCGAGATGCGTGATTCCCGCCGCGATCGCTGCCGCCACCGTGGCCTGGGCGTCCGCGGCGGTGATGCCACCGCGCGTCATGCCGGCCAGGGGCCAACAGCCCAGGCCGAGCGGCCCGACATGGACCGCGGAGTTGCCGAGGCGTCGCGCTGTCTGGTTCACGACGACTCACCCACGCCGGGTGGCCGCGACCACGAAGCCAGCGCAGGCCGCCGTGACCGGTCGACTTCACCTGCCCGTCCGGGAGTGGCCGTGGCAGGCAGCGGAAAAGACCCCGTCGCGAGGAACCCGGCGACGAGCTCGGCGGCATCACGGCGGAACAGAAGGCTCGAATGCATGCAGGGCAGCGTCACATGGTCGTGATGCACGTCGGGACGGGTGCTCTCGGGTGTCACGAGCAGGTCGTGCGCCGCGGCGACGACGCCGATGTCGAGCCCCGGTGGTATCGGGAGCGTATTGACCAGGCTGGTGGGGACGGTGGTCAACTCCGTCACCGGTCGGAAGATGCCGCCGAAGACGCGTTCGGCGGCCGTGGCCACGCGGGAGCCGCGATTGGGCGGCGCGAGCATCACGAAGCGGCCGAGCTTGGAGGGGCGAAACATCCCCAGGGCAGCCCTGGCGATGATGCAGCCCATGCTGTGCGTGACCAGGTGGAGACGGCCGCAGGCGGGGTCGGCGTCCATCCGCCGCAGTTCGGCGGCGAACCGTTCAGCGTGCCGCAGGATCGAGCAGCACATGTTGCCATAGCCCCATACCCGCGTCTGGTAACCGTGGTGTCGGAGACGACGAGCGAGAAGTGCCAGCATCAGCTTGTTGGCGAGAAAACCATGGACGAGCGCCACGCGTTCGTGCGGTGTGCGGGGCAATCGGGTCACGGACTGAGTCCCGGTCATCGTCCCGGACCTCGCGCGGGGCGCTCTCCACTTCCCGTCGGGCTCGCCGGCGGACGGGCTGCGGGCGCGGGGCAGCAGTCGGCAGGGCAGACATCGTGACTGGCCGGAAGCCTTCCGATGGCCGGACGGTCGGGCAGTTGCCAGTGCCGTTCGGCGATCAGGTCACGGAGCATCGACACGAAGCGGGGTGCGGTGCCGGCCGTGGGCACCCGAACCATCTGCACGCCCAGTTCACGGCACAGGTCGGCAGCCTCCGTGTCGAGGTCGTACAGCACCTCCATGTGGTCCGAAATGAAGCCGATCGGGACGATCGCGACGCGGGACACGCCACCCCCGGCCAGCGTGCGGATCGCGTCGCACACGTCCGGTTCGAGCCAGGGCTGCGACGGCGGGCCGCTCCGGCTTTGGAACACGAGCCGCCAGTCGGAGACACCGGCCGCCTCGGCGACCAGCCGCGACGACTCCTCGAGTTGGGGAACGTATCGGCTGGTGTCGGCCATCGACATCGGGATGCTGTGCGCCGTGAACAGGACCGTGACGGGCTCGCCGCGACCACCCAGATCGGCCAGCGCCCGGCGGAGGTTGTCGGCCATCGTGTCGACGAACCCGGGGTGGTTGAAGAACACGCGGATCTTGTCCACCGTCGGTGCGTCTCCACCGACGGTCGCACAGGCGGCGGCGACGTTTTCCCGGTATTGCCGGCAGCCCGAGTAGCAGCTGAACGCACTGGTAACGAGCGCCACGGCGCGTTTGACGCCGTCGGCCGTCATCTGCTTCAGGGTGTCGGGAAGCAGCGGGTGCCAGTTGCGGTTTCCCCAATAGACGGGGAGGTGGGGCCCGCGGCTTGCCAGCTCGGCGCGGAGGGCCGAGAGCAGCGCCTGATTCTGCTCGTTGATCGGGCTGCGGCCGCCGAAGTGGTGGTAGTGCTCGGCGACCTCGAGAAGTCGCTCGCGTGGCACGGGGCGACCGCGGACCACGTTCTCGAGAAACGGCATCACGTCGTCGGGCCCGTCCGGGCCTCCGAACGACACCAGCAGCACCGCGTCGTAGAGCCCGCCATCGCCCGGACCACCGGCCGCTCCTGACCGGTTGCCACGGGGATCGGTCGGCATCGTGCTGGTCCTCCTGGCGGCTCCGACTCCGGATCGGTCACAACGCGTTCGGCACTGACCCCGACGGGATTCGAACCCGTGTTGCAGGCTTGAAAGGCCCGTGTCCTAGGCCTCTAGACGACGGGGCCGAAAGCAGTCGATCGACTTCGCAAACCTCGCTGATTGTCGCTGCAGGAAGCGGTTCCGGCAAGCGAGGCGACCGGAGACTTCCGAGATGAGCCCGGCCGTTTGCAGGCCAGTCTTCGGCGCGGCTCAGCTGACGGCGTCGGTGTGCACTGAACGGCTCTCGGCGATCGCACGTTCTCCCACAGGTGTCACCGTCGCCTCAACCGCCTGGCCATCGGGAGCCGGCCCACGCAGGGCGTCTTCAGCCGCCGGGACGGCTTCCGCCTGGACCTCGTCGGTGCCCGTGGCGTCGGTCCCGCGCGCGATGGCTTCGAACACCTCGCGCCTGTGGACCGGCACCTCCTTCGGCGCCTCGATGCCCAGGCGCACCTTGTCTCCACGAATCTCAACGACGACGATCGTGATGTCGTTGTTGATGACGATGCACTCGTCTTTTTTTCTCGACAGGACGAGCATGAGACACCTTCCCCGCGAACCACGCGGGGGGAAGCGGTGACGACCGAACGCCTCGGGCCGCCAAACACGAGGCACTTGCCAGACAGTCAGTGCACCCCCTGTTTGGAGGTGAAACAGCGTACCATCCGCCAGCCTGAATGTAGAGGATCTCAGGCGGCCGTCAAGCAATTCTCGGACCACAATCGCCGCTTTCGGTCCGATGTTCGGCAATGGAGCCCTCGTGGTGGGAACTGCAGGATGGTGTCGCGATCATGAATCGCGCCGTTTTTAAACCGGTTTGCGATCTCCCGGCTGGCGTCGCCGGGGACGGCGGTCGCGGTGACGTGACGGCGACGGGAAACATACCGTCGGCTGTGAAGCAACGGACCGTCTGAATAGGGACGGGGTGGTCAGACGTCGAGGACCGGCAACAGCCACCGAGGCGGCGACGGGCATCCGGTTGCTCACCCGTCCAGATCGGCACGATCGCGATCGCCGACTCCCCAGACGGCTCGTCTGGCGGCGGAGGTGGGGCAGCGGCGCCGCGGCGGTGCGGTCGGCGCCTTGCTGACCGAGTCGATAGATCTATACTTCGCCGCAACTTGCCGCAGCCCCGCGCCGCTCCGTCCCGAGGGGCTGCTTCCGGTTGGGAAGAGTCTCCCGTCGGGTGTCTGTTGGCGGAAAGACCGCGGGCGGCCGCGGGTACCGTTCCCCGAGGCGGACACGGGCCGAAACCGGCGACGATCGACCGTTCGTGGCGAAGGGTGTGCGATGAAAGAATGGTTCCGCAATCTGTTCCAAGCGATCTGGACCGTCGTCGAGGGGATGCTGGTCACGTTCCGAGTCTTCGGCAGCACCTATGACCCGGCGCGGCGGACTTTCACGGAGCAGTTCGAGTATCCAGAACTCCCCGCGCCGGTCGCCGCCCGCTACCGCGGTTTTCACCGCTACGACTTGACCACCTGCATCGCCTGCGATCAGTGTGCGAAAGCATGTCCGGTGGACTGCATCTACATCGGCAAGGAGCGCGTCACCGACGGGAAGGGTTTCCGCGTCAGCGGCTTCACCATCGATTACTCGAAGTGCATGTTCTGTGCGCTGTGCGTCGAGCCATGCCCAGTGGACTGCATTTTCATGGGCTCGACGCTCGATCTGAGCTGCTACAGCCGGGATGGAACGATCGTCGACTTCGCCAGGCTTCCCGTCGACGTCGCCTGGGGGCGGTCGACGCTCAATCCGACGGCTGTCGCCGCTTCGAAGGTGATCGTCGAGCCCGTCCACGGCGGGCCGAACCAGTGACCCAGTCGGCTCGAGCGACGGCGCGTGGCTTCGAGCCGGCCGCCGGCCGCGGTGGCTCCAGAGAAATCGCGTGCAGAGCGGGCAGGGAGTGGAGGTGAACATGCATCCCGTGCTGATCGCCGGGTTCGTCGCCCTGTTCGTCGCGATCGGTGGGGCGTTCCTGTGCGTCAACCTGTTGGTCGGGTGGCTGGTCCGACCCCGGGAACCGAACGAGGAGAAACTGGAGGTCTACGAGTGTGGCGAGCCGACGATCGGCTCGAGCTTCGTCCAATTCGACCTGCGGTTCTATGTCGTCGCCCTCCTGTTCATCATTTTCGACGTCGAGGTCGCGTTGTTCTTCCCGTGGGCGACGGTGTTCGGGAAGGCGACACAGCTCGCCGATCCGACACTGGTGACGGCGACCGCCGACGGCCTGCCGACCGCGGCCACCTCGGGTCTGCTCCGCGAATTGGGTTTGCCAGGCGACGAAGTGCCGCGGTTGTCGGCCGATCGGACGCCGGCCGAGGAGGATGCGGTCCGCGCGGCACTGGCCCGTCGCGACGGGACGACGCCCGCGCAGGCAGCGGCGGAATGGTCGACCGCGACGGCCGGGAGGACGCTCGCGCGGGCCGCAGTCTTCGACATGATGGTGTTCTTCGCGGTGTTGCTGACCGGGTTCGCCTACGTCTGGTACCGCGGCGATCTCGATTGGGTCCGGGCGGTGGCTGCGGAACGAGCTCCCGCGCGGTAGCGGACCGTGGACGGGATCCCGGCGTGTGTCGACGAGGCGCAGTGGCGAGGTGGCGATGAGCGAGCGTGGCACGGCAGCCCCCCGGGGGCCAGGGTTCCTCGACCTTCTCGACGAAGCCCTGCCGGGAGTCGTGAGCGGGCGTAACCTCGAGGCACTCGACCCCTGGGTCGAGTGCCCACCGGAGCGTCTGACCGAGTTGTGCCGCTGGCTGAAGACGAACCGTCACGTGCGTTTCGACTCGCTCGAGTGCATCACGGCAGTCGATTGGTTCGAGCCCGATCCCAAGAAGGCGGCGAAGGTTTCGTGGCAGCCGCACCTCGAGGTCGTCTATCACCTCTGGAGCACCGACGCCCGCGTCAGCCTCGTCGTCAAGGTGAAGCTGCCGCGCTGGGCCGGCGACACGCCGGGGCGTCTTCCCGAGCTGCCGAGCGTCGCCGGCATCTGGAGAACCGCCGATTGGCATGAGCGCGAGGTCTTCGACCTTTCGGGCGTGATGTTCACCGGGCATCCCGACCTGCGGAGGATCCTCTGCCCCGAGGATTGGGAAGGCCACCCGTTGCGGCGCGACTACGTCATGCCGCTGGAATACCACGGCATCCGCGGCAAGTGACCGCGTCCCACCCCCGACCCTTTCCCGCCAGCAGGATCCCGACGATGTCGCTTTCGGTGGATGACGATCCGCGGATCATCGAGTTCGACGTCCGCACCGACGAGATGCTCGTCAACATGGGGCCGCAGCATCCCAGTACCCACGGTGTGCTGCGGCTCGTGCTCCGCACGGATGGCGAGATCGTCTCCGAGATCGAACCGCACATCGGCTATCTCCACCGCTGTGCCGAGAAGATCGGCGAGAACCTCACCCCCCGCCAGTGGATCCCCTACACCGACCGGATGGACTATCTGGCGGCGATGAACATGAATCTCGGCTGGGCGCTGGCCGTCGAGAAGCTGATGCGTCTCGAGGTCACCGAGAAAGCCCGGCATTTGCGTGTGTTGATCGCGGAATTGGGACGGATCGCCAGCCACCTGGTCGGGATGGGGGCCTACGGGCTCGACCTCGGGACGTTCAGCCCGTTTCTGTATGCCTTCCGGGAGCGGGAGAAGATCCTCGATCTGTTCGAAGAGGCCTGCGGCGCGCGGCTGACCTACAGCTACATCACCGTCGGCGGGCTGACGGCCGATCTTCCGGCCGGTTGGCTGCGGCGCTGCGAGGCGTTCCTCGACCAGTTCGCACCGGTGATCGCCGAGTACCACGCGCTGCTCACGACCAACGCGATCTTCGTGAAGCGCACCGCCGGGATCGGCGTGCTGTCACGCGAGTTGGCGATCGACTACGGCTGTTCGGGACCGGTGCTGCGGGGCAGCGGCGTCGACCAGGACCTGCGGCGCGACGGCGAGAGCATCTACACGTCGATGTACGACGGCTATGCCTTCGAGGTGGCCGTGCAAAAGGGGGGGCGGTACCCGCGTGACCACACCTATCCTCCCGTCCCCGCGGATGCGGTACTCGGCGACTGCTGGCACCGGTTCTTCGTGCGGATGATCGAGGTCGTCCAGTCGATGGACTTGGTCAGGCAGGCGATCGACCGCTATGCGTCGTGCCCGGGAACGA
Source organism: Planctomycetota bacterium (assembly GCA_018970785.1). Classification (GTDB taxonomy): domain Bacteria; phylum Planctomycetota; class Planctomycetia; order Pirellulales; family UBA1268; genus F1-20-MAGs016. The sequence goes on from JAGWVR010000011.1 coordinate 8,509, forward strand.
TCGGCGAGCCAGCCAAGCTGACCGAGAAACTCCCGGTGGGCGATGCGTACCTCGAAACCGAGTGCCCCAAGGGCCAGATGGGCTTCTACCTCATCGGCGACGGCAGCGCGATCCCGTGGCGTGCCAGGGCGCGGTCGAGTTCGTTCTCGAACTTGTCCGTGCTCGCCGAACTGTGCCGCGGCTGCCTGATCGCCGACGTGCCGGCGATCGTCGGCAGTCTCGACATCGTGATGGGTGAGATCGACCGCTGACGGGGCCGGGGGGACCGATGAGCGAACCCGAGCTGGGTGCCGCGGAGCGACGCCCCGAGCGGAACCACAGCGCTGCCGACGATCGGCGGTTTCCTTCTCCATGGGGCGCATGTCCGGCGTGCGGCGGGGGATTGGTCGAGATTCGGTCCAAATTCGTCTGTGGCGCGTGCCATCGGATCTGCGAAACGTGTTGCGAGGGGGGGCCGGCGGGTTGACCTGGGAAGCGATGGGCCGGGGCGCCCGGGCGGCGCCGGCCCGGGCGTATCCGGCATGAATCCTCGGCCACTTGTGGAGACCATGAACTTCATGCACACTTCGTGCGATTTTTCACGAAGTCCGGTTTTCGCCGGGGAATTGCCCACCGGCGGACGGGCGGCCCCTGGCCCCACGCGGTGCGGGTGACGGTCGATGGCAGCCTTCCTTCTCAATCTCGGTCTGCCTGGCTGGCTCGCCTGGTCGATCACGGCGCTGGTCTCCGCGGTCCTGATCCTCAACATCATCGCCGGCGGGGCGCTGGTGTTCATCTGGGCCGAGCGCAAGATCGCCGCCCGGATCCAGGACCGGCTCGGTCCGACCCGCACGGGCGGCCGGTTCGGGTGGCTCCAGTCGCTCGCCGACGGCATCAAACTCCTCGCCAAGGAGGATCTGATGCCGGAGGGGGCCGACGGGGTGCTGTTCCGCATCGCCCCGTATGTCAGCTTCTGCGCGTCGTTTTGTGCCTTTCTCGCGCTGCCGTTCGCGTTCGACGTCGTCGCCCAGCGGCTCAACGTCGGCGTGTTTTTCGTGATCGCGGTTCTCGGGCTCGAGGTGTTCGGCGTGATCCTCGCGGGCTACGCCTCGGCGTCGAAGTGGTCGCTGTTCGGCGCGATGCGCGAGGCGGCGCAGGTCGTCAGCTATGAAGTTCCCCTCGGGATGTGCGTCGTCGTCCCGGTGATGCTCGCCGGCAGCATGGACCTGGTGACCATCGGGGAGAAACAGGCCGGCTGGTTCACGAACTGGTACCTGTTCCACGACCCGTTCACGTTCGTCGTGTTCTGGGTCTATTTCACCTGTGCCGTCGCCAGCGTGAACCGGGCGCCGTTCGATCTGGCCGAGGCCGAGAGCGAGCTGGTCGCCGGCTTCCACACCGAATACTCCGGGCTCCGTTGGAGCTTCTTCTTCATGGCGGAGTACGGCTCGATGTTCCTGGTCAGCGCCCTGGCCGCGATCCTGTTTCTCGGCGGTTGGAACGGGCCGGTTCCGGTGGCGACGCTCGTCGGGCTCAGCGACGGCTCGGGGGAGACGGCCCATTATCTGGCACGGTTGATCGGCATCGCCAACCTGCTCGGCAAGGCCACGCTCGGCGTGCTGGTGATGATGTGGGTCCGCTGGACGCTCCCGCGCCTGCGGATCGATCAGGTGATGACCACCTGCCTCAAGTACTGCACTCCGATCGCGGCGGCGATGTTCGCCGGCGCGATGCTGTGGACACTCGCCTTTCCCGGCGGCATCGGCGCGGTCCGGTCCGCCGCCGTGGGCCGGCGACCGTCGGGCGAGGTCCGTGAGGGCTGGCTCGGAGACACGGGGATCGGCGGTCCCGCCGCGGGGCGTGTTTCCGCCTCCGCGACCGTGCCGGCCGGCGAATCGATCGCGGTGGGGGGGACACGCTGATGTCGCTGCTCCCTCTGGGTGCCCTCGTGCCGCTGGCCGCCATCAATTGGCACACCCTGTTCTTTCTCCTGTTCGCACTGCTCGCCTGCGGTTTCGCCGTCGCGGTCGTTGCCTCCACCAACGTCGTGCGGATGGCCCTCCATCTGGTGTTCTCGCTGGCGGCGACGGCGGGGCTGTTTTTCCTCGCCGGGGCGGAGTTCGTGGGGGCGATGCAGCTGATGATCTACGTCGGCGGCACGCTCGTCCTGCTCGTGTTCGGCGTGATGCTCACCGCCCGGGCGCCGTTCGTGTCGTTGGCGACGCCGGCGCGCGATCGGCTGCTCGGCGGAGTCGCCGGCCTGGGGCTGTTGGCGCTGCTCGTGTGGGCCGTGGTCGGTGTCGAGGCCTGGAGCCTGCCCGCGATGGGAACGGTCGCGGAGCCGTCGGCCACGCCGCTCGGTATGGCGTTGCTCGGGGTCCGCGTCGATGGCGGCCCGGGCCATGGGCGGGCAGGGTACCTGCTTCCCTTCGAAATCGTCTCCGTTCACCTGCTGGTCGTGCTCGTCGGCGCGGCCTACCTCGCCCGCGCCAAGCGCCGGCGCACCCCGCGGTCGCTCGATGCGGTTGCGTCGGCTGATCCGGTGGAGTCGGTGGCCGTGACGCCGCCGGGAGCGGCCGTGGCGCGACCTGCTCCCGGGGGGAGCAGGTCCGCGCTGGTCGCATCGACTGTCAACGACGGAGGGGGACGCTGATGGGGGAGTCGTTCCACGCTGCCGCCGGCCCCGCGCTGCTGGCCGTCTGGCCGATCAGCGAACCGGTGAGCGTCGCCCACTACATGGCGGTCGGGGCGGTGATGTTCGTCGCCGGCGTCGTCTGCATGGCGGTGAAGCGCAATGCGCTGGGCGTGCTGATGGGGATCGAATTGGTGCTCAACGGTGCCAACATCAACTTCGTCGCCCTCTCCTCTCCCTACCTCCGCGGACTCGGTGATCCGGGCGGTGGGCTCGGGCTCGATGGGCAGGTGACGGCCCTGTTCGTGATCCTGCTGGCGGCGGCCGAGGCCGCCGTCGCCCTCGCCATCACGCTGAATTTCTACAACAACCATGCCACCGTCGACGTCGACCGTGGCGAAGACCTCAAGGGGTGAGGCCGCGCCGGGCGGCGGCTCGCCGCCGTCCGAGTGAATCCGATCCCGCCGCACCCCCTCACGACATTCCATGGACGCTTCGTCGACCCTGCCGTTCCTCCTCGGCCTGGCTTGGCTGGCGCCCCTGGTGTCGTTCGCCGCGATCCTGTTCTACGGGCCGCGGATGGGGCCGCACGGGCGCGACGCGGCGCGGCTCGCGACCGCGGCGATCGCCACGTCGCTGGTGCTGTCACTGCTCGCGGCGGGTGTCTGGGTTTCCAACCACCCCGTCGTCGCGGTTTCCCATGGCGGCGCCGACCATGGTGCCGTCGGTGACGACGGCGCCGCGGGCCCAGGCGGGGCCGCCGACGGGCATCAGGAAGCGGCCGCGGCGGGCGAATCGGCCCACGGGCACGCCGACGATGGCCATGGAGCCGGCGGTCACGGCGCGCCGCTGCCGCCGTCGTACAGCGGCGATTGGTACACGCTCTACGAGGCGGGGGGCCTCACGCTGTCGATCGGGTGGTGGATCGACGCCCTCACCGTGTTGATGTTCGTGGTCGTCACGCTGATCGCGACGTGCATCCACGTCTACGCGTCGGGCTACATGCACGACGAGCTCCACGACGTGACCGACCACGAGGTGACGCTCGCCGACGGCCACCACCTCCACCGGCCAGGGCGGTTTCCGCGGTTCTTTCAGGCCCTGTCGCTGTTCTGCTTTTCGATGCTCGGCATCGTGATCGCCGGCAATCTGGCGATGGTCTTCATCTTCTGGGAGCTCGTCGGCATCTGCTCGTGGTTCCTGATCGGCTTCTATTTCGAGCGTCACTCGGCTTCGACCGCCGCCAACAAGGCGTTCATCGTCAACCGGGTCGGTGACTTCGGCATGCTGATCGGCCTGATGGCATTGTGGGGGGCGCTGGGCACGCTCCACTTCGGCGACCGGGTCGTGGCCGACGACCTCGGCACGCCGGTCAATCGCCAGGGGTTGTTCAGCCTCGTGCGACCGCCGGCCCGCGGTCATGCGCTCACCGTCCCCGACGGCATGGTCGCCGCCGAGGCGGCTGCCGACGTCGCCGCCATCGTCCGGACGGGAGCTGCCGACCCCGCTGCCGCCGCCACGGCCGTCGCCGCCAACGTCGAGGGCTGGCGGTCGCGCGGGCTGGGGCGATGGCTGCTGTTCGTGGCGGGGGTGGGGATCTTTTGCGGGTGCGTGGGGAAGAGCGCCCAGTTCCCACTCTTCGTCTGGCTCCCCGACGCGATGGAGGGGCCGACGCCGGTGTCGGCCCTGGTGCATTCGGCGACGATGGTCGCGGCAGGCGTCTACCTCGTCGGCCGTTTCTATCCGGTGCTCACCCCCGACGTGCTGTTCGTGATCGCCGTCATCGGGGCGATCACGCTGTTCATCGCGGCGACGATCGCCTTGGTCGCCAACGACATCAAGCGCGTGCTCGCCTATTCGACCGTCAGCCAGCTCGGCTACATGATGCTCGCGCTGGGGGTCGGCGGCTGGGCGGCGGGACTGTTCCACCTGGTCACCCACGCCTTCTTCAAGAGCCTGCTGTTCCTCTGCTCGGGGTCGGTGATCCACGCCTGCCACACCAACGACATGCGGAGGATGGGTGGCCTGCTCCGCACGATGCCGGCGACGGCGTGGACGATGCTCGTCGGCTGCCTGGCGATCATCGGTGCCGGCATCCCGTTCGTGATCGGCACCAGCGGCTACTACTCGAAAGACGCGATCCTCGCCCAGGCGCTGTCGTTCGCCAACGCCAACCCCGGGCGTGGGTGGCTGTTCCTGGCGGTCGCCGGAGGTGCCTTCCTGACCGCGTTCTACATGTTCCGCCTCTGGTTCATGACGTTTCTCGGCAGCCCGCGCGACCACCATGTCGCCGAGCACGCCCACGAGTCGCCCGACGTGATGGTGCGGCCGTTGTTGGTGCTGGCGGTCCTCGCCGTGGTCGCCGGGTGGACGCTGCCCGGCGGGTTCGGAATCGCGAACCTGATCGAACAGGCGCGGCCGGCCGGCACCGGCGGGATTGAATCGAGTGGCTACCTGTTCCCTGGGCTGACGATCCCCGCGGAGCACGAGAGCCATGTCGGGGCCGTCCATGTCACGGCGACGCTGACCGCGTTCGCGACCGCCACGGCTGGCGTGCTGCTCGCGGCGGCGATGTACTGGTGGAAGATCCTCTCCCCGGGCCTGGTCGCCGGGCTGTTCCGCCCGGTGTACACGTTCCTTGCGAACCGCTGGTACGTCGACGAGCTCTACGACGCGGTGTTCGTCAAGCCCGTGCTGGCACTGGCGGGACTCGCCAGCGGCGCCGATCGGCGCATCATCGACCGGATCATCGACGGCGTCGCCTGGTCCGCCCGGCGGATCGCCGGGATCGACGCCTGGATCGACCGCTGGGTGGTGGACGGGCTCGTCGATGCCACTGCCGACGTCACCTGGAACGCCGGACTGGAACTGAAGAAATTGCAGACCGGTCGGCTCCGCCAGTACGTCCTGTTCATCGCCCTCGGTACCGTCGCCCTGTTCGTCCTCGTGAGTTTCCTCTACCGCACGGCGCTGGCCGGCTGATCGCCGCCGCCCGACACCGCACCCACCGCTCCTTTCCACGGATCGACCATGCCCGACGCCGCCGCCGCCGTGCAGCCCGCCTTCTGGCCGCTGACGCTGATGCTGTTCCTGCCCGCCCTCGTGGCGGCATTCCTGTCGCTGCCGATCATCCCCCGCGGCCGTGACGAGACGGTGCGCTGGATCGCCCTCGGGACCACGGCGGTCGTGTTCCTGCTCTCCGCCTGGATCTGCCTGCCATGGCTGTTCGGCGGCCGCGGGCCGGGGCAGTTCGAGAGCGGGCTCGCCCGGATGCAGTCGGTGGTCAAACTGCCGTGGATCCCGGCCTTCAACATCGAGTACCTGCTCGGGCTCGACGGGATCAGCATGCCGCTGGTGCTCCTGACGACGTTCCTGTCGGTGCTGGCGGCGGCGGCGAGCTGGCCGATCACCAAGCATGTCAAAGCCTATTTCGTGCTGTTTCTGCTCCTCGAGACCGGCATGCTCGGCGTGTTCCTCGGCCTCGACTTCTTCCTGTTCTACGTGTTCTGGGAAGTGATGCTGCTGCCGATGTATTTCCTCATCGGCATCTGGGGCGGCCCGCGGCGCGAGTACGCGGCGATCAAGTTCTTCCTCTACACGCTGCTCGGCAGCGTGTTGATGCTGATCGCGATCCTGATGCTGTACTTCACCAGCGACGTCCGGACACTGTCGCCGGAAAAGCTCCTCGCGGCGCACGTCGTCAGCCCCGATCTCGAGCCGGCGGCGCGGATCGCGGCGGTGGAGAAGATCCGCTCGGCGCCGGCCCCGATCCACACGTTCAACATCCTCGCCTTGGCGGAGATCGGGCAGTCGCCCGACAGTCCGTTCGCCACGGCACGGGTCTGGGGGTGGAGCGTCGAGACGCTCGCTTTCCTTCTCCTCCTGATCGGGTTCGTGATCAAGGTCCCGGTCGTGCCGGTCCACACCTGGCTTCCCGACGCCCACGTCGAGGCGCCGACGCCGATCTCGATGATCCTGGCCGGCGTCCTGCTCAAGCTCGGCGGCTACGGGATCCTGCGGATCTGCTACCCGATCTGCCCGGGGGGCGGCCTGAGTCTCGCCTGGCTGGTATGCGGCCTCGGTGTCGTGTCGATGGTCTACGGGGCGTTCGCGGCCCTGGCCCAGAAGGACTTCAAGCGGATGGTGGCCTACAGCTCCGTCAGCCACATGGGCTACGTGATGCTCGGCCTCGGCGTGTGGAGCGCGGTCGCCGGTACGCAATACGCCTGGGACGCCTGGGCCCAGGGGGTCAACGGCGCGATGTTCCAGATGCTCGCCCACGGCATCAGTTCCGCGGGGATGTTCTTCATGGTCGGCGTGCTCTACGACCGTGTGCACCACCGCAACCTCGAGGAGTTCGGCGGGATCTTCGCGCGGATGCCCGTCTACGCCGGCCTGGCCGTGACGATCTTCTTCGCCGGGCTCGGCCTCCCCGGCTTGTGCGGGTTCATCGGCGAGGTCCTCGTCACGCTGTCGAGCTGGAAGTACAGCCAGGCGCTGGCGGTCTGTTCGGCGTTCACGGTGATCATCACCGCCGCCTACATCCTCTGGGCGATCCAGCGGGTGTATCTGGGCGCCGAGTACAAGGGGCCCCACGGCGATCATCTCGAGCCGCTGTCGCAGCGTGAGTTGGCGATCGCGGTGCCGCTGGTCCTGCTGGCGATCGTGTTCGGTGTCGCACCGCAGTCGATCTTCCGCACCGTCACCCCGACCGTGAACCGGCAGGTCGAGGCGCTCGCCACCTGGACGCGGCAGGTTCACGATGCCCGCCCCGCGCTGTCGGCACGCGGGCCGGTCGCCGATGTCGCCTCCACCGGAGCCCAACCGTGAACCTCGGCGTCCTGCTGACGGATCTGGTCAGCGACACGCTCAACGTCTCGCTCCCCGCGTTCCGCCCCGAGGCCTGCCTCGCGGTGACGGTCGTGCTGCTGCTCCTGTGCCGGATGCTTCCCGGGGCGCGGCTCCTCCACTCGTCGTGGGTGGCGTTCGGCGGCGTGCTCTTCGCCGCTGCCTACGCCTGGGCCGATCTCCGCAGCCTGCCCGGATCGCCGTGGCAGCCGGTGTCGGGGGGGGCGTTTCGCGAGGAGCTGTTCGGCGGTTTGCTCGTGTTCGACGGCTTCACCGCCTACGTTCGCCTGATCCTCACCGGGTTCCTCGTCCTCTACATCCCGTTCACGAAGCTGTCGGGGATCCCTGGCCGTGAGGAGGAAACCGATTTTCACGTGCTCCTTCTGGGGGCCGTGCTCGGGATGTGCCTGATGGCCTCGGCCAACCACCTGCTGATGGTGTTCATGGCGGTGGAGATGGCGAGCGTGCCGTCGTATGCCCTCGCCGGCTTCCTCAAGGGGCGGAAGGCGGCGTCGGAGGCGGCGCTCAAATACGCCGTCTACGGCGCGGGAGCGGCCGGGATCATGCTCTACGGCATCAGCCTGTTGGGCGGTGTCCTCGGATCGCTGCACCTGCCGACGATGGCGACGAAGCTGTCGGCGCTGCTCGCCGCCGGGAGCCCGGGAGGGGTGACGACGGCGCTGATGCTCGGCGGGCTGATGCTGGCCGTCGGGTTGGCCTTCAAGTTGTCGGCCGTGCCGTTCCATTTCTGGTGCCCCGACGTGTTCGAGGGGGCGGCTGCCGAGGTGGGGGCATTCCTCTCGGTGGCCAGCAAGGCTGCCGCCGTGGCCCTCGCCATCCGCCTGGGGTGCGGGCTGACCGCGCCGAGCGGGAGTGATGCCGCGGTGCTGGCCGGGCTCGCCGACGCCCGGTCGTACGCCGCCCACGTGATCGGTCTGCTGGCGGTGCTCACCTGCACGCTCGGCAATCTCGGCGCGTACGGCCAGACGAACATGAAACGGATGCTTGCCTATTCGACGATCGCCCACGCCGGTTATCTGATGATCGGCGTGGCCGCGGCGATCGCCTTGGGGGGGGCCGGGACGGCGGGAGCCGCCGGCGAGGGGGCCGCGCGGGACGCCGTGGCGGCGGTCGCCTTCTACCTCGGTGTCTACCTGTTCATGAACCTCGCGGCGTTCGCGATCGTCGCCCTCCTCCGCAACGTCCTGCGGAGCGAGGAGATCGCCGCCTACGCGGGCCTCATCCAGTCGAGTCCCGGCATCGTGGTGGCGATGGGGATCGTGCTGGTGAGCCTCATCGGCCTGCCTCCGCTGGCCGGGTTCACCGCCAAGTTCCTCGTGTTCGCGTCGGCTGCCCAGGCGATCACGCTCGGTGCCGAGAAGCCGCTGATGATCGTCCTCCTCGCCGTCGGCGGCCTCAACACGGTGTTCAGCCTCGTCTACTACCTGCGCGTCCTGGCGCTGATGATCTTCAGCCCGCCGCCGGCCGACCGCGTCGCCGAGCCGCTCCCACTGGTCTCGTTCCCCGGTGCGCTGGTAACCGGTCTGGTGGCGCCAGTGGTGGTGTTCGGCGTGTTTTTCGCCGGGCTCTACGCCTGCGCGAGGTTCGCCGGCGGGTTCGCCTCCTGACCCATGCCCGGAGCGGGAAACCGCATCTCCTGTCGTTCGCACGCCCACCATGCCACAGCCCGCCATCCTCCAGCAGCTGCTCGACCTCATCGAGCCGACGCTGCCGATGTTTCTCGCCGACGCCGGTCTGACCACGTTCCCCGGTCCAGATTCGATCCGTGCGGCGCTGGGCGCCCTGGTCGCCGACCAGCGTGACCTCGTGGAGAGGGCCGGGACGCTCCTCGACGAACAAGGGGGTGCCGCCCCGCGCCGCGGCTATCCGATCCGCTACACCGCATTCCACGACGTCGATCTGGCGGCGCTGCTCCCCGGTCTCGTGACGGGTATCGACCAGCAGGCTGCCGCCCTCGACACGCTGCTCGGCTCCACCGCATCCGGTCCCGAAGCCGACCTGGTCCGTGACGCGCTGCAGTCGGCCCGGTTCCACGGCGACGCCCTGCGGGCGCTGGCCGCGCCGCGACCGGCGGCGACGCTCTCCTGACCATGGAGCTTTTCGACAGCCACTGTCATCTCGATCCGATGCGGTACGGTGGGGATTTGGCGGACGTCCTCACGCGGGCCCGGAGCACTGGCGTCTCGGGGATGGCGGTGATCGGCACCCGGGCCCTCGACAGCGAGGCGGCGGCTGTGCTCGCCGCGGCCGAGCCGGGGATCGTGGCCACCGCGGGACTGCATCCCAACGACGTCCACGAGGCCGACGACGCCGAGTGGGACCGTCTCGTCCGGCTGGTGGCCTCGGGGCGGGTGGCCGGGGTCGGGGAGACCGGGCTCGACTGGTATCGGGACACCGCTCCGCGCGACCGACAGCTGGATTGGTTCGACCGGCACCTGCGCCTCGCCCAGACCCACCGGCTTCCGGTCGTGGTCCATACCCGCGACAGCCTCCGCGACGTCCTCGATGCCGTGCGTGCCGCCCTGGCACGCGGGCCGCTGACCGCGATCCTCCACGCCTACACCGGGTCCGTGGAGGAAGCGGCCGAGGCAGTCGAGTTGGGGTGTTTTCTCGGCTTCGCCGGGATGGTCACGTTCCGGTCGTCCGGCGCCCTCCGCGCCGTGGCTGCGGCGGTGCCGGCCGATCGTCTCCTCGTCGAGACCGACAGCCCGTTTCTGTCCCCCGAACCGCTCCGCGGCAAGCGGAACGAGCCGGCGCACGTCGTCCACACGGCGCGCTGCCTGGCGATCGCGCGGGGTGTCACGCTCGAGGAGATCGCCGCACTGACGACCGCCAACGCACGGCGGCTGTTCCTCCACCGCTCCGCCGCCTGACGGTGGCGCGGGGCCGTGCAGCGCGCCGGCTGCCGGTGCCGGGGTGAGTCACCCGGCGAACGCTGCTACGATGGGGCCGACGGCGGCGGCCGTCCCGCGCGGTCCCGCCGGTGGCGACGGGCGGGACGCGGATCCACGGCCCGTTGCCCGAGAGGAGTCAGCGATGGCGAGAACGGCGAGCACGATGATGCCCCTGGGGACGCCGGCGGCGGCCTTCGCGCTGCCCAATGTCGACGGGCGGGTCGTCACGCTCGACGATGCCGCCGGTCCGCGCGGCACGCTGGTGATGTTCATCTGCAACCACTGCCCGTTCGTGAAGCACGTCGCCGACCAGCTCGCGAGCCTCGGTCGCGAGGCGATCGGCCGCGGCATCGGCGTGGTGGCGATCAGCGCCAACGACGTCGCCAGCCATCCCGCCGATTCGCCCGAGCAGATGGTCCGCGAGGCGGAAGAACGGGGGTATCCGTTTCCCTACCTCTACGACGAGACCCAGCAGGTGGCGAAAGCCTACCGGGCCGCCTGCACGCCCGATTTCTTCCTGTTCGATGCCGAGCGCCGGCTGGTGTACCGGGGCCAGCTCGACGACAGCCGCCCCGGCAACGGCGTGCCGGTCGACGGTGGCGACCTCCGCGCCGCGATCGACGCCCTCGTCGGCGGACGGCCGGTCGCCACGGAGCAGAAGCCGAGCATCGGCTGCAACATCAAGTGGAAGCCGGGGCACGAGCCCGACTACTTCGCCGCCTGACGGCAGGCCGACGGCCGTCGGCTCCGGCACGACGCCGCGCGCTCAGCGCCGCGGCGGATCGCCGGGCTTCCCGCGCTGTTCGGGGCGCGAATCGGACGCCGACCGCAGGCCCCGGGCCTCCCCCGGATCGAGCCGCGAGGCGCGGAGGTTCTCCATCTGGATCGCCTCGTACACCTCCTGGCGGTGCACCGGGATCTCGGCCGGGGCATTGATCCCCAACCGCACCTTGTCTCCGCGGATGTCCACGACCGTGATGACGATATTGTCACCGATCATGATGCTTTCGTCGCGTTGCCGGGAGAGCACGAGCATCGATCGCTCCTTCGCTGATCCTTTCGCTACCTATCCGTGGTGGCCGGCACGGGGGCGGGCCTGCTGCCGAATTATGCGCTGTGTTTCAGGTGCGGGCGCTCGTCGCCCAGTTCGTGTTGCAACGGCAACTCGCCGCTGGCCACCACCTGCCGTCCGGTACGGGCGGCGAGGTTGATGACGATCGGAGCCTTGAGGTTGAGCGTCAGCCGGTGGCCGTTGCGCGACACCACCACCACGAGTTGGGCGTCACGCAGGTTGCCGATCGCCAGCGGCAGCAACTCGCTCCGCGGGATCCGCACCTGGTAGCCGGGCACGAAGCGCCGTGGGCTGACCACCGCGAGGGCGACGTCGGGCCGATCGGTGCTCTGCAGCCAGCCGAGGGCGTCGTTGGCGGCATCGGCCAGCAGCGCCCATTCGCGGCACCCCTCGAGGCCGGGAAGGCCGCTGGGAAACGTGAGCAGGTCGGCGTCGTCGACGTCGATCCGGCCGAACCGCGTGGTGTTGATCCGCATGGGGCACTCCCTTGCCAGCGCGGACGGGCCCGTCCGGGAGACTCCCGGATCGGGACCATGTCCGCCCGAGGAATGATCGGCAGTCGGGGGTGGCGGGGTGGAGAAAAAAGGCTTGGCGAACAAAACCGGATCGGGCAAGGGGGGACAACGGCGGGGGACGGGGCGAGGCGACGGTTTTTGACTACATTGTCGGTCGTGTCGGGAGTGGGGAGCCGCCGGTGGCCGCCCCAGCGACCGGGGCGAGGGAGGTGGACCGTGAACGAGCGCCGCATGTGGTGGGTGCCGCTGGTGTGTGTCGTCGCCGGGTGCTTCTCGGGGGATTGGCAGAAGCAGTACACCAAAGCGGTCAGTGACCACCGGCTCGATTCGCAGTTTTCGCTGCTTCATCCCCAGCCGGTCTCCGTCGCCGGCGGGCGGATCGGGGTCCGCGTCCCGCGCGTGTTCACCGAGCAGGTCGACCCGACGGCGCCGCCGCCGCGCGGCAGGCCGGCGTTCCTCCCCGACGTGCCCGGCTTCCAGGCCGGCTTCGAATTCGCCGCCGCCGCCGGAGCCCCCCCGGCGATCCTCGCCCTCGGCGTGGTGCCCAAGGCCGAACGCCGTCGCGAGGATGTCGAGGCGGCGATCCTCCAGCAGGTGCGGGTCGCCGACGCCAAGTGGGAGGGCCCGCGCGACGAAACCGCGCGCAGCGGCGTCGTCGGGCGTTGGAAGGTGCTCAAGGTGCCCGGCACGGGCGAAGTCTGGATCTCCGCCAACGACGACCAGGAGTTCTGCAACGTCCTCGCCTGGCAGGTCGGGCAGGAGGCCGCAGCGGCGCTGCCGCTGGAGGCGATCGCCCCGCTCGTCGCGCGATCGCTCGAAGTCCTCCCCCCTCCGCTTCCGGTCGACCAGGCACCGGCTGCAGCGGCCCCCGCCGGCGGCTGACGACCGCCGCGTCCGGTTCGTCACTCCCACATCGGTTGTGACAGCCAGGCGGCCAGCGGGGCGAGGATCAGCACCGGCAGCCAGGCGCCGACGCTCGGTGAGACGACGTAGCCGGTCGCCAGGGCGTGGCAGCCGAGCACGACGAGGAAGAACAGCACCGTCAGCCCGACGCACAGGCCGACGGCGACGAAGATCCCCCGCCGGGACGGCCCCGCCACCAAGGGGAGCCCGAGGACGGCGAGCGTCATGTCGAGCAGCGGCTGCACCTGGCGGGCGTGCACGCGCAGGGGAACGTCGGCGCTCACCCCGAGCGCCGGGTTGGCGATCGCCCGGACAAGTTCCCCCGTCGAGGAGTACTGGCTCCAGTTGGTGGAGCCGATGAGCTGCTCGAACGTCACGGCGCTGACGACGAAGCATTCGCCAGGCGCGAGCCAGTCGTGGTCGGTGCGGGTCAGGATCACGTCCCGGCCTCGGAGGGCGACCGCCGGCAGCCGGTCGATCCCGGCCGGCTCGGTGACGCCGCGGAGCACGTACCCGGCGGGGTGACGGTCGTCGTGCGGAAGCCACACCGCCTCCGCGGCATCGAGCGTGACACCGTGGTCGGCGAGTGCCGGAGGCAGCAGCAGGCTCGGGGCCTCGATCCGCGCCAGGCCGGCCTGCGCCGTCCGCCCACGGAACAGGATCTCGGTGTCGTGGTCGTACCGGGCTTCGAATGGTTGGGGACGGTCGCCGCGCAGGTCCTGGGCGTTGCGCGAGATCGCCGTCCGGATCCGCGGCAGGACGAGCTCACGGTTGACCACCGCCAGCAGGCTGACGACCGCGGCGAAGACCAGCGTCGGCCGGGCGATCCGCCAGCGGTCGATCCCCGCCGCCAGCAGGGCGGTCAGTTCGTTGTGGCGCTCGAGCCACGACAGGGCGAACATCGCGCTGGCGAGGGCGACGACGCTGCTCGTCGCGTCGAAAAACGAGATCAGCCGACAGCCGTAGTACTGCCCGAGGACGCGGCCGAGGCCCCCGGCGGAGGCAGCGTGGCCGATGAACTCCTCGAGGTTGGTGAAGGCATCGACAACGAACGACAGCCCTGCGAGACTGAGAAACACGATCAGGAAGGCGTGAAGCTGTGCCCGCGTGACGTACCGGTCGATCAGCATCGGTGGGACCCGCGGGGTGGCGGCGTGCAGCCGGGCGGCGGACGATAGGAAGACGCGGGCCATGGGTCAACCGCTGTCGGCGACGGGGACGGTGGAAGCTGGGAAAACCGGCCTGCTCGCCGCGGGGCGGCGGCTCGCCGCCGTCGCCGCCGACCTGCTCTTTCCGCCGCGGTGTGCCTGGTGCGCCGTCGACCTGCCCGCGGCGGAGTCCGTCATGGTGCCGCGGCTCTGCGCACCCTGTGCGGCGGAGTTCGCTCATGCCGCGACGGAGTGTCCGTTCGCCGCGCCCGACCGCGGCGCCGGCACTGCCGGCCCGGGGCCGACCGCCGGCGCGACCGAGCCGCGGTGTCTGGTCCTCGGGCCCTACGACGGCCCGCTCCGCGAGGCGGTGTTGCGCTGCAAGCGCCCCGCCGGGGCCCTCGTGGCGCAGGCGCTCGGCGGCCTGGTCGCCGAGCGCCACGCGGAACGGCTGCGTGCGTGGCGCCCCGACGTCGTCGTTCCGGTGCCGATGCACTGGCTGCGCCGGTTGGGCCGGGGGACGAGCGCCACCGGTGACATCGCCCGCGGACTGGCGCGGGCGGCGGGACTGCCGGTCGTCGCCGCCCTGCGGCGGACCCGCGCGACGGTGATGCAGAACCGCCTCCCGGTCGCGGACCGGCAGGGCAATCTCGCCGACGCGATCGCCCTCCGCCGCGCCGTGGCGGGGCGCCGCGTGCTCCTCGTCGACGACGTTATGACGACCGGGGCGACGCTGCGCGCGTGCCACCGCGCCCTCGCCGCCGGAGGAGCGGCAGCGGTGGCCGGCGTCGTCGTCGCCCGGGCCAGAGCCAGCGATGCCTGATCAGACCGTCATCCGCGTCGGCACGAGGGGAAGCCGTCTGGCACGCGTCCAGACCGGCTGGGTCGTGCGCCGCCTCGAGGCGCTCGGGGCCCGGGTCGTGACCGTTCCGATCCTGACCCGCGGAGACGAGGGCAATCCGCAGCCACCGCGGCTGGGGAGCGACGGCGTCTTCGTGCGCGAGTTGGAGTCGGCGCTCCGGGAAAGCCGGATCGACGCCGCCGTACACAGCCTCAAGGATCTCCCCACGGCCGACTCGGCCGGTCTGTCGCTCGCATGCATCCCCCCCCGAGCGCTGCCCTGGGACGTGTTCGTCGGGCGCACGGCTCGGACCTTGGCGGCACTCCCCGCCGGGTCGGTCGTGGGGACGTCGAGCATCCGCCGCGTGGCCCAGGTGCGGCTGGTGCGACCCGATCTCCGCATCCTCCCCGTGCGCGGCAACGTCGACACGCGTCTGCGGTTGCTCGACGAGGGCCGGTACGACGCGTTGATCCTCGCCGGGGCCGGCCTCGAGCGCCTCGGTCTCGCCGCGCGCATCGACGAGGTCCTCACGCCCGGTCCAGTGGCGATCGACAGCGCCTCGTCGCCGGCTGGTGAAGCCGCCACCGGCTTCTGGCCCGCCATCGCCCAGGGGGCGCTGGCGGTGCAGATCCGCACCGACGACGCGGCGCTCGCCAGCTTCCTGGCCCCGCTCGACGATCCCCTCAGCCGGGGGGCCGTGACGGCCGAGCGGGCCTGCCTGGCGGCCCTCGCCGGAGGGTGCCTCGCCCCGATCGGCGCCGTCGCTCGCGCCCGTGCCGACGGTGGTGTGTCGCTCACCGCATGTGTCCTCGAGGAACGCGACTCCGCGGTGTCACGGATCGTCGAGACCGGCTTCGCGCCCCCGGCCATGGGTGGCGCGCCCCTGGGGCTCCGGATCGCCGAACGGCTCCGCGATCGCGGTGCCGACGAGATGCTCGCGCGGATGCGGCAGCGTTGGGAGCAGAGCGGGCAGTGACCGTCGGCGGCCGGTCAGCGTCGTCCCCGGTAACGGGTTGATCGAGGGCAGACACATGCCGCGGCGGGTGTCGTGAAACGCCGGCCATGACCACCGACGGTGGCCGGGAGCGAGCACGTGAATGGACGGGGGCAACGGGTCGGGTCCACGGGCTGCTTGATCGCGAGGGTCGGGTGACGCACAATGCAGGAAAGCATTTCAACGTCACCCACACGGGGCAGCTCCATGTCGATCAAGGTGGTGATCGCCGATGACCATGAAGTGGTTCGCCGCGGTCTCAACAGCCTGCTGGCCGGATCGGACGTGAAGGTGGTCGGTGAGGCTTGTGATGGCGAAGAAGCGATCCGGCTGACCAAGAAACTCAGCCCCGATGTCGTGCTGCTCGACATCCGCATGCCGGGGAAGGACGGCCTGACGGCGCTGGAGAAGATCCGGGCCGAGCGCCCCGACGTGAAGGTCGTCATGCTCTCGACCTTCGACAATCCCACGTACGTCGCCCGTGCGGTCGCCGGCGGAGCACACGACTACATCCTCAAGGGAGCGTCGCGGGCCGAGCTGCTCGGCTCGATCGCCGGTGCTGCCGCCGGGCAGTTGCCGATGCGGGCAGGCGAGTTGCGCCGCGTGGCGACCACGATGGCCAACCGCGTGGCGGCGCCGGATCCCGACATCCCGCTGACGCAGCGCGAGACGCAGGTCCTCCGTCACATGGCGTTGGGGCTGTCCAACAAGGAGATCGCCCAGTCACTGACGATCAGCGTCGAGACCGTGAAGGAGCACGTGCAGAACATCCTTCGCAAGATCGCGGTCTCCGACCGGACCCAGGCGGCGGTGTGGGCCGTGCGCCGCGGCTTGGTCTGAGCGGCTGCTCGGGACACGACCGCCAGGCCGGAGCAGCCCGTGGAGTGTCGCCGCCAGCCCGTGGCCAGGGGAGCGTCCGTCACCGCGCCCGCGGATGTGCCTTGTCGAAGGCCTCGAGGAGCCGGCTGGTGGTGACGTGGGTGTAAATCTGCGTCGTCGCCAGGCTCTTGTGGCCGAGGAGTTCCTGGACGCTGCGGATGTCAGCGCCGGCGTCGAGCAGATGGGTCGCGAAGCTGTGCCGCAGCGTGTGGGGGCTGGCCCGCCCGGCCAGCCCGACCGCGGCGAGGTGCTTTTCGAGGAGCCGGGCGACGCCCCGCACACTCAAGCGGCCGCCGGCCCGGTTGGTGAACAGCGCCCGGCTGCGCCCGCTGGGACGGTCGCTTCGTGAGGCGAGCCATGCCGACAGCGCGTCGCGGGCCTGGCGCCCGACCATTCCCAACCGTTCGCGTCGCCCTTTGCCCCGGACCCGGACCGAACCGTCGTCGAGGTCGAGATCGGCCTCGTCGAGGCTGACCACCTCACGGACACGCAGCCCGGCGGAGTACATCAGTTCGAGGATCGCCCGGTCGCGGAGACCGCCGGCGGCCCGTGGATTCGGGGCGGCGAGGAGCCGGGCGATCTCATCCCCGGAGAGGAATCGGGGCAGGCGGCGCGCCTTGCGGGGGCTGCGGACGGGGCGCGCCGGGTTGGCACGCACCCAGCCCTCGCGCTGGCCGAAGGCGTAGAAGCTCCGCATGCTGGCGAGTTTGCGGGCGACGGTCGTCGCGGCGTAGCCGCTGGCCGCCAGGCCCCCGGCGTAGCGCCTCAGCAGGGTCGTGGTCGCGCCGGCAGGGTCCGCGCAGCCGGCCGAGGCGAGGAACCCGCCGAGCTGGAGAAGGTCCTCGCGATAACTCTTGAGGGTCAGCGGGGACGCGCCGCGCTGGGAGGCGAGGTGCTCCAGGAACCGCTCGGCGCGCGCGTCGAACGGGCCGCCTTCCCGCGCCGTCATCTCAGGCCGGCCGATCGGCTGGGGGCACGAAACGGACGCGCCCGGCGCGGGCCGGGGCCCGGCGGACCTTGTCGCCGAGCACGGCGGCGTCGTGCCACGAGAAGTTCAGTTCCGGATCGGCGGCATACTTCCCCAGCACCCTCACGGCCGCGTCGCGGCTCTCGTCGTCGTAGAGGAACACGTAGCGTTCCCCCCCCTTGACCAGGGCAATCACGTTGATGTCGCGCGACGGCATGCGGGGCGGCCCTCGGAGATCGGTCGGACGCGACGCGCCCACCGAGGTGCTATCGGTCGCCGTCAACCTGCCGCCCCACTGATCCGGGGATGGCGCGGTCAAGTCCCTGCGATCCTGCGGGGCTACCGCCGTCCACCGCCGCCGCGGTCAGAACAAACCGCCGAGATTCCGCAGACAGATCGGTTCGCGGCAGGTGAACGCCTCGCCGTGGCTGACTCCCGCGAGTGCGCCGAAGTACCGTGCGGCGGCCTCGACGCGGTCGAGGACCGTCGGAGGCGGGGCGTCGGGGGGGAACTGGCTGGCGTAACAGGACAGGCAACGTCGCTTCACCTCCCACGTCGAAGAGATGTCGACGACGAAGGCGGGGCGGAAGTGGACCTTGAGGTGGACGGCGGCGTAGTGGTAGATCCGCTGGGGGTGCCACGGTTCCCCCGGCAGGTCGCATTTGGTGAGCTTCGCCCAGAACCGCGCCGCGGTGACCAGACGAGTGGCGGCGATGTGATCGGGATGGGCATCGACCCAGTGCGGCGCGAACAACCAGCGCGGACGGGTGCGGCGGATGACGCCGGCGAGGGCGGCGCGGGCGGCGAGGTTCGCCCGGAGACGACGGTTGGGGAGGCCGAGGTTCTCCCGCCAGTCGAGTCCCAGTTCCCGTGTCGCCGCTGCCGTCTCGAGCGCCCGCGTTTCCACCGATCCACGGGGCGTGGGCTCGCCGTCGGTCAGGTCGAGAACGCCGACGGAGTGTCCTTGGGCCCGGAGCAGGGCGATCGTGCCCGCCATGCCCAGTTCGGCGTCGTCGGGATGCGGGGCGATGACGAGGGCGTCGAGCATGGCCGGCCAGTGGGGAACAGGGCGTGGCGACGGTCGGCCAGCGACCGCAGAAACAGCATACCCGCGTGGCGGCTGCGGCCGTGACGCTGCGCGCGGCTCCGGGAAGGGCCGTCGGGTAGACTCGTCGGATTGCGGCGTGCGACGAGGGACGGTCAGCGGCCCGCGGAGAGAGAGCCAGGCATGGACGATCGTTCCGACCCCGCGCCGGGATCGGCCGGGGATGACGACCGGGGCGGTGCCGACGAGACCGTCGATCACGGCGACGCCGGAGCCGGGGACAGCGGTCGGGCGCGTGCCGATGGGGAGGAGGGGGAACGTGCCGTGCCCCTCGCCGACGAATCCTCCGGGCGCGGGCCCGTTCCGGCGCTGACGGTGTTTCCCCCTCCCGACTTCGTCGTCGGTGACCAGGATGGCGAGCCGGACGGGGGCGACGGGATCTCCCCTTCACGTCGCGATGCGCCGCGCGCTGCCGACGACTTGAGCTTCGCCGAGGCGGAGGCCGAACCCGGCGACTCGGTCTTCGACTCAGACGGTGAAGAAGCCCTCGACGACCCGGGCGGTTTCGACGCAGCCGAGCCCGCCGAACCGTTGTCACGCCGGCCGGCCGTGTTTCTTCCCGAGGGTGCCGGTGAATCGGCCGACGACCCTGGTGATAACGCATCGGTCGTGATTGCCGAGGATCCCGAGGGCGACTCGGTTCGGGAGCCCGACGGAGCTTCGGAGTCGGCCCTGTTCAACGCCGTCGTCGACGAGTCGACGGCCTTCGAGGGGGTCGGCTCCACCGAGGGTTCCGCCGAGGGCTCCGGCGGTTCTGAATCGTTCATCGGTGATTCGCAGGGGGTCACCGACGGCATCGCCTTGGCTCATGACCTCGCCACGCTGCCCGGAGCGGGGGCGCGGCGTCCCCGCCGCACCGACGACGGCGGCGCTCTTCGGCAACTGCCCGGAATCGTCCTCGGCGGCCTGCTGTCGATTCCCGTCGCCTACGCGATCCTGCTGTGGGGTTTCCACCGCGATCCGTTCCGGGTTGGCGTTGCCCTGCCGGAAGGCATGCGGTTCCTCGTGCCGGCCAAGGTTCGCGGGGCCTCGGGGCGCTCACGGCTCCCGAGCCTCGATCGGCTGCCGCCACCGCCCGGGGGCCGTGGCGAACGCGGCACTGCCTTCACGACCGCGATCGAGACCGCCGGCTCCCCGGCCGAGCCCGCCGGGATTGCCGAGGTCGATCCTGGGACCGCGATCGGCACGGTCGCGCCACTTCTCCCCGAGCCCGCGACAGCGGTGATCGACCGGGCCGGACTCGCTGCCACGGTGGCCCGCGCGACCAGCGCGGCCCGGGCCCTCGACGGCGTCGCGGACGACGACGACCGCCGGCCGGAGCTCGTGGAGCAGTGGTACCGGGCGATCACCGCGGCAGCGGCCGAACTGGTGGCGGTGGACAACTCCGCGGCTGCCGCGGGACGCCCGTTTCCCGATCCGCACCGGGAGCTCGCCGAGGCGCTGCCCGCACGGATCGGCGAACCGGGGGTGTTCGCTCCCCTCGGCACACTGCCCCCGCCGGGGCCCGCGGCCGTGACCGATGGCGACGATGGGATCGTCGTCACCGGAACGCTCACGGCGGCCACCCGTCGCGGCGGGATGTGGTCGTCGGCGGTCGCCCTCCAGCCGGCGTCGGGCGGCGCCGCTGCCGGGCCCCGGTCGGTCGTCGTCGTCTCCCGCCACGCTCCGGCGGCCGAGGTGGGCGACAGCGTCGTGGTCGCCGGCATTCCACTCGCCGATGGGGTGGTGTGGGGGGCGGCGGTCTGGCATCCCGTTCGGTAGCTGGCCCTTGGCCGAAGCGCTCCAGGGCTCGTGTCCACTCTGGCGACCGCGGGGAACGCCGAGGGTTCCCGGGTCGTCGTCGGCCGCCTCCAGCGGCCGATCATGTTGTCCACTGGTCCCAGGGAGACGGTGACGGGTGACCGTCGCCCGTGCCATCCGATGATCCCGTCCGCACGCTCCATCGCGGCAGCGGTCGCCGGCGGTTCGTCGGCTGCGGCGGTGTTGGCCGAGCACGTCCGGCTGTATCGCGCGTCCCATGCCCGTCTCAACGCCCTCGTGCTGCCCCGTCACGATGCGGCCGCCACCGAGGCGGCCGCCCTCGACGCCACCAGTTGCCACGGCCGTCCGCTGGCCGGCGTGCCGGTGAGCGTGAAGGAATGCTTCGGGGTCGTCGGCCTGCCCACCACGTTGGGTATCCGAAACCGCCGCGGTCGGATCGACCGCACCGACGCCCTCCTCGTGACCCGCCTGCGGGAGGCGGGCGCCGTCGTCGTCGGGAAGGCCAACGTTCCCCAGGCGATGTACCTCCACGAGACCGACAACCCGGTCCACGGCCGAACCGCACACCCGACGGATCCAGACCGCGGGCCCGGCGGGTCGAGCGGGGGCGATGCGGCGTTGGTCGGCGCGGGGGTGGTGCCGCTGGCGGTGGGAAACGACCTCGCCGGGAGCATCCGCCAACCGGCGCACGCTTGCGGCATCTGCAGCCTCGTGCCCCGGACCACGGTGCTCGGCGAGGGGGGGGCTTTCGACAACCTTCCGAGCCTGACCGTCGTCCGTCCGCGCGCCGGGTTCCTCGCCCGTGACGTCGCCGATCTGCGCCTCGCCGCGGCTACGCTCATCGACGGCACCGGGACACCGGCGCGCGACGGGCCGCTCTCGGTGGGCTGGTGGGACGAAGCCGGGCCGGTCGGCGCCTCGCCGGCGATCCGCCGTGCCGTCGCCGAGGCAGTCGGGATCCTCGTGGCGCGGGGGGCGGTCGCCACGCGGATCGACGACGATCTCGCGACCGAGGCCGCATGGCTGCACCTTGCGCTGTTGTCGGCCGACGGTGGGGCCGACGTGCGGCAGTTGTTCGCCGGCGAGCGGCCGATCGCCGGCATCCGGCGGATCCTCGGACTCGCCCGAGTCCCACGGCGTTGGCGGCCGACGGTCGCCGTCGCTGCGCGGTCGCTCGGGCGTCGGATCGAGGCCTCGGCGCTCCTCGCCACCGGACCGCGCGACGACCATGAACTCGCCGACGTGATCGCGGCGCGGGCGGCCCTCGCGGCCCGGGTCGCGGCGCTCGCCGAGCGGTACGATGCGCTCGTCTGCCCAGTGTCCGCCCTGCCGGCACTGCGCCACGGCACCGCGGCACTGCTCGTGCTCGCCGCGGCGCCGTGCTTCCTCGCCAACTTCCTCGATCTCGCTGCCGGCAGCGTGCCGGTCACCACCGTGCAGGCCGACGAGCAAGCGGCTCGTCCCTGGTCGGTCGATCCGGTCGCGGCGGCTGCCCGCGCGGTCGATCGCGGCAGTGCAGGGCTTCCCGTCGGCGTGCAGGTGGTCGCCCTCCGCGGCGGCGAGGCGACCGTCCTGGAGTGCCTCGCGACGATCGCCGGCGGTGCTCCGGCGACCAGGGCGGACCAACGGCCGGCGTGATCGCCGCCGCCCGTCCACACTCGTCGAAGACCCGCACTCGCTCAGGACGACAGGCGTGGAATCAACGCCCGGGCGATCTGCCCGATCGGCAGGACCTCGCACTGGGCGTGGAGGTCGATCGCCGCCTTGGGCATGCTCCAGACGACGCTCGTCGCCTCGTCCTGGGCAATCGTGTACCAGCCCCGCTCCTTGAGGCGGAGCAGGCCGCGGGCCCCGTCCCTTCCCATGCCCGTGAGCAGCACCGCCACGCCGGTCCGCGGCCAGTTGGCGGCGACGCTGTCGAAGAACACGTCGACACTCGGCCTGAAAAACACGTCGTGGGGTTCCTGGCGGTACTCGAGAAACCGGCCCGCCGTGAGCACGAGGTGGTCGTTGGTCCCGGCCACGAGCACGTCGCCGGCGACCGGGGACTGCCCCTTTTCGACCACCCGCACCGGTCTTCCCGTCCGTTCAGAGAGCCACTTCGCCAGCCCCGGGGCGAAGGCCACGTCGACGTGCTGGACGATCACCACGGCCGTGTTCCAGTCGCGCGGCAGCGGCGCGAGCAGGTCGGACACCGCCTTCGGGCCCCCGGTCGAGGCGCCGATGACCAGCAGCTGCGGTGGCACGGCGGCGGCGGGGACGGGGCGTGCCGGGCGGCGCGTCTCGGTGGCGACGCCGACCAGCTTGGCGATCATCGTGATCTTGTCGACCAGTGCATCGGCGCCCTGCTCGCCGTCGGGGCCGAGCACCGGCGTGTCGACCGCGTCGAGGGCCCCGTGGCCCATCGCCTCGTAGACCAGCGAGATGTTGCCGCTCACGGTGGCGGTGACGATCAGGATCGCGCACGGCGCGGCCGCCATGATCTGCCGCGTCGCCTGCACCCCGTCGAGGTGCGGCATCAGCAGGTCCATGAGGATCAGGTCGGGGCGGTCGCGGCGGGCCATCGCGACCGCCTCGACACCGTCGACGGCTGTCCAGGCGACATCGTGGCCGGTCCGGCCCTCGACGATCCGCCGCAGGGCCTCGCAGGCGGCCCGGACGTCGTTGACGATGGCGATGCGCACGGCGGGGTTTCCGGGGGGCGGGACGCGTCAGGGTGCCGCGGCAGGCACCGAGACCTCCGGGGACGGGTCAACTCTCAGGCCGGTTCGCCCACGAGGTCGATGACGGTGTGGAGGAACGTCTCGTCGTGGAAGCTGCTCTTGGTCAGGTAGCGGTTGGCGCCCGCGTCGAGGCCCCGGAGCCGGTCTTCCTCGCGATCCTTGTAGGAGACGATGACGACCGGGATGTGGCGCCGGAGCGGATCGTTCTTGAGCAGGGTCACGAGGCCGACGCCGTCCATCCGTGGCATGTCGACATCGGTCACCACCAGATCGTAGTCGCCCCCCCGGATCGCGTTCCAGCCGTCCATCCCGTCGACGGCGACGTCGACGGTGAAGCCCCGCGATTGGAGGAGTTGTCTCTCCAGTTCACGCACGGTGATCGAGTCGTCCACGACGAGGATCCGCTTGGAGCGTCGGGTCTGCTGCGCGATCCGCTCGAACTCCAGCCGCGACAGCCGGCGGCCCATCAGCACGTTGTCGATCGACAGGACGAGATCCTCGACATCGACGATCAGGACAGGATCGCCGTTCTCCAGCAGCGACGCGCTGCTGATGTCGGGCACCTTGCCGAGCCGCGGGTCGAGAGGGCGGACCTCCAGGTCACGTTCGCCGAGGATCGCGTTGACCACCAGCCCGAAGCGCTGGCCGCGATCGCTGATCACCACCACCGGCATCGGATCACCGGGGGCCTCGCCGCCGTCGACGTCGAGGATCTGTGCCGCCACCACCAGACCGATCGAGCCGCCGTCGTGGTCGAAGTACTGCCGGCCCTCGATCGTGCGGACATCGGCATGCCCGCAGAGCAGGATGCGGTCGATCCGCGTCAGCGGGAAGGCGTAGGGTTCGCCGCCGATGTCGACCAGCAATGCCCGGATCACCGACATCGTGATCGGCAGCTGGAGGGTGAACACGGTCCGTCGCCCCGGCTGGCTGGCGACGCGCACGGTCCCGCCGACGCCCTTGACCATGCTCTGGACCACGTCGAGGCCGACACCCCGGCCGGAGAGTTCCGTCACCTGTTCCTTCGTCGAGAAGCCGGGGAGGAAGAGGAACTCGAGGATCTCGGCCTCGGAGAGCCGCTCTGCCACCTGCCGGGCGACGAGATCGCGTTCGACGGCCCGCGAGCGGAGGCGTTCGATGTCGACACCACGTCCGTCGTCGGAGAGGACGATCTGCAGCATCCCGGCGCGGTGCCGGGCTTCGAGGACAATCGTTCCCGCGGCCGGCTTGCCGGCGGCGATGCGTTCCGTAGCCGGTTCGATTCCATGGTCGAGGGCGTTGCGGAGCAGATGGGTGAGGGGAGCCTCGAGTTTGTCGAGGATGTCGCGGTCGACCCCCGTCTGCTCGCCGCGGACCTCGAGCCGAACCTGCTTGCCGAGCGTCCGCGACAGGTCACGGACGAGGCGCGGGATGCCGCGCAGACCGTCGGCGAGCGGGCGCATCCGGCTGACGATGACCTCGTGGTGCAGCCGGCCGGAGAGGTCTTCGTTGCGGCGGGCGAAGCTCTCGAAGTCCTCGAGATGGCGATTGATCGCGACCAGTGTCTCCTCGCACCGCGCCCGGAGCCGCTCCACCATCGCCGGCAGCGGGGAGGCGGGGCCCGAGCGGTCGACGGTCACCCGGTCCTCGAGGGCCGCCACGGTGTCGCACAGATCGACCTGGGAAGCCCGGAGCGAGAGCAGCGAGTCGACGAACGGGCGCAACTGCCGCGTCTCCACCAGCGACTCGCCGGCGAGACCGACCAGCCGCGTCAAGCTGTCGGCCGAGACACGGACGACCCGATCGACCGGCTCGAGCATCGTTTCGCTGGCGGGGATCGTGACCGGATCGGGCGGCAATGCGACGGCGTGCCCGGGGATCGCCACCACGGTGTCGGGCATGCGGGGCGACGGCGCTGCGGCCGGGACGAGGGCGGGGGCCGGTGCGGGGGTGCTGCCCAACGACGTGAGCCGAGCGACGACGGCGTCGGCGCGTCGACCCCACGGTCCGTCGGGAGCGAGGGCGTCGTCGGCGGCAGCGATCGCCGACAGGAAGTCGATGCCCTCGAGGAGGGCGTCGACGTGTTCCGGCCCGACGCGCAGCGTGCCGACACCGGCGGCCACGAAGCAATCCTCCAGCGCGTGGGCCACCCGGACGGCCGGATCGAGCCCCACGATCCGCGCCGCGCCCTTGAGCGAGTGGGCGGCGCGCATCAGCGACTCCACGAGGCGCGGCGAGCGGTCCGGGGATTCGACGGCCAGCACGCCGGCGGACAGGACGGACGTCTGGCTCTCCGCCTCGAGGCGGAACAGTTCCAGCATCGAAAAGCCGCTGAGGTCTTCGTCCGCCACCGCGCCGCCCCCTTCCGTCCCGTTCAGCGACTGCCCTAGCTCGCCATCATGCCGCGCAGATCGGCGAACAATCGCTCGTCGTCGAGGACCCCGACCGCCTGCCCTTGCCAGTCGAACAGCGTCTGGGAATAGCGGGCCGCCGACTGGCTCACGGTCGAGGGCACCGACCGCAGGGCCCCGCGCTCGACGCGCTGCACCCCGGCCACCTGGTCGACGGCGAAGACCCACATTTCGGCGGCGCCGGCGCGGGATTCGACGACCAGCAGGCGCGCCGGCGGTCCGGGGTCACCGTCACCTCCCGACGCGGACGCCCGCAGATCGGCGAGGCCGAGGATCCCGCGGAGCGACACGCACAACCGGAGCTGGCCGCGGATGTTGACCAGGCCCTCGAGCACCCCCGCGCCGCGGTGGGGGATGCGGTGGAGCGGGCGGAGCGACGTGACTTCGACGAGCACCTCCGCCGGCAGCGCGAACCACTCCCGGCCGAGGCGGAACAGGAGCATGCTCGTGGCTGCGGTGGTGGCCGGGGCCTCGGGCGCGTCGAGGATCGCGGTCCAGTTCTCCAGATACCCGTCCGGAGCGGGGCGGTCGAAGAACGTGCGCGCCGCCTCGGCGAGGACCGGGCAATTCCGGCAATGGATGAAGGTCTCCAACTCGGCGCAACTGCGGTCCCCCGAAACGCCGATCGTCCGCCAGCAATCGGGCGGGGGGATCGTCCTGATCGGCAGCGGGGGCTGCCCGGCGACGGGAAACGCACGCGGTCCGCTGTCAGGCGTCATCACTGGTCCCCCCGGCGGGCGATGACACGGGCGGCGGCACGGCGGTACAGCTCCGCCAGCCGCGCGTCGCCGCGCTGTCCGGCGAGCAGGGCCAGTGCGAGGCAGGCGTCGGCGTGCGCCGCGTCGAGGTACAGGGTCTTGTGGAAACAGTCCTGGGCGGCGTCGTGATCGGCCGCGGACTGGTGGATCATCCCCATCAGGAAATAGATTTCCGGGGTCGGTCCGGCGGAACGCTGGTGCTCGGCGCAGACCTCGAGCGCCTCGCTCGTCCGCCCTTGGTTGGCCAGTTCGTTGGCGCGCCGGATCGCCAGGTGCAACGCGGCCGCGGATGCCGTCGCGCTGCCTGGGGCCGGCCCAACGGAAGGCCCGGCGGACGGCCGCGGCACGGTGGCCCCGGCCTGCGCCGAGGGCGTCCGCGTCGCGGCCTCGCCGGCCGGTGTCTCGGAGGGGCGCACCGCTGGGCTACCCGGTCGAGTACCGGGCAGCGACTCGCCGCGCGTCCCGCGCCGTGCCGGCCTGCCGATCGACGAGAAGCCGTCGACACCGCGCCGCAGGGCGAACACCGAGCCCTCGCCGGCTGGAACCCACGCCCCCTTCATGATCGGTGGCTCGGCAGCACCGAGGACGAGAAGTCCGTCGGGCCGGAGGAGCGCGTCGATGGCCCGTTCGGCCTCTGCCCGTGCGGCGGGCGTGAGGTAGATGAGCAGATTGCGACAGAAGATCACGTCGTAGGGAGCGCGCCCCGCAGCCAGCGCCGTCGCCGTGAACGACTCGTCGAGGAGGTTTCCCCAGGAGAAGCGGACGGCGTCGTGGACCGTCGGATCGATCACCGACGATCCCTGTTCCGTGCGGAACCAACGGTCGCGGAACGCGAGGTCGTTGGTCCGGAACGCGTTGGCGGTGTAGCGGCCGGCGCGGGCCCGCTCGAGCGCGGCCCGGCTGACGTCGGAGGCGTCGATGACGAACGTCCCCGGCTCCAGCCCGGCGTCGAGGAGCGTCATCGCGAGCGAATACGGCTCCTCGCCGGCCGCGCAGGGCACGCTCAGCACCCGGACCGCCTGCCGGTCTCGATTCGCGACGCGGTCGCAGATGAAGCGGCGCACGAAGCCGTAGACCTGGGGATCGCGGAAGAACCAACTCTCGGCGACGACGACTTCCTCGACCAGAAGGTCCCGTTCGAGGGGGTCGACGGTGGCCCGCGCGGCGTAGCGCTCGGCATCGGTTTCGGCGAGGACCGCCATCCGTTTACGGACGGCGCGGCGAATCGCCGCCGGACCGACCGTGCCCGGGTCGAGGCCGATCCAGCGCCGCAGCAGCGCCTCGGCCGTCGTCTCGTCGACAGGTTCGACGGGCGTCATGGGAGGGCGCGCCGGGGTTCGTCGGGAAACAGCCCGGAGACGATCTCCGGGGGGAGCAGCCGCTCGACGTCGAGGAGGTGCACGGTGGCCTGACGCACGCGCAGGATACCTCCCAGAAAAGGAGCGTTGTCCAGCCGCAGTGCCGGATAGGAGGCGTCGGCCTCCTCCGCGTGGCAGGTGGCGATGACGTTTTCCGCCACCAGTCCCACGCGCACCGCCCGGCCGGGGGCGTTGTCGCCTGCGGTGGAGGTGAAGTGCACGACGATGATCCGGGTGCTCAGCCTCCGCGTCGCCGGTCGCCCGCGGAGCCGGATCCCGAGATCGACGACGGGGATCAGGTGGCCGCGGTACGTGAACATCCCCGCGACGTAGTCGGGGAGCATCGGCAACTGGCGGTGCGGCACCAGCGGCAGGACCTCGATCACGTAGCGCGATTCGATGGCGAACGACTGGCCGTCGATGGTGAAGGTGATCAGCTGCATGCCTGCGCGGTCACGGCCGGCCGGCGGCGGGGAATGCCCGCGGCGGCGGGCTTCAGATCGTGAACCGCGAAACCTCCTCTTTGAGGTCCCCCACCGCCTCGCGGAGATGGATCGTGGCGCTGTTGAAGTCGGTGAGTGATTCGGCCGTCCGCGCGGCCCCCTCCGCGAGGCGCATCATCGCCTCGCGGATCTGCTCGGCTCCCTGGGACTGGGCGCGCATCCCTTCGGTGACCTGACCGAACCGGCCGGTGATCCCCTGGACGGCGGAGATGATGTCGGCGAGTTTCGCCGACACTTCGCCGATCTCGCGGACGCCGCTGCGCACCTGGTCGGTGAACTTGTCCATCTCCATGACGCCGGCGGAGACGCTGTTCTGCATCTCCTTGACCATCCGCTCGATGTCCAGCGACGCGACCGCGGTCTGGTCGGCGAGCCGGCGGATCTCCCGGGCGACGACGAGGAACCCGAGCCCGAGTTCTCCGGCCTTCTCGGCCTCGATGGCGGCGTTGATCGAAAGCAGGTTCGTCTGGTCGGCGACTTTGGTGATCGTCGTCACCGCCAAGTTGATGTTGGCGGCCCGTTCGCTGATCACCGCCAGTTTCGCGTTGAACGACAGCGTGCTGTCGGCGAGGTGCCGCATCGTCGCCCCCATGCCGGCGAGATTGACCCGGCCCTCGGCCGCCATGTCGCCGGTGTGGGCCGCCATGTCGTTGACCTCGGTCATCGTCCTGACCAGCTCCTGGCTGGTCACCGAGATCTGCTTGACCGCGGCGACGGCCTCGCTCGTCGAGGCGCCGTAGTCGCTGATGACTTGTTGCTGCTCGGTGCTCGTCGCCTGGATCGCGGTGGCGGTCGAGATCAGTGCCACCGACGACTTCTGGATCCGGCCGATGAGGCCACGGAGGTCGTTGGTCATCGTCTGGATCGCGGCCAGCAGCGCCCCTGTCTCGTCGTCGGAGCCGTTACCGACGTTGGCCCTCAGGTCGCCACCGGCAACCTGCCGGGCCACGCCCACGGCGGTCCGGATCGGGGTCGAGATCGTCCGCGCCACGACGAACGCGGCGAGCGTCACCCCGACGATCGTCGCCAGCGACAACCAGATGATCGTCGCACGCTGGAAGTTGACCAGCGACAGCGCCTCCCGGGCGTCCTGCTTGACGAGCATCCCCCACCGGAGGCTCGGCAGGTAGCACCAGGCCGCGGCCACGGCCTCGCCCCGATAATCGACCCCGGAACCGTCGTCGCGCTCGCCGCGCGTCGCCCGCAGGACCGCCTGTCCGCGCGGGCTGTCGAGCGGGAGCCGCAGGCGGAAGGCGGCGTCGGGGGCATGCCGCAACGGAGTGGTCACGAGGATGTCGTCACCGACGCGCATCGCCGCCATGATCTCGCCCGTCGCGCCGAGACCGCTCCAGTCGTCGAGCATGCGCCACAGCGGTTCCGGTCCCAGTCCCAGCGCGACCACGCCGATCAGCCGCCCGTCGTCGAGGACCGGGCTGGTGACGAACGCCAGTTGTCGCTGCGCGGGGCCATACGCCTGGAAGCGGCATAACTCCGGTGCCAGGAGCGACGATGACAGGCGGAACCCGGCCGCCAGTTCCGAACCGGCCAGCTGCCCTTCCTCGAGCGTGGTGCCGGTCGGCACCGAGTCGTCGAGCGAGTACAGCACCGCGCCGTCCCGGTCGACGAGGAGCAGTTGTGCGTAACCCAGGGTGCGGGCGGCGTAATCGAGATACGACTTCAGCGCCCGGTCGATGGCCGGTTCCGTGCCGCCCCGGGGCCGGTCGCCGGCCGCCAGCGCACGAATCGCACGGGCGACGTCGGGAGATCGCCCGAGCGTCGCCCCGTCGCGAAGCCGCTCGGCGGCGAACGACTCCAGTTCGTTGGCCTTGGCACCGGCGATCTGCACAAGGTTCCGGCGCACCGAGTTCTCGAGGGCCCGGGTCGCGATCCGGGCCGTGGTGGCGGTGAGGATCGCGCAGGGAATCAGGGCGATCACCAGGAACCAGAACAACAATCTCCCGGCGATCGACCGGGGCATCGATTGCTCCGCCGCCGCGCGAGCCGAGGGACGCGTCGTCATCGCACCATGCCTCGCTCGGGCGACGGCGGTTGGCCGGGACGACTGTCGCCGGTTCCGTTCCCGATCGCGGTCGGTGGTGCCCACGAACCTCCCCAGCGCCGCACGAGCGCGGCGGTGAACTGCTCCCACTGGGAGCGGGAGCGCGTCGTCGGGAAGGGAAAGGGGCGGAACGGTGCCGGCACGGGCTTGGCTGCGTCTTCTTCCTGGCCGTCGGGACGGATCACGGCGACACGCATCCGCTGCCAGGTGTGTTGAGACTCAGGATCGACCGCGAGCAGACCGTCGGCCTCGGCCAGACTGCCGTAGCGAATCGCTTCGCGGACCTGTCGCACGTCGGTGGTATCGGCGTTGCGGACCGCCTGCGCCCAGAGGCCGACGGCCGTCCGGGCGCCCGCCGTCGACTCGCTGGGGCGTCCCGGGGGCCGCTGGCCCGTCGGACTGGACGGGCCGCCCGAGGTGGCGACCACCGTGGCGGCCCCGGCCATCGACTCGCCGCCGGGGACGACGTGCGCGGAGAGGGGCAGCACCAGCAGCGGTGTCGTTTCGGAGCGCACCCCCCCGCTACGGAGGTTCCGCGCGAGCTTTGCGGAGATCGGCCATTCGAGCATGCTGATCACGGCGTCGGGGCGGGCCGCCGTGATCGCGGCAGCCGTCGTGACGAGATCCTGTTCCGCCGTCACGGTCGACCGGCCGATGATCTCGCAACCCAGGCCGATGAGCAGGTCCTCGGCGATCGCCTCGACACTCCGGCCCCAGGTGTCGTCAGCGGTGACGAGGAAGAATCGCCGCGCTCCCCTGTCCTCCGTCAGCCACCGCACTCCCGGCCCGACGAACTGGCTGGCAACGGGACCGGCGTAGACGACATGACGGGACTGCTCGAGTCCCTCGTAACGAGCCGGGAAGACGAGGAGGTGATCGTTGGCCTCGACGACCCGCAGGACCGCCTTGCGCCCCGGTGTCCGCCAGCAGCCGAACAGCACGCACACCCCTTCGTCCCTGATCAGCCGGGCTGCCTGCCGCGCGAACGACTGGGGGTCGGAGGCGCCGTCCGCCACGACCCACCGCACCGGGCGTCCGAGGAGTCCACCGCCGGTGTTGAGATCGGTGAGTGCGGCGATCTCCGCCTCGAGCATCGGCTCCTCGGTCGCGGCATCGGGCCCGGTGCGCGAGTGCAACAATCCGACCACGATCGCTGTCCGGTCGACCAGCAGGCGATCGACGACGAACCAACCGGCGGCGAGCAACACAAGCCCGGCAAGCAGCCGGACACGTCCGCGGTCGAGGAATCCGGGCGTGTCCGGCGGAAGGGTCGGCATGGATGAGAGACGAACTGGCTGCGGGTGACGTCGAAGGGCCGTGGACGCCTGCCGGCCGCCCGGCGAAGCCGTCGATCGATCGTCCTCAAACGCCGACTTCATCGTGACTTCGAACGCCGTCCTACGCGACTCCTCGGCAGGCCGTTGTCCACGCCGTCCAGCGGCTGCCGCCGAGACCCCACGTCAGGGCGTGGCCGGTGGTTCCCCCAAAGGGACTGTCTCGCGGCCGTAGGGCTTCGGCTTTGGCGGGGGGGAGTTGGCATCCACCATCTCGATACTGTACTGTACCGCCATCCAAACAGGCTTCGGTGCAGGGCTCATCGAGGCTGGGCGTGGTGAATGATCGTCTCCGGACCGTGCGGCGTTGTCGCTGACGGACCCGTGAAGGCATCGTCGTGCCACGGGGATAGTGATTTTGGCGGTGGGCACGTCCTACGTGCCATCGAATGAAATCGACCGGACCGTCACGGGAGTCCCGACCATGAACTCGTCGCCTCTGCCATCCACCGCCGGCACGCCGAGTGATCGCTCGGCACAGCGCAAGCCGTCTGCATCCAGTTCGTTTCTCGATCGGATCGTCGGGGTCTCTCCGTGGGCTCAGCAGGTCCGGCGGGCGATCGAGATGGTCGCCGGCCATCAGTCGAGCGTTCTGGTTCTCGGCCCCAGCGGCACGGGCAAAGAATTGATCGCCCGCGCCGTTCACGCGTGCAGCAAACGGTCGAACAAGCCGTTCATCCCGGTCGATTGTGCGGCGACGACGGGCCAGTTGTTCGCCAGCCACATGTTCGGCCATCTGAAGGGCTCCTTCACCGGGGCGACCGCTTCGACGCTCGGTTGCTTCCGGGCTGCCGACGGGGGCACCATTTTCCTCGACGAAATGGGGGAGATGGAGTTGGAGTTGCAGGCGAAACTGCTGCGCGTGCTCCAGCAACGAACCGTCGTGCCCGTCGGTAGCCACCAAGAAATCGCCGTCGATGTCCGCGTCGTCGCCGCCACCAACCGTGATCTCTCGAAGGAGGTGGCCGAAGGTCGGTTCCGCGAGGATCTTTTCTACCGGCTCAACGTTGTCACCATCCGGACGATTCCGCTGCGCGAGCGGCCTGAGGACATCCCTGTTCTCGCCGTCCGGTACTTGGCGGAACTCGCGGCCCGGCACGGCATGCCGTTGTGCGGATTGTCGCCGGCGGCGATCGACGCCCTGCAGTCCTACCCGTGGCCGGGCAACGTCCGCGAACTGGAAAATGTTCTCGAGCGGGCGGTGATGTTCTCGTCGGGCGACGAGATCGAACCCGATGCCCTGACCGGGTTCATGGTGTCCGGTGGGCCGATCCAGGTCGGAGGGGCTTTCGTGAGCCTCGCCGGCGCCGAGGCGACGGTTCCCGGTGCGACGAGCGATGTTTCCGGGTTGGTGAAGGCCGCCAATCAGGGCGTTCTCGCGACGACGGGGCTTCCCGGCGTGTACCGTGTCGCTCCGGAGGTGCAGTCCCCCGCCGTAGGTGTCGCGCGGGCTCCCGCCGCACCGGCCAGCGAGCCACGGCCGATTCCCGGAGGTGACTGGCCGACGCTGGCCGACGTCGAGCGCATGCACCTCGAGAAGACCCTCGCCGCGACCCTCAACAATAAGTCGCTGGCAGCGAAGTTGTTGGGAATCGATCGGTCGGTGCTTCGCCGCAAATTGCAGCGGCATGGTCTCGAACCGGGAAGCTCCGAGGGCCCGGTCGATGCGGGGCGTGACGACTGAGTGCTGTCCGCCGGGGTCCGGCGGTTTCCTCGGGTCGATCGATCGCCGCGGGAGCGTTTTGGTTGGCCGCCTTCCGTGGCGGCCACTGCCACAGCCCTACTGCCTCAGCCCGCTCGGGCGTGAGCGTGAGTACTCTCTGAATCGGGCTCTGGAGTGCGGATTCGCAGAGTCACTCCGGGAGGACCGCGCCGCTCCTGTGCGAACCCGCGTTTTCCGTTCGACAGGAACGTCTGCAGGTGCACGACCGGTCCCGAGGGAAATTCCAGCGCGAGTGCCTCGAGGACCTCCGCCCACGGGATGCCGCGGCGATAGATGATTCGGTAAGCGGCCTTCAGTTCGGTGATCATGGCGCCCGTGTATCCGCCGCGCCGCAGACCGACGACGTTGAGCCCGACGACGCATCCGGTCTGGCCGTCGATGAGCATGTAGGGAGGCACGTCCTGGGTGACGCGGGCATGGCCGCCGACCATCGCCAGTCGTCCGATACGGCAAAACTGATGGACTGCCACGGCGCCCGACACGAACGCCCGGTCCTCGACCGTGACGTGTCCGCCGAGGAGGGCCGCATTGGCGAAGATGCAGTGGTCCCCGATGACCGTGTCGTGGCCGACGTGAACGCCG
Organism: Planctomycetota bacterium; assembly: GCA_018970785.1. Taxonomy (GTDB): domain Bacteria; phylum Planctomycetota; class Planctomycetia; order Pirellulales; family UBA1268; genus F1-20-MAGs016. The sequence continues at coordinate 42,498 of JAGWVR010000011.1, forward strand.
ACCATCACGTAATTGCCGTCGCCGATCGACGTGTTGCCGTCGGCGTGGAGCGCTCGGTGGACCGTGGAATGCTCGCGAAACACGTTGCGCTGTCCGATACGGACGCCTCCGACATGCGCCGGACGAGCGACATGCTGAGGAGCGCCGCCGATCACCGCGTGCTCGTGGAACTCGTTGTACGGTCCGGCGGTCACGCCGGACTTGATCACCGCCCCCGATCCGACGGTGCAGTGTTCTCCGAGGACGACCCCACCTTCGATCACCGCGAACGGGCCGACAGTGACCCCCGCGCCGAGAATGGCGTCCGGACTGACGACTGCCAGCGGGTGGATGCTCACGGTCGTCCCCCGAGGGTGGTAAAGGGCGGCCACGAGCCGCCGAACCGTGCGAATCGCGGGTCGGCGTGGATCCCGACGAGTTCCGCGCCGGAGGGGTTATCGTCAGCGGTGCGGCGATGATTCAATCCCAGTTCCCAGGGGTGCCGGGTAGGTCGCCCACCTTACCTCCGTTGCCTGCACCGCTTCGGTTGTCCGGGTCCCGCGGTCGAGCCTGGGTAGCGGTCTACACTGTCCGAGACATCTCCGCGGCGCCGGTCGCGGCATCCTTCCACGAGAAAGAAAAGAAGCGAACGACATGGAGACTCGCGAGGAACGGTACGCCGAGGCCGAGCGGCTCAAGGACGGGGGCAACCTCGCCGCTGCGGTGGCCTATCTCGAGGACGTCGTCAGTACCGACCCGACGTTCGACCTCGCCCACTCGGCACTCGCGGCGTGGTGCACGCGTCTGGAGCGGCATGGCGATGCCGTCCGCCATGCCCGGCGTGTCTGCGAACTGAAGCCCCTCGACCCGTTCAGCTTCACGGCGCTCAGCGTCGCCTGCATGCGCGCCGGCATGATCGCCGAGGCCGAGGAGGCGATGGCGCGGTCGCGGGGTTTGCAGGGGTAGCACCCCGGCCCGCCCCCCCTCTCTCAGGCGCCGACGGGCTGGTTGACGGCCTCCTCCACCATCTGCAGACGCTGCCTGTCATCCGGCGAGAGCTTCTTCTCGTCGAGTCCCAATTGCCGGGCCTTCTCCAGAGAAACCCGTGCCTCGTCGGTCTGCTGGGCCTTGAGTTGCGCCAACGCGAGGTGCAGGTACTTCGCTGGTGAGGGAGTCAGCACCGATTCGGTGATGTCGATGATCGCCTGGCTCGTTTCGCCGGCGGCGAGCCAAACCAAGCCGCGGGTGTCGAGGAGGTCGGGATGGGGACCGAGCTCGAGAATCGCGGAGTCGATCAACCGCCGGGCCTCATCGACGGTGTCCGGATGCGCTTTGAGAAAGGCGAGGTTGTTGGCCACGACGGCTGAATGAATCGGCGCGACGTCAGGGCGGCTGAGGATCTTCCGGTAGGTGTCCTCGGCCTCCGCCAGCCGGCCTTCGGTCTCCTGAAGCAAGGCTTCGACCATCGCGATCCGCACCGACCCCGGATCCTGCCGCTTCGCCTTTTCAAACCAGCGATCGAGCCGTTTGCGCTGCTCCTCGTCGAGGCCGTCGGGTGCCGAGCGGAAGACGTTGACCGCTGACTGGAGGAAGCGTTCGATGGCGACCTGATCCCAGAGCGTCTCCAAGACGTCGAACGCCTCCGCCGCTCGTCCCTGCCGTCCGAGAAACTCAGCCCGGGCCAATCCGCCCTGCGGCGTCACCTCGGCGTACTGCGTCAGGACCTTGTCGGCAGCTTTTGGGAAATTCAGCTCTTCGAGCAGCTTTGCGACCATTGCGAGCTGCGGCCCCTGCTGCGGCCCGACGGGGCCCGCTGGCATCAACTGGCGGGCGGCTGCGATCGCCCGGTCGCGATCGTTCATCGCATCGGCAAGTTTGGCCTCCAAGGCCAGGGCCATCGGCGATCCGCCGGCGAGCGACTGGAGCTTTTGCAGCCACGTCCTGGCGCTCTCCATCTCGCCGTGGGAAATGAGCAGTTCGATCAGGATCGTGTACAGCCATGGCGGACTCGAGGGCGTCGACACCAGCTCGATGAGATCCCGGCGGCAGGCTTCCCAGTCACCGAGTTTGTCGTGCAGCTGAGCCTGCAGGATCCGGTGATTGAGCGACAGCGGTTTTTGGCGACGCAGTTCGTCGAGCAACTCGATGCTCCGCCGCCAGCAGGCGGGCTCGGGCCGGTCGGACAGCAACCCGACGAGCAATTCGAGATCCTCCGGGGAGCGCTTCCCGTCGTCGCCCACGTTTTGCTCGAGCAGCGACGTGGCCTTCTCGAGAGTCCGAAACGTGGCATTCGACCCGGCCAGCGTGGCGATCATGCGACGGGCCCAGCGTTTCACGTCCGCGGTCGATCCTTCGGCCGGGAGGGCGCAGATCCGCTCCAGTTCGGAGCGCGCTTCATTGACGCGCCCACGACGAACGAGGAAGTCAGCCAGCGCGCGAGCGGCGACGACGTCGTCGGCGTGGGTCGCGACCGCCGCGCGGTAATGGCGTTCGGCCGTGTCGTTTTGTCCGAGCACTTCGTACCCCAGTCCCGAGAACTGGTCGCGCCGTTCCGGTGCGATCGACTCGAGGGCCTGCTCGAGGGTTCGTTCCGCTTCGGCCCGGTGGCCGTTGGCGACCTGCAGTCCCAACAATTCGATCCACAGTTCCCCACGCGTCGGAGCGAGCTCAGCCGCCCGACGCAGCGCGTTCTCCGAGGCCGTGCCTTGCCCGCAGCGGGCGAGGAGGCGGCCAAGCCAGAGAAACGAATCGGGCTGGGTCGAGTCTTCGGGAACCGCCTCCCGTGCGAGGCGGACGGCCTCGTCCTTGCGCCCTTCCCGGAGCAGGATCTCGGCGGTGATGCGTTCCACGCCCCGCGACGCGACTCCGCCCAGGCGGGCGAGCACGGAACGGGCTTCGTCGAGTTGCTGCGTGTCGTAGAGCATCGCGGCGAGTTTCGTCGCCACGTTGGGATTGGAGGCGCCGCGGGACAGCGCTTCACGCAGGCGCCCGATCGCACCCGGAACGTCTCCTTGGAGGTTCGAGACGTCAGCGAACAATTGCTGGATCAGCGGCCACCCGGGTCGGGCGCTCTCGGCCTCGAGGAGCATCGCTCGGGCCTCCTCGACGGCGCGCCCCGCGTCCACCGAGCTCCCGTTGATGTCGGTGACCTGATCCTCGCCGTCGCGCCGCGCCCTCAACGCACCGACGATCAGGACGGCGGCTTTCGCCACGCGGGTTTGCGGCGAATCGGGCTCACTGACGTTGACCAGGGCCTTCGCGTACTGACGGACCTTGGCGACGTTGCCCTGATCGAGCGCCGATTCCATCAGCGAGGACCGGATCCGCACGTCGTTGGGGCTCTTCTCGAGAACCCGCTGCCAGATGCGCTCTGCTTCGTCCTCGCGTCCGCTCCCCGCGTGCACCGACGCCACGCCGCTGAGCACGTCGGCGGCCTCGAGTGGTGTCAGCTTGTCGCTGTCCTGCTCGATCCGGGCGAGCAGTTCGCGTGCCTCATCCGCCTTCGCCATCTGTGCGACCCGTATCTCCGCACCGAGGACACCGGCGGAGTTCCTGATCTCGGGCGGTAACGACTCGACGACGGCCTGGGCCTCGATGATCCGGCCCGACTGGGCAAGCGATTTTGTCAGGCCGATGGCGAGGAGAGGGTCCTCGGAAGCGGAATCTCGGGCCCGCTGGAGGAGTTCGATGGCAGAGTCGGTTTCTCCCTTTTGGATCAGGACCTCGGCTTGGAGGAGGGCGAGTTGGGAATCAGTGATCGCCGACGACTCCCGCAGCATCGAGACGACGCTGTCCGCTTCTGTCCAGTCGCGTTCGGCGACGGGACGCTGGAGCTGCTTCTGGATCCGCAGTTCGAGGAGGGGCTTCCAGATTTGCGGTGCCGACGGGAGCCGATCGGCGGGGAAGGCACGGCTGATCGCTTCGAATTCCGCCAGCGCCTCGTCGCGTCGCCCGGCGGCCTGCAGGGCCGATGCGACTCCGACGCGGGCAGCGAACGACTCCGGGCTGTCCTGCAGCACCCGGCGGTTCGCCTCGGCCTGCTGGTCGAATTGACCGAGCCGGTCGAAGCACTGCCCGAGAAGCAGGTCGACCTGGCGAGTCAGTTCTTCAGACTGGGCGACCAACGGGCGCACTGCATCGAGCCGTCGCCTGGCGTCGTTCCACTCCTGCCGCGCCATCAGCGTCCGGGCTTCGTAGATCCCCACTGCCGCATGATCGGCACCGACCACCTCGCGCAAGCGCGTGATCGTCTTGGCGGCGTCGTCGATTCGGTTCGTGGCGAAAAAGGTGTCGATGAGCATCGTCAAGAAAGCCGGATTGTCGGGGCGCGTCCGCAGGCCTTCCTCCAAGACCTCGATCGCCCGCTCGTGCTGCTGCTGCTGCATCGCCAGCACCGCCCGGCCCCGGACGACCTTTTCGTCCTGCTGGAACAGGTCCATGCTTTCCTCGATGTATCCCCGCGCCTTGTCGTATTCGCGTTTCGCCAGCGCCACCTCGAAGGCGGTGAAGAGGATGTCGGGGTTGTCCGACGCCAGCGACAGCGCCGTGTCGAGGTCAGCCGTGGCGGCGTCGAGGTTGCCGAATTGCCGGTTCCACCGGGCGCGGGCCAGCCAGGCCATCGGGTCGTTCGGAAGCGCTTCGACCAACCGTCCCATGACGCGGTCGCCGGTGGCTTGATCGCGGAATCGCTCGGCGAGGATCGTGGCGACGATGAGATATGAGTCGCCGGTTCCGGGCACCGCCGGGGCGTCGTCGACGAACGCCCGCGTCTGCAGGTCGAAGCCGATCATCCGTGCCGCGGTGGCGAGCCCTTCCTCGAACTTGCCCATCGCCGTCTCGGCTTTGGCGAGCATGATGTCGACGGTGATGGGGTTTTCGTGGTCCGGAGGGGCGGATTCCACGGGACTGCCGTCCCCAGCGCCATCGCCAGCCGCCGCCGTCTGCCCGTCTGTCCCTCCCGCGATACCCGACCGGAGCATCAGCAGGTGGTCACGGGCCTCGGCGCCATTCCCCGCGTTCAACAAGAACCGCGCCAACTTGAAGCGAAGATCACGGTCGTCGGGCTTCTTCCGCAGCGCGCCCTCGGCGAGTTTGTAGGTGGCGATGAGGTCGACCCTCCCGCGTACCGCCTGGGCCCGGTCAAGGACGAGTTTTGCATACTCGGCCCCGGCGTCGGCGTCGTCGGGTCGCATGCCCATGTAGCGGGAATAGAGCATCAGCGCGTCGTCGCGGCGTCCTTCGGCAAGACGCTGGGCGGCAAGTCGCTTCATGCCGCCGGCGTTGCGCCACAACTGGAAACGGTGCACCACGACCACGCCGATCATCGTCGCCAGCACGACAACCAGCAGGCCGACGAGCAGAGCGACGTTGAATCTCTTCATCGCGGGAGCCTCGGGGCGAGCACAGCCACAGGACCGCCACTGCAATCCCCGCCATGCGGGGGAGTTGGAATCGGCTCGGAACCGGCCGAGCGGCTCCAGAGCCGCGGCCGGCCAGGGGAGACTGCGGCAGCCTGTATCGTGTGGCGGCCACGACACGTCACCGGCAGCGCCTCATCTTAGCAAATCCCCGGGTTCGTGGGCAAAAACTCGCGGTCTTTACCGGTTTTCCGAGCCGGCCGAGGCTGCGACATCATTGCCGACTCCAGGCCGGCCCCGGGAACGGAAGTGGCGCGGTTCTGGGGGGCAGGGAAGTGCACTCCCGCGGCTTCGTGGCCGTCCGCCAAAGTTCGCGACCGATTGTGACGATTGGAGAAAAGAATCCGGTCGTGCCGGCGATGACGCCACGGGGCGGCGCCGCATACCCCACGACCGTCGGGAACCGCTCCGGAGTGCCATCGCCATGACTCGCCGAAACCCCGCGCTTCCCGCCCGAGCGGTCGCGTCGTTCGTCATCCGCCGCTTCGGAATCCCGTGTGCCACCGTGGCAGTGGCCACGGCGGTCATGACCCACCATGGGCGACCGGCCACGGGAGCGGAACCTGCCGACCGGTCGGGAGTGGTTCTCGCGGTACCGGGGGACGACGCCGCCGGCAGCGGGGTCGTCCCCGCAGGCGGCGTGCGCCACAGGGCGACGAAGGGCGATTCCTGCGAGCGTGCCGACTGCCCGCAGTGCCAGGCGCGCAAGCACTCGCGTCATCACTCCGGGGGGCCCGAGATCCCCGGCTGTCCGGCCCACTGCCCGGTGCGCCCCGACCGCTTCGGCTATTACCAGACCAATTGGCGCCGCTGGCCCGGCAACGTCGTGAAACCGGCGTCGTTCGAGGAAAAGGCAGTTCCGGTTTCCCCACCGAAGTCGGTAGTTCCCGGGATCGACGAGGAAGGCGGTGCCGCTGACGAGGCTATGGAGGACGATGGCGGCGAGGCCGACACGTTGCCCGAGCCGAATGCGGCTGCACCCCAACGCGGCGCTGCGGAGGCGGAGAAGTCGGCCGCACCCGCCGAACCCGTCCCGCCCGCGGCGCCCGCGCCTGTCGTCGAGAGGGAAGAACCGTCGGCGCCGAAGCCGCCCAAGCCCAAGGCGGCCGACGACCTGTTCGAACCGTCGTCGTCCGCCCTGCCCAAGCCGTCGTCCACGCTCGCCCAGTGGCGTGCCCGGCGGAGGCAGGCACCCGCCGCGCCCCGCCCGCCGGTCGAGGCCGAAGCGGGGACCGACGGCACGCGTCTGGCGACCAGCGTCGAACCTGTCGCCGGGCCGGCCCCAGCGGACGGGGCGGCGAACGAACCGGCGGAAGTCGATCCGGGGACCCTCCGCTCCAAGCCGATCCGCGTCGCCGCCCCGCTGCGCCGGTAACTGGCGTTGGACAAAGCCAGCCCCGGCCTTCGTCCACGTGGGCGACCGCGGAAAACGTCGGAGGTTTTCCGCGGCGCTGCCAGCCCAATCCCGCGGCCGATCGTGGTGTCCACGGGCGGCGAGCCGAATCGGACCGCCAAGGGGCATGCGAGAGGCGGGAGTCGAACCCGCACGCCTTTCGGCACTGGAACCTAAATCCAGCGCGTCTGCCAGTTTCGCCACTCTCGCCCGGTTGAACCGCCCGCTCATCCTACCCGGGGACGCGGCGAAAACTCCGTCACTGCCCGGCATCAGGGACGGCGGCCGGAGGGCTGGAGAGAAACCGATCGAGGTTGCCACGCCCGGCGGGTGAACGGGCCGGCCAGGCGGCGACGAGAAACTCCTGCTGCTCCTCGCCGCGGCGGCGGCCGGTGCGAATCTCCACTTCCTCGACCCGCACTCCGTCGGGATGGGTCAGGTTCCAACGGGAGGCCAGGGTCGCCGCCAGACTCGCGGCGAACCGCCGCTGCACGGGGCGGTGGAGGTCCCAGCAGAGTTTGTGCCAGCGATGATGGGGCAGGGAGCAATACCCTCCCGGCGGTGGCCCGGGGACCACCGGTTCACCGTTCCTGAGCAGATCGACGATCCGACCGTCGGCGAGCCGGGCTTCGGCCTTTGTCCATTGCTGTTGCGGACGCACGTCGCCGAACATCCGCCAGTCTTGCTCGAGGGCCGAGAGGCGGATCGCCAGCCGCAGCCCGTCGGGGATCGGCGTCCCCTCCGGCCGATGGGCGAATACGGCACTGGCCAGCGCCACCGCCATGAGCGGAATCACCCCCGCCTGGCCGGCCACCGCGAGTGGTCCCGCCGGCGGGGGTCTGGAAGCGGTCGCGTCGGCCACGCCCTCACCGAACCGGTCCCACACCGGACCGGGGATCAGCGCCAGCCAGGCGGCGATCCCCACCGGGGCGAACAGGCCCACCGACATCGTCACCCAGACCGCCGCATGGAGGAGGACGAACACCACGACCAGGCACGTCCGGACCGCGACCGTCGGCGTGAGCAAAAGCAGCGGGGCGCAGGCCAATTCGAGGGCCACGATCGCCCAGCCGGCCGGTGCCGTGACCCAGTGGCACGGCGCCAGCCAATTCCCGAACCGCGTGCCATGGTCGTGAATCGACAGCGCCAGGCCGACGGCGTCTCCGGCCAGCCAGATGGCGTTGCATTTCGAGATTCCCGCCGAGAGATAGACGACGGCGATCTGGATCACCAGCGCGCCAGTGGCGGGCAGGGTCACGGCGTTGCTCGGCGCTGCTGTTGCGACCCCTCGGCGGGCGAGCGCGTCGATCGACCACCGGGCCCCGAGCGGCAGGAAGATGCCCCACAGGAGCAGGCAGCCCAGCCACAGGTCGCCGGCGTTCGTCGCCGGGGCCGTCCGACGGACCACGCTGACGATCACGATCCATGCCAGTGCCGTCGCCCAGCGCGTCTGCCAGCCGAGGGCGACGGCCGCGCCGGCGCCCGCCTGGAGTGCGAGGAGGACACGCGCCCAGGGGAGCGAGTCGTCGAGCCACGCCAACGACCACGCGGTCGGACCGCCGAGGGCGTCGCGGAGCACGTCGACGGGAAACACCCCGTCGGGCGCGAACATGGTCGCCACGTCTCGCGTCCGCGCCCCGGCGTCGGCGACGACGATGCATCCCAGCGCGATCCGGAAGGCGGCAAGGGAACGCGCGTCGAGGAGCGCGAAGCGGCACCATTGCCCGCAGGCTGCGACGGCGCGCCGGCCGGAATGGGGCGCGCTGGCGGCGGCCGGTGGGGCGTGGCGGGGACGCGGCATTCCTTGAACCCTCGCGCGGCTGAAACTACAACAGCAGGCCGTCGGCGGCGATCCCGGCTCGTGCTCCCCGAGCGGCCGACGCCGCGGGGGGCGCCGCCCGCCGAGGTTCCGGAGTGACGCGATGCACGCCCCGCTGGTCGTTCTCGGAGGTGGCCCCGGGGGCTACGCCGCCGCATTCCTCGCCGCCGACCTGGGGATGACGGTGACGCTCGTCGACCGTGATCCGCGGCTCGGCGGCACCTGCCTGCTGCGCGGCTGCATCCCCTCCAAGGCCCTGCTCCACGTCGGCCGGGTGATCGCCGAAGCGCGGGAGATGGAGGCCTGGGGGATCGCCTTCGCCAAACCGACGATCGACGTCGCCGCGCTGCGGGCCCGCAAGGACAAGGTGATCGGCACCCTCACCGGGGGCCTCGCCCAACTCGCCCGGCGTCGCAACGTCACCGTGATCCATGGCACGGCCCGGTTCACCGCCTCCTCGACCCTCGAGGTGACCCCCGCCGATCCGGCCGGCACCTCGCAGACGCTGTCGTTCGACCACTGCATCCTCGCGACCGGGTCGCGTCCCGCGCGGATCCCTGCCTTCGACCTCCCGACCACGCGGGTGATGGATTCCACGTCGGCGCTCGAGTTGGAGGAGATCCCCGAGTCGCTGCTGGTGATCGGCGGCGGCTACATCGGGCTCGAGATGGGAACGGTCTACGCGGAACTCGGCAGCCGCGTGTCGGTCGTCGAGCTCACCGACGGCCTCCTCCCCGGGGCCGACCGCGACCTGGTGAAGCCCCTGCACCAGCGGCTCGACAAACTGTTTGCCGGGATTCACCTGCGTACGAAGGTGACGAAAATCGAGGAGGTCGCGACACCCGCGGGGGGGGCGATCCGCGTCCACTTCGAGGGCCCGGAGGGGGCGTCGACCAGGGAGTTCTCCCGGGTGCTGGTCGCCGTCGGCCGCCGTCCCAACTCCGACGGCATCGGGTTGGAGCTCACCGGCGTGACGATCGACAAACGCGGGTTCGTCGGGGTCGACGACCGCCAGCGGACGAGCGATCCGCGGATCCTCGCCATCGGCGACGTCTGCGGCGAACCGATGCTCGCCCACCGCGCGAGTCACCAGGGGAAGGTGGCCGTGGAGGGACTCCATGGCGAGCCGGCGGCGTTCGCGCCGCGGGCGATTCCCGCGGTGGTGTTCACCGATCCGGAGATCGCCTGGGCGGGGCTCACCGAGCAGGAGGCGGCCGCGACGGGGCGGACCGTCGAGATCAGCCGATATCCCTGGGCGGCGAGCGGGCGGGCGCAGGCCCTCGGCCGGACCGACGGGTTGACGAAGCTGGTCGTCGATCCCGAGAGCGACCGCGTGCTGGGGGTGGGGATCGTCGGCGCCGGGGCCGGGGAACTGGTCGCCGAGGGGGCGCTGGCGATCGAGATGGGGTGCACGGCCCGCGACCTCGCCGAGACGATCCACCCGCATCCGACCCTCGGCGAGACGGTCGCGTTCTCGGCCGAAAATCACCTCGGTACGGCGACCGAGATCTACCGCCCGCGCGGTGACGCGCTGGCCCGCTGATCCCGGCGGGGCCGACCTGCGCGCCGTGGAGCGGGTGAGGCTTGGGGGGAAACAAGGGCTGCCCGTCCCCTAACTTCCTGCAAGAGAGTCGGTGTGCCGGTCACGCATGGCCGGGGTCGCCGCTTGGCTTGGGGCATGCCTCCGCGGCGGCAGTGGCTGCTTTCCGCGGTGTTTTCTGCGAAACCAACGGCCCAGTGCCCCGGCGGCCAGCGGGCCGCGAGGGCTTTCCCGGCCGAGAGCATGTGTCAAGCTGCGCCGGTGATGCGGCCTTTACGGTCAGCGGCAGTGGGGGAATAATGTCGGGTTTTCACCCACCGCGAGGGAGTTGCGCCATGGCCAGTCCCGAGATCCGCACGACCGACGGTCGCTCCGACCCGCCCGGGAACGGTGCGCCCCGCGGCATGCCAGGGGGCGTCGTGCCCGGCGGTAACGCGACCCCCGCCCGGGGGGATGGGGTGACTGCGGTCGACACCGATCCGTCGGAGACGCGGGAGTGGCTCGACTCGCTCCGCTACGTGATCTCCAGCCGGGGTGAGGATCGGGCCGCGTATCTGCTGCAGGCGATCGAACAGGAAGCAGCCCGGCTCGGCGTGCCGCTGCCGTTCTCCGTCACCACCCCCTACATCAACACGATCCCCGTCGACCGCCAGCCCCCGTTCCCCGGCAACCGCGAGATCGAACGGCGGATCAAGAGCATCATCCGCTGGAACGCGATGGCGATGGTTGTCCGTGCCAACCGCGAAGACAAGAGCATCGGCGGCCACATCTCGACGTTTGCCTCCTCGGCGACCCTGGTCGAAGTCGCCCTCAACCATTTCATCCGCGGCCGTGGCGACGACTGCTCGGGTGACCAGGTCTATTTCCAGGGACATGCATCCCCGGGGATCTACGCCCGGGCGTTCCTCGAGGGGCGGATCAGCGAGAAGCAGCTGGAGAATTTCCGCCGCGAGCTGGCAACCGGGGGCGGACTGTCGAGCTATCCGCACCCCTGGCTGATGCCCGGGTTCTGGGAGTTCCCCACCGTGTCGATGGGGCTCGGGCCGCTGATGGCGATCTACCAGGCGCGGTTCAACAAGTACCTCCAGGACCGTGGCATCAAGGACACCAGCCGCCAGCACGTGTGGTGCTTCATCGGCGACGGCGAGACCGACGAGCCGGAGACGCTCGGGGCGATCTCGCTGGCCGCCCGCGAGCGCCTCGACAACCTCGTGTTCGTCATCAACTGCAACCTCCAGCGCCTCGACGGGCCGGTCCGCGGCAACGGGAAGATCATCCAGGAACTGGAAGGGGTGTTCCGGGGTGCCGGCTGGAACGTCATCAAGGTGATCTGGGGCGACGAGTGGGATCCGCTCCTCGAGCGCGACGACAAGGGGCTGCTCGTCCGGCGGATGAACGAGGTCGTTGACGGGCAGTTCCAGAAGTACGTCGTCATGCCCGGCAATTACATCCGTGAGCACTTCTTCGGCGTTGCGCCCGAGCTCGCCGAGATGGTCTCCCACCTCTCCGACGAGAAACTCAAGAAGCTGCGCCGCGGCGGCCACGATCCCGAGAAGGTCTATGCCGCCTACGCCGCGGCGATGCAGTGCCACGGCCGCCCGACCGTGATCCTCGCCAAGACGATCAAGGGCTACGGCCTCGGCGAGGTCGGCGAGGGGCGCAACGTCACCCACCAGCAGAAGAAGCTCAACGAGGAGGAGCTGCGCGCCTTCCGCTCCCGGTTCGGCATCCCGATCTCCGACGACGAGGTGGCCAAGGCCCCGTTCTACCGACCGGCCGAGGATTCGCCGGAGATGCGCTACCTGCGCGAACGGCGTGAGGCGCTCGGCGGCTACGTCCCCTCCCGGCCGACCGACAGCCCGCGGCTGAAGACGCCGGCGTTGGCCGACTACCTCGGCTTCATCGAGAAGAGCGCCGGCCGCGAGGTCTCGACGACCACCGGCGCGGTGACGCTGATGGCGTCGCTCCTCAAGGACAAGTCGGTCGGCCGCCACATCGTGCCGATCGTGCCCGACGAGTCGCGGACGTTCGGGATGGACCCGCTGTTCAAACAGTGCGGCATCTACGCCCACACCGGCCAGCTCTACGAGCCGGTCGACTCCGACCAGCTCCTCTACTACCGCGAGGCCAAGGACGGCCAGATCCTCGAGGAGGGGATCACCGAGGCGGGGAGCATGTCGAGCTTCATCGCCGCCGGGACGGCCTACGCCAGCCATGGCGTGCCCATGATCCCGATCTTCATCTACTACTCGATGTTCGGATTCCAGCGGATCGGCGACCTGATCTGGGCCGCCTGCGATTGCCGGGCGCGCGGCTTCCTCCTCGGCGGCACCGCCGGGCGGACGACGCTCGCGGGCGAGGGGCTCCAGCACCAGGACGGCCACAGCCACCTGTTCGCGATGGCCTACCCCACCGTCCGCGCCTACGATCCGGCGTTCGTCTACGAGACGACGGTGATCATGCTCGACGGGATGCGGCGGATGTACGCCGAGAACGAGGACTGGATCTACTACATCACCGTCTACAACGAGAACTACGAGATGCCACCGATGCCCGCCGGCTGCGAGGCGGGGATCCTCGAGGGGGCCTACCGGCTCCGCGAGGTTCCGGCCAACGGCCCGGCGGTCGCCCCGCGTCTGCCGGCCGTGCAGCTGCTCGGATCGGGCGCGATCCTCCGCGAGGTGATCCGGGCCTCCGCGATCCTCGCCGAGCAGTACGGCATCGCCTCGACGGTGTGGAGCGTGACCAGCTGGAAGGAGCTCCGCCGCAACGCCCAGGAGTGCCGGCGCTGGAACATGCTCCACCCCGAGGCGGAGCCGCGGCGCAGCTACCTCGAGACCACGATCGGCGCGGCCGATGGCGTGTTCGTCGCCGCCAGCGATCACGTGCGGGCCGTCCCCGAGCAGCTCGATCCGTGGATCCCCGGCGGCCTGTTCGTCCTCGGCACCGACGGCTTCGGGCGCAGCGACACGCGCGGCCCGCTCCGCCGCCACTTCGAGGTCGACGCCGAATGCGTCGTGATCGCGACGCTGTCGCGATTGGCGGCCGCGGGCGCGATCGGCGCCGATGTCGTCGCCGCCGCGATCCGTCGGCTCGGCGTGAACCCCGACAAGATCGACGCCGCGCTGGCCTGACCGGTCCGCCGGCTCCGTCACCCCCCGCTTCCCTCCCGTTCCCTTCCCCCGTCCGAAGCGACCAGCATGGCCACCGAATTCAAGCTGCCCGACCTGGGCGAGAACATCGCCTCCGGCGACGTCGTCACCGTGTTCGTCTCCGAGGGAGACGTGATCAAGCCGGGCCAGTCGATCCTCGAGGTCGAGAC
>JAGWVR010000142.1 GCA_018970785.1 Planctomycetota bacterium
CTCGAGAACCGCGGCGGGGCGGCGATGTTCAAGGCCACCCGCCGGCGCGAGCGGGAGCACCCGATCGGCGAGACCGGCCGGCGGCTGCGGCGGATGATGAAGTGGATCGACTCGAAGGAAGTCTGAACCGCGGGCGCCCCGATCACCGCGGTGCGGGAGGATCCGATGACACCCGACGAGAAGCAGTCGCGCGACCTGTTCGACGCCCTCCAACCCGGCGAGCGGATCGAGGTCGTCCACGGCGTGAAGGTGGGTTCGAGTGCCCGCTGGACGACGACCACCGTCGGCCGGGTGCTGCGCCGCGAACGGCGCCGCCACGGGCTCCATTTCCGCCGCAACCCCGACGACAAGGTCTACTCCGACGTCCTCATCGTTGCCCGCGACAGCGGCGAACTGACGACCGTCACGATGGACGAGCTCACGCGCCTGCGGCGCGTCTGAACGGCCGGCGCGGCGCTGCCGTCATTCGAGCGCCCAGCCGGCGCGGTACTCGCGGCCGAGGTAGGCCTCGGCCTCCGGGGCGTTGGGGATCCGCAGCGCCGCGGCGTCCCACTCGATCGTCCGGCCGGCGCGGTAGGCGACGTTGCCGAGGTGGTTGGCCTCGGTGAGCTTCGCGGCATAGGCGAAGTTGCAGGTCGTCGGCGCGCCGGTGCGGCAGGCGTCGAGCCACTCGGCGTGCTGGCCGCGCGACGGGGGGATCGATTCCGGGGGGCGCTGGTAGTCGCGGAACCGTTCCTCGGGAAGGAGGAGGTGGCGTTCGTAGTCGGCCAGGAGCATGCCGGAGTCGCCGACGAAGAGGATCCCGCTGCCCCAGCGCGGGATTTCCTGGGCGTGCCAGGCGAGCGGCTTCCGCTCCCCCTGGTACCAGGCGAGGCTCACCGCCGGCCGGTCGCCGCGCGCCGGGAAGCGATAGCGCGCCACCATCGACGCCGGTGCCAGGTCGGGATGGGGGGGCGGTCCGTCGGCCTCGACCACGGTCGGGGCGTCGAGGTCGAGCGCCCAGAACGGCAGGTCGTTCATGTGGCTGCCGAGGTCCGACATCGTGCCGCTCCCCCAGTCCCACCACCGGTACCACTTGGGACCGGGGAAGTAGAGGTCGTTGAACGGCCGGTAGGGGGCCGGGCCGAGCCACAGCTCCCAGTCGAGGTCGTCGGGAACCGGGGCGGTGTCGTCGGGGCGCGCTTGCGTGGAGACGATGTCGCCGAGCCGCTTGGCATCGTCGGCCGACTGCCAGCCCCAGGCCCGGCCGGTCCAGACGTGGCACTCGCGGACCGGACCGATCGCCCCGGCGCGGATCAGTTCGACGACGCGGCGGTAGTTGCTGCCGGCGTGGATCTGCGTCCCCATCTGCGTGGCGACCCCCGCCTTCTCCGCCGCCCTGGCGATGATCCGCGCCTCGCGGATCGAGTGGGTCAGCGGCTTCTCGCAATAGACGTGCTTGCGGCGCTCGAGGGCCGGCAGCGTCGCGAAGGCATGGGTGTGCTCCGGCGTGCTGACGACGACGGCGTCGTAGCCCGCCGGGTCGAGGTCGCGGTACAGCTCGCGGAAGTCGCGGAACGTGCGCGCGGCCGGATGCTGGGAGGCGGCACGCGCAAGCGCCGCGCGGTTGACGTCGCAGAGGGCGACGATCGTCCCCCCGGCGGTGGCGACCTCCTGGAGATTGCCGGCTCCGCGGCCACCGCAGCCGATGACGACGACGCGGACTGGGGCGGGCTCGGCGGCGACGGCACCGCGGACGGTGGCCGCGGCGGCGGTCACCGTCGTGGCAGCCGTGGCGGCGAGGAACGAGCGGCGCGGTGCGGATGCGAAGCCGTGCATGGCCGGTCTCCAGGGGGCACCGAGGGGCTGCCCCCCGGCGGCGGCAGCATACCGCCGCGCCCCGCGCGGGGGCAGCGACGAGGGGCGGGATCCTTCCCGCAGTGGGCCACTCGCGGGGCATCGTCGGGGAGATCATCCGTGGCATCAGCCCATCACTTCCCGCGGATGGTGTCCTCCGTGTTACCGTGTGCACCGCGGCATGGAAGCCTCCGCTCGGGCTCGACAGAGGGGGACGCCCCTCGCGCCTTTGCCCTCGCATCGACCCGCAGCACGGGGCGAC
>JAGWVR010000086.1 GCA_018970785.1 Planctomycetota bacterium
GGACGTCGAGATCGTGGCAGAGGAACGCGTATTGCGGCTCTTCGCCACCGGTCGTGATCCCGTGGCCGGCGAGGAACAACACGAGAATGTCGTCGGGGCCGACGTCGGCCTTCCTGCAGGCCTCGGCCAACTGCCGCGCCGAGCCGGTCCAGCCCGCCCGCGTCACCTCGGCGTCGGCGAGCAGCCGCTCGAACTTCAAATCGAACGGCGCTTCGGCGCCGGCAGCCAGCGCCGTGCGGACGCTCTGCGCGTCGCGGACGGCGAAGTCGAGATCGGGCACCGACGGATGGTCGTCGCCGGCGCGTCCGGCAGGATAGCGGTCGACCCCCGCCGCGAGGAAGAACAGCCGCGGGCGGCGCGGCGCGGCGCTGGCGCCGGCGGTGATCGAGACCCCGTCGAGACCGGTCGTCTGCTGGCGCGTGGCGGCGAACACCTGGACGAGATGCCGCTCCCCGGCAGGCAGCCGGACGCCGTCCCACGCGTAGCGCTGCCGGCGCGGCGTGCCGCTTGCCGCGTCGGCCGGGCGGTCGTCGACGAGCCGAGGCTTGACGGCGGCCAGCGCTCCCGAGACGTAGGCCCGCACCCGCTCCGGTTCGACGCCATCGGGGAGTTCGACCTCGGCCTCGACACCGATCGACTCCCCCTCGACCGCCGCCCCGGAAGGGGGCGCCGTGATCCGCACGGTCGGCGCCGCCGCGAGGAGGCGGGGGAGGACGACGGCCGACGAATCGGGGACGTCTCGGCCGGTGGCGCGGAGCGCCCCGTCGACGCTTCCCTCGGCGAGCAGCCGGCTGACGACGTCGGGGCGCTCGAGGCGGCGGCGGAAGTCCTTCGCCTTGTGGAACCTGGGGAGCCGGTCGAGGCCACGGTTCACGAGCCAGCCGAAGAACGTGTCGCCGTTCTCGCTGGCGGCGTAATACCCGCGCGGCGTCCACAGCGCCCATTCGTCGTCGGGGCGGACGACCAGCGCCGCGAGGTTCTCCCACGCCGGCATCCGCTGGAACGGCTCGATCGGCACGCCGTTGCGAGCGACGGTGAACGCCACCTGCGTTCCAAACGGCACCTGCGCCAGCCCGTCGAGGATCTCCTGCGGATCGGCGAGCTCCTTTCCCTCGACGCTGCCGTCGAGACGGACGCCGATTATCTTGTCGATCGTGTCTCCGGCGCGGACGTCGCGTGCCGCCAACGGCCCGGCCTCGGAAACAGTCTTCACGACCACCCGCCCCCCTTCGACCGCCGCGTCGATGCCCCACCGGTCGTGGATCGGCGCGCCGACACGCTCGATGCCGGCCAGCGACCAGAGCATCGCCAGGCCGTCGCGGCCACCACTAGCCAGCCACTCACCGCCGGGAGCCAGCGCCAAGGCCGTGACCGTGTCTTCATGCCCGCGGAACCAGCGCAGCAAAGGACAGGATTCGGTTGCATCGGCCGAGAGGCGCCAGACGCCGATCCCCCGATCGGTCGCGATCGCCACCGCGAACGGCTCCGCCTGCCCGGGTGCCGTCAGCCAGCTTGCGACGCGCCCTTCATCGGTCGCCATTCCCTGCCAGGAAACCACGAGGTCGATGCTCGCGGCAAACACCGCGCCGCGCACGAGTCGGAGCCGGGCCACACCGGAGCCGTCGTCCGGATCGGCCGTCAGACCCCAGCCGGCCGGATTCCCTGCCGGAGCCGACCAGTCCGCCGGCTCGCCCACGGGCGAGAAGGCGAGCCGCTCGACGTCGAACGCATGCTCCCATGCCCCCGCGGGGGTGGACCGCGTGGCGATCGCGATCCGACGGGGTGCCAGCACGATCGGTGCCTCGGCTTTGCCCTTGGCACGCTTGATGTCGCGCGTCACCGGGGCCGACTCGGCCACCGGCCGCGGCCGGGCCGGATCGTCGAACGCGATCCGGGTGATCGTCCTGCCGACGCCACCGAGAACCAGCGGAGCGGTCGCCGGGACGCCCCCCAGTTGGGCGACGGGGATCACGAACACCTCGTGGTCGCGGCCACCGTTCCACGCGATCCGCTTCCCATCGCGGCTCAGCGCCAACACCGTCGGTGGCTGATCGGTCGTCCGACTGGCGACGAGCCGCTGCGTGGCGACCTCACGGACCTCGATCCGGCTCGGGACGCCGTCTCCCTCGATCGCCACCACCGCCCGTGACCCGTCCGGAGTCAGCGCCAACGCCGTGCCAAATCCGTTTTCCGTCGACCAGGTCACCGTGCGGTCGTCCCCCGTCGCCGACGCGACGAACACCTTGCCGGCTCCCGAGACGGACGCGATCGTCGTGCCGTCGGCCGTGGCCGCGAGCGCCTCGATGTTGTCGAGGTGGGGGCCGGGAAGGTCGCGAGCGGGGTACTGCGGCGGCGCCAGATCGACGACCCGCACGTGCCACACGGGGCGCCAGTCCCTGGGATTGGCCCCATGCTCGGCGGCATTGGTCAGCGTCGCGAACGCCACCCTGCGATCGCCGACCGCGACCACCGGACGGCGGAAGAACACCCGGTCGTTCCTCAGGCGCTCGGCCACTGCCGGCCCGTGGTCGTTTTTGAATTCCTCTGCCAAAGGCTGGTGACGCCAGTCGGCGCCGCGCTCCCAGGCAATCACCCTGCCCTCGAGGTCGCGCGACACCAGCCACGCCCCGTCGGCGGTGAAATCGACCGAGGCGACCGCCTGACGGTGCCCTTTCCGATCGCCGCCACCGAGCGTCTTGACATACGTTCCGTCGTCGGCGCGGACGAGGAGGATCTCGCCGATGCTCCCCATCGCCCCGTTGCCGGCGATCGCGACGAGTGAATCGGCACCGGGCGACACCGCCAGCGCCTGAATGGCCCCGCGCGTCGCCCGGGCGACCTGCCAGCGCAACACGCGCTCGCGGAGCCGCGCCCGCTCCATCGCATCCATCGCTCCTGCATCGCCAGGGCCGGGAGCATCGGCGAGCGACCAGACGAGCGCCGCCTTGTCGCGCCCCCCCGACACGAGGCGGCGGCCGTCGGGAAAGAAGGCCAGCGCCAGGACTTCGCCGGTGTGGCCGGCGATATCGAGGCGCAAGCTCGGATCCTTGGCCTCGGCGACGACGATGTCGCGCTGCGCCGCGTCCACGGCGGGTTCCACCGCAGGCGCCGCCACGATGCCGACGGCCGACGCGAGGCAGGCCCACGCCACCGCAAGCCACGCCCCGCTGCCGCGTCGTCGCATGTGTCCCTCCGCCCCGCTCGGAAGCCTTGCCTGTCCGCTCATCCTACCCTGCCGCGGCGCTGGTGGGTCGCGGTAGCGCGCGGCCAGTCAGTCGAAAAACAGCCTTGCCGCCGTGCCGCCGAGCATCGCCGCGCGCTCGGCGGCGGAAAGGAAGTCGAGCCGGTCGCGCACCAGTGCCACGCTCGGGCCATACCCCTGCCCGTCGGCCAACTGGTAGGGGCAGTCGGTGGCCCACATCAGCCGCTCGGCGCCGTAGGCATCGCGGAGCCGGCGGACGAGCAGGGCGAGGTCGTCGTATGGAGGACGCTTCGCGCCCAGCGCGTAGAAGGCCGACACCTTGACGTGGACGGTGGGAAACGCCGCCAGCGCGAGGAGGTTTGCCACGTCGGCCTCGGCCACCGCCCCGCGCATGCCGATCCGGGCGAAGTGGTCGATGACGACCGGCGTCCGGGGAAAGCGCTCGATCTGCCGGCGGATCGCCGGCAGCGCGTCAGGGTCGGCCAGCAGGCACATCGCCACCGGCTCGTCGGCCGCCGCTGCCCACAGCCGATCCATGCCCGGCGCATCGCGCCACCCCTCGGCCTTCGCCCGGTCGGCGTAGAGACGGTAGCCGCGCACGCCACGGGCCCGCAGATCGCGGAGCGTGGCGCCGACGTCGGGGCGGGAGTGGTCGATGATCGCCACGCCGGCCAGCGCCCGCGGGTGGGCGGCGATGCAGTCGAGCATGTAGGAGTTGTCGAAGCCGTAGAAGCTCATCTGGATGAGGACGACGCGGTCGACGCCGTGCGGCCGGCAGGCGGCAAACAGCTCGTCGGCCGTGAAGCTCGGCGGCTGCATGTCGGCCGTGGTGAACCCGGTGGCGAGCGGATAGCGCGCCGTGTCGGGCGTCCAGACGTGGACATGGGCGTCGACGAACCCGCCGGGCCGATCGGGAGCACCGGCAGCGGGCACTGCGAATCCCGCCGCCGCACCGGAGACCAGAGCGCTGCCGAGAAATCCGCGCCGCGTATCCATCGCCTCCCCTCCCCTCACGGTGTGCCCCGCTCCCCCGCCACCCGGGCCCACTCCCGGTAAAACTCCCGCGCCGTCTCGAGCGCCGCGACGTCGACGAACTCGTCGGCGGCGTGCGCCTGATCGATGCTCCCCGGGCCGAACACGATGCTGTCGATCCCGGCGCGGGCGAATTTGCTGGCGTCGCTGCCATAGGGCACGCCGACGATCTCCCCGTCGAGCCCGAGGCTGCCGGCGACCGCGCGCGCCGCGGCGACGGCGGGGCGGTCGGCGGGTGTGTCGAGCGCTTCGTCGACGAGAAACGGCTCCTCGACCTCGATCCGGCAGCCGGGGAGGACCTCGACCGCGGCGAGCACGCGGCGGTATTCGTCGAGCGCGGCCGCGGCGCGCTCCGCCGGCAGCAGGCGACGGTCGACGGCGAGCGTGCAGGCCTCGGGGACGATGTTGATCTGGACGCCGCCGGCGATCATCGAGACGGTGCCGGTCGCACTGCCGAGCAGTGCGTGGCCGCGCGTGGCGAGCGTGGCGTGGAAGGCGTCGAGGGCGAGGACGACGCGCGCTGCCTGGACGACGGCGTTGGCCCCGAGCCACGGCTTCGAGGTGTGGGCCGCCCGGCCGTGGACGTGGATCCGGAAGCGCAGCACCCCCTTGGTGGCCGTCACGATCCGCAGGTCGGTCGGCTCGGCGACGACCGCCGCGGCGGCGCGGAGGTGCTCGACGAGCCGCGACACGCCGCGGAACGCATGCTCCTCGTCGACCACCGCGGCGAGCACGACCTCCGCCGGCGGCGGCGGCCCGGCGGCGAGGTCGGCGAGCGCCTGGAGCATCGCTGCCAGCCCCCCCTTCACGTCGCAGGCGCCGCGCCCGTGGAGCCGGCCGTCGACGACACGCGGTGCGAACGGCGCGATCGTCATCCCCACCGGCGAGACGGTGTCCATGTGGGCCTCGAGCACGACGCGGCGGCCAGCGTCGCGCCCCGGCACGACGCCGACGACGTTGGCCCGCCCCGGGAGGACCGGCTGGACGACGGTGCGGATCCCGCGCTCGACGAGAAACGCCTCGACCCAGGCCGCCACCGCTCCCTCGCCCGGGCCGGGCGCGCCGCCGACCGTGGGATAGGCGGGGTTGACGCTGTCGATGGCGACGAGGGCCGCGAGCGTGTCGGCGACGGTCGGCATGGGCGTCCCCCGGAGCAAAGCGAGGGCGACAGTCTACCGGCAAGGCATGGCAGCGCTGCTTGGCGACATTCCCGCCCGGGCGTACAACCGGGCCGGCCGACGAGCCGCGGAGCCGCCCGGGGGAACGGGGGGCCGCGGTCGTGCCTCACGCCCGGCGAGGTCGCTCCCATGCCACAGCCATTCCACTCCCGTCTCTCGCGCCGCGCGTTCGGCGCCTGCGCCGCGCTCGCCACCGGCGCCGCCGCCGCACCGGCGCTCGCCGCCGTCCGCCAGGTGGGGAGCGAGACGATCGTCGGCGAGGGAGCGCACACCTTCCGCGTGAAGCACGACTTTCCCCAGCTGCCCGCCCCCTACACCTGGCAGACGACGCACAACGTCGCCGTCGACGGTGCCGGCAACCTGTACGTGATCCACGAGGGGCGCAAGGAGCAGAAGGACCACCCGGCGATCTTCGTGTTCGACCCGACGGGGAAGTTTGTCCGCGCGTTCGGCAGCCAGTTCCAGGGGGGCGGCCACGGCATCGAGGTGCGCAAGGAGGGGAGCGACGAGTTTCTCTACGTCTGCGCGTACCAGCAGGTGAAAGCGTTCGCCAAGCTGACGCTCGACGGCGAGACGGTGTGGTACAAGAAAGCGCCGATGGAATCGGGCGTCTACGCCCCGGGGGAAGACGTCTCCACCAAGCCGAGCTGGAACCGCCAGGGGTTCCTCCCCACCAACGTCGCGTTCCTCGACGACGGCGGCTTCCTCCTCGCCGACGGCTACGGCACGTTCAAGATTCACCGCTTCGACAAGGACGCGAAGTGGGTGAGCTGCTTCGGCGGCGCCGGCGACGGCAAGGGGACGTTCAACACCGCCCACGGCCTGTGGGTCGACCGCCGCGAGGGGCGCGAGCCCTCGATCGTGGTCACCGACCGGGCCCACGACACGCTGCAGATCTTCGCGATGGACGGGACCTACAAGGAGACGCTGACGGGCTTCGGTCTGCCGGCCAACCTCGACACGTGGAAAAACCTTCTCCTCGTGCCCGAGCTCAAGGCCTGCGTCACCCTCCTCGACGAGAAGAACCAGGTCGTCGCCCGGCTCGGGCGGGCCGTCGAGCGGCTCGGGGAGATCCAGAATCTCCGCGGCCAGCCCGACAAGTGGCTCCCGGGGCAGTTCGTGCACCCGCACGACGCCTGCTTCACGCCCAATGGCGACATTTTCGTCGCCGAGTGGGTCGCCACGGGGCGCGTGTCGAAGCTCGAGCGCGTGTGACGCGAGCCGCCTACGGTTCGGCCGAACAGGCGGCGGCGATCAGCCGGCGCCTCCGGCACTGCCGAGGACGAGCGTGCCCGTCCCGCCACCGACCGGCGTGAACTGGCCGGTCGCGACGAGCGTGCCCGACGACCCGTCTCCCGAATCGGGGGCGATCCCCGAGATCTCCGTCGCGAAACTGCCATCCGTTCCCGGGTTCACGACGAGAAACGATCCGCCGCCCGGCCCGGGGCCGGGAAAGTCGACGCACGCGGGTGGCGGAAACACGCAGATGGGCGACACGGTGACCGGCCGCGTGGCGACCGTCCGGCTCAGCAGGCCGGCAGCATCGACTTGCCGCAGCCGGAAGACGTAGTTGGCGTTCGGCACCAGGCCGTCGACCTTCATCTCACCAGTCGCGCTCGCCACGCTCCCCAGGGCCGACCAGACCGAGTCCTTGAGCCGCCGGTACTCGATCACCGTGTCGGTGCGGGTCGCGGCGAGCGGATCGGTCCAGGTAACGACCGCGCCGGTCGCGGTGGTCGCGGCACCGAGCAGGTAATCGACTTCGGTGGGCAGCGTCACCGCCCGGGTACGCGGCGTGTAAACGCCGCCGGCCGAGAGGATCCGGAACGTGTAGTGCCGGCCGCCGGGGAGGCCGTCGACCGTGGCGACGCCGGAGGCGGCGGGAAAGGCGCCGACGCGGACCCAGTCGGTGGCAGCGAGGCGCCGGTATTCGACGACCTGCTCTCCCGCGCCGGCAGCGGCGCCATCCCACGAGATCCGCGCGCCGCCGGTGGCGGTCGTCTCGGCGCTGATCCCGACGACTGACGCGGTCGTCACCGGCCGCGACGGCCGCGACGGCGCGGAGAGCACCTGTGTCATGCCGATGTTGGTCTTAGTCACGCGGAAGGCGTAGTGGGCCGCGGCGTCCAGACCGCTCACGGTGGAGGTCGTCGCGCCGGTCACGGTGCCGACGGACGTCCAATCGGTGTCGCGGAGCCGCCGCGCCTCGACGACGTAGCCGTCGATCGCCGGGCCTCCCTCGCCCTGGTTGGCGAACGGGTCGTTCCAGGTGACGACGATGCCGTCGGCCGTGGGGGTGGCGACGACGTCGGTCGGCCGCTGGCTCGGGCCTTCGTAGGTGAATGGACGGGACGGAGCCGACACGGCGGCGATCCCGCCGAGACCGACGGCGACCGTGCGGACGACGTAGTTGGCCCCGTCTTCGAGGCCGGTGAGCTCGGCGAGCGGCTCGTCGATCGTGGCGCCGGGATAGGTCGTCCACTCGGTGTCGCGGAGCCGCCGGTACTGGACGACGTAGCCACCGCTACCGACGTCGACTTCGGGCGGGACGTCGGTCCAGGTGATGTCGACGGAGCCGTCGGGCTGCGGATCCGCGACGACGTCGATCACCACAGGGGGGAGTTCGCAGTCGTCGGCCAACGCCGTCACGCGCTGGAAGAAACCGACGCTGTCCACGCCCCACTGGAGGCGCGGGAGGGCGACCATTCCGTCACCGGGAAGGCCTCCGGCGACCGGCACCGGGGCGCCGTCGTCGGTGAACGTGATCGGCTCGCCGTCGTCGCCGACGAGCGGCGTGCCGTCGAAACACCAGGCGAGATCGCCCGGATACGGACGCGTGCCGAACCACACGTCGTCGCCCCAGAACGAACCGGGGTCGCCGCCGCTCTCGCCCGGGCCCGCCTCGTCGCCCGACCAGCCATCGACGGGAAACACCGAATAGTCGATGACCCAGTCGTCACTCGGTGCCGTCCAGCCCCCGGTGCTCGCGAGGAATACCTCGCCGGTCACCGCGTTCACCCAGGGAGTGATCACTTGCGTGACGAGGGCGTCGTCTGGGGGAGGGAGAAATCCGTAATCGGGCCCGCCAGCGCCCGGACCGGAGCGCCAGAAGGGCTCCGGGATCGGGTTCCCCTCGTCGTCGACCGGCGGCAACCAGCACTGCGGAAGACCATCACCCGCGCCATCGCCACCGTCGTCCGACGGCAGGTTAAACGTGACGATGTCACCTGGATCGACCCAGGTATCGACCTCGACCCCGTCGTCCTCGGGCGGCACGTACCCGTCCCACGGATCACTGCCGTCGTCGGCGGCCAGCGCACGGCGGACCTCGAGCCGCTCGAGGCGGATCGACGGGATCGCGCGACGCTGCCGGCGATTCCCACGGGCGAACAGGGCGGTCACCAGTGACATGACAGGCCTCCGAGAGCCAGCGCCTCGCGGCGCAGACGCATACTGCATCAAAAATCGGTCGTGCGGTCCCCTTGCCCGCAGGCAGACTACAGCGACGCGCAGGGGAAGACCACCTGGGGGCGGGAGGCTACGGACCGCAGACAGGGCGGTCAACGGAGAGGGAATGCAGGCAAACCTTCAGAGCCACGGCCGATTCCCCGTATCTTGCGTTGATCCCCAGGGCACGACCGGCCCCGATCCTGTACGAATCGCAAGCCATCGCGAGCCGGCGCCGGGCCTGACCGATCGCGTGCGCGGACGGCGCCGACCCGCTGCCCGCCGGGCCCGTGGGATCAGGAGAGCAGTTCCGTCGCGACGCGCGCGGGCTTCACACCGGTGAGCTTGTAGTCGAGCCCCTGGAAGCGCACCGCGAGGCGCTGGTGGTCGAGCCCGAGGCAGTGGAGGAGCGTGGCGTGGATGTCGCGCACGTGGAGCCCGCCGGCGACCGGCGCGAACCCGAACTCGTCGGTCTCCCCATGGACCAGGCCGGGGCGGAACCCGCCGCCTGCGAACCACATCGTGAACGCGTCGATGTGGTGGTTGCGGCCGGTGCTCTCGCGCTTCTCCCCCATCGGCGTGCGCCCGAACTCGCCCCCCCAGACGACGATCGTGTCGTCGAGCAAGCCGCGCCGCTCGAGATCGACGACGAGCGCGGCGCTCGCCCGGTCGATCTGGCCGCAGACCTCGGGGAGATGGGTCTCGAGGTTCTCGGTCGTCCCGCCGTGGTGGTCCCAATTGGTGTGGTACAGCTGCACGAAGCGCACGCCGCGCTCGACGAGGCGCCGGGCGAGGAGGCAATTCCGCGCGTAGGTCGTTTCGCGCGGATCACGGATCCCGTACAGCGCGAGCGTCTCGGCCGACTCGCCGGCGACGTCGATCAGGTCGGGGGCGCTCGACTGCATCCGGTAGGCCATCTCGTAGCCGGCGACGCGCGCCGCGATCTCGTCGTCGCCGGTGGCGGCGAGGCGCCGTTCGTTGAGCACCCGCACGGCATCGACGACGCGCCGCTGGCGGGCGGCATCGACGCCGGACGGCGCGGAGAGGTTGAGGATCGGATCGCCGCTGTTGCGCAGCGGCACTCCCTGGTAGGCGCTGGGGAGGATCCCGCTGCCCCACAACACGGCCCCGCCGCGCGGCCCGCGCGGGCCGCTCTGGAGGACCACGAACCCCGGCAGGTCGCGGCACTCGCTCCCCAGGCCGTAGGTCAGCCACGCCCCGATGCTCGGCCGGCCGAACTGGCCGCTGCCGGTGTTCATGAACAGCTTCGCCGGGGCGTGGTTGAACAGGTCGGTCGAGCAGCTCTTCACGATGCACAGCCGGTCGACGATCGCCGCGGTCTCGGGCAGCAGATCGCTGACCCACGTGCCGTTCGCCCCGTGCTGCCGGAACGTCCGCTTCGACCCGAGCAGGTCGGTGCGGTGGCTCGAATCCATGAACGCGAACCGTTTCCCGGCGACGAAGCTCTCCGGGATCGGCGTCCCGCTCCGCCGCGCGAGCTCCGGCTTGTGATCGAACAGATCGAGCTGGCTCGGGCCACCGGCCATGAACAGGTAGATCACCCGCTTGGCCCGCGCGGCGAAGTGCGGGGGGCGCGGCGCCAGCGGGTCGGCCACGGCCCCTGCCCCGACCTCGCCGGCGAGCAAGTCGCCGAGCGCCAGCGCCCCGACGCCGACACCGCAGCCGCCGAAGAAATGGCGGCGCGTCCGCTCGCGGAGCAGCCAGCCGGGGCTTCCGGGGGAGGGTTCGCTTCCGTCACTCACGGGTCACCGTCTCGTCGAGGTTGAGGAGCACGCGGGCCGCGTCGGTCGGGTCGAGCGCGGCGAGGACCGCGATCTCATCGGCATCGGGGTGCCGTCCGGTGCAGCGGCGGAAGGCGGCGGCGATCCCGTCGTCGCGGACGACCGCGGCGAGGGCGGCGGCCAGTTCGACGAACGCCGTGTCGTTGAGGAGCGTGAGCGCCTGGAGCGGCGTGTTGCTGCGGGTGCGGCGCGTGCAGGTGGAAAAACCGTCGGGGGCGTCGAACACCGCCAGCGCCGGCGGGGGGCTCGCGCGGAACACGAACGTGTACAGCCCGCGGCGGTAGCGGTCGGGGCCCGTGCTCGTCGGCCAGGGGCGCTTCACCTGCCCGACGGCCGTCGCGCCGTCGGGGATCGGCGGATGGACCGGAGGCCCGCCGAGCGTGGCGACGAACTTTCCGCTGGCCACCAGCGCCACGTCGCGCACCAATTCGGCATCGAGCCGGAGCCGCTTCTGCCGGGCGACCCACTGGTTGCCGGGATCGGCGGCGAGTCGCTCGGCCGTGGCGACCGAGCTCATCCGGTAGGCACGCGACGACATGATCAGCCGGTGCAGCGCCTTGACGCTCCAGCCGCGTGCCTGGAACTCGAGCGCCAGCCAGTCGAGCAATTCCGGGTGCGATGGCGGCGCGCCGGTCAGCCCGAAGTCGCTGTCGGTCTCGACGAGCCCCCGGCCGAAGAGCCGCTGCCAGACGCGATTGACGGCGACCCGCGCCGTGAGCGGGTTGTCCGGGGCGACCAGCCAGCGGGCCAGGTCGAGGCGCGTCGGCCGTGCCCGGTCGGTCGTGAGCGGCGGGAGGACGGTGGGAGTGCCGGGCTCGACGTCGTCGGCGGGGCGGGTGAAGTCGCCCTGGACCAGGATCCGGGTCGAACGCGGCTGCTTGAGCTCCTCGAGGACGAGCGTCGTCGGCCCCGCGGCGACCTTCCCTTCCAGTTCCGTGAACCGTTCGTTGAGGGCGCGGAACTCCTGATCGGCGGCCCCGGCGCCGGCGGCGAACAAGATCCGGCGCTGCTCGGCCGAGCGCTTCGCCGGCTCGACGGCCAGTGCCGCCGCGGCCGGCTTCGGCAGCGCCGCGCGCACCTCGTCGCCCACCGCCGCCTCCCAGGCGTCGAGCTCCGCCTGCCGGGCGGCGACGTAGGCCGAGACGGCGGCGCGGGCGGCGTCGCGCTCGGCGGTGAGCGCCGCGAGATCGACGCCCGGGGCGGCGACCTTGAGCTTCGGCTCGTTCTGGTCGTTGAAGAACGCGAACAGCCGGTAATAGTCGCGCTGGCTGACGGGGTCGAACTTGTGGTCGTGGCACTGCGCGCAGCCGATCGTGAGCCCGAGCCAGACGACGCCGGTCGTCGCCACCCGGTCGAACACGCTCTCGATCCGGTACTGCTCCTTGTCGACGCCCCCCTCCTCGTTGATCTGCGTGTTGCGGTGAAACCCGGTGGCGATCCGCTGCTCCTGCGAGGCCCCGGGGAGGAGGTCGCCGGCGAGCTGCTCGACGGTGAACCGGTCGAACGGCATGTCGTCGTTGAACGCATTCACGACCCAGTCGCGCCATGGCCAGATCTCGCGCGGGGCGTCGATCGAGTAGCCGTTGCTGTCGGCGTAGCGCGCCATGTCGAGCCAGCCGCGCGCCTGCCGTTCGCCGTAGTGGGGGCTGGCGAGGAGCCGGTCGAGCAGCGCGCCCCAGGCGGCCTCGGGGTCGCGCTGCCAGGCGGCGAGGAACTCGTCGGTCTCCGCCACCGTCGGCGGCAGCCCGACGAGGTCGAGGCTCGCGCGGCGGAGAAGCGTCTCGGGAGGAGCCTGCGGCGCGGCGCCGAGCCCTTCGCGCTGCCATGCCGCGGCGAGGAACCGGTCGACGGGATGGTCGACGCCGGCCACGGCGGGGGGCGCGGCGGCGACGGGGGGGCGAAACGCCCAGTGGCTCTCGTACGTCGCCCCGGCGGCGATCCAGCGGGCGAGCGTGGTGCGCTCGGCGGCCGACAGCGACCGGCCGGTCTCGGGCGGGGGCATGACGACGTCGGGGTCGGTCGCCTCGACGCGCTTCACCACCTCACTGTCGGCCGGCACGCCGGGAACGATCGCCCGCGCGCCGGAATCGAGCGCCGCAGTCGCGCCGGCGGCGGTGTCGAGCCGCAGCCCCGCCTGCCGCGAGTGCTCGTCGAACCCGTGGCACGAGAAGCAATTGGCGGCGAGGATCGGGAGGACGTCGCGGGAGAACGACGGCGCCGCCGGCTCGGCTGCGCGCCCGCGCCCGGCGGCGGCCCCCCCTGCAGCCGCGGCCAAGGCGGCCACGGCG
>JAGWVR010000087.1 GCA_018970785.1 Planctomycetota bacterium
GCCGAGCCAGCCCGAGCCCGTCCCCTCCCCTGCGGCGTCGGCGGCGGCGACGTCTTCGCCCGGGGGGGCGTCGGTGGTGCCGGCGGCACGGGCCCCGGTCCCGGCCAGCGCCAGCAGCGGCATCACGGTGAGCACCGCGGCCAGCGCCAGGACGGTGCCGGTCCCCCCGGCGATCCCGAACTGCCGGACGCTGGCGATCTCCGCCACCCCCAGCGCTCCGAAGCCGACGGCAGTCGTCGCCACCATCAGCACGCACGCCTGGCCGACCGTGACGAGCGTCCGCGTGAGCGCCGCGGCCGCGTTCAGCCCGGCGCGGCGGGCGTTGGAGTAGGCGACGATCAGATGGGCCGAGTCGCTGAAGCCGAGGACGAAGATCAGGCTGGGGAGGATCGTGTTGAGGCCGTTGATCCGCTGGCCGGTCCACCCCATCCAGCCGAGCGTCCACACCAGGCCCACCGCCGGCCCGGCCAGCGCCATGATCACCGCCCGCCAGTCGCGGAACGCGATCGCCGCGACGACGACGGTGGCCGCCGCCGACAGGGTGAGGATCCGGTAGAACTCCGACTGCACGGCACGGACGACGTCGACGCGCAGCGGCGGATGGCCGGCGAGCGTGACGCTGACCGGGCTGCCCGCCATTTCCGTGGCGACGAGACCGCGGAGCCGATCGACCTGCGCCGCCAGCGGCCCGATGCCCCCGGGTGCGTCGCGGAGGCGGACGAGGATGAACAGCGTCGAGCCGTCGGGGGAGATCAGCTGGCCGGCGAGGGCCGGGTGGGCGCGGGCCGCGGCGAACGCCGCGCGGAACCGCTCCGGGGTGAAGTTGTCGCGCGACCGGGGAAAGAGCGGAACCAGCGGCTGACCGACGCGGCGCGCGTCGAACGGGCTGGCGACGAACAGCACCCCGTCGTCGGCCCGGAACGCGTCGATCAGGCGGAGGACGCGCTCGATCGCGGGCACGTCGCCGGGGTCGAGGCCGGTGACCGCGGCGAGGACGTCGGTGTCGTCGGGGCCGAACTCGGCGAAAAACCGGTCGAGGACGCGCCGGTCGTCATCGTCGCGGAGGATGAAGTTCCGCGGGTCCTCGTCGAAGTCGAGCCGGCCGAGACCGGCCGCCGCCAGGCAGGTGACCATGACGACGGCGACGGCGAGGAACGGACTCCGGCGGAGGAGGAGGGCGGCGTACCAGTTCATGGGTGCTCGCGGCGGGAAACCGGCCCGGCGAACCCCCGAGCATAGCAGCCAAGCCCTCGGACCGTCGCGCCACGGCGCTCGCCGGGCATCGCGGAGCAACAACGCGCGACGCGATCTTTCCGCCCGCCGCGCCGGGCACCACGCTCAGAACAGTTCGGCGATCGGCTCTCCGGCGTCGATGGCGGGCACCGGTCGGCCGGTGTGATCGAGGAAGTGTGCCCGGGGATCGGCCCCGAGCACCTTGTAGATCGTGGCATGCAGGTCGAACGGCGTCACGGGCCGCTCGCGCGGGCGCTCGCCGCGGGCGTCGGTGCTCCCCACCACGCGCCCCCCCTGGATGCCGCCGCCAGCGACCAGCGCGAACATCGCGTGGCCCCAGTGGTCGCGCCCCGGCGTGCCCTTGGAGAGGGGCGGGCCGCCGTTGCCACCGTCGTTCATCTTCGGCGTCCGGCTGAACTCGCCGCACAGCACGACCATCACGCGCTCGAGCTGGCCGCGCTCGGCGAGGTCGTCGAGCAACGCCGCCACCGCGGCATCGACCTCGGGGAGCCGGCTCTTCATCCCCGCCTCGAGATCCCAGTGGTGGTCCCAGCCGCCGGAGTGGACGGTCACGAACGTGCAGCCGGCCTCGACCAGCCGGCGGGCGAGCAGCGTGCTCTGCCCGAAGCTCGTCCTCCCGTAGCGGTCGCGGACGGCGGCGGGCTCCAGCCCGATGTCGAAGGCGCGCCGCGCCGCCGGGCTCGAGACGAGGTCGAGGGCCTGCGTCTGGAAGCGGTCGAGCGCCAGGCCCGTGCCACCGGTGTCGAAGCGCCGCCGCAGGCCGTCGAGCGCGTGGCGCAGGCCGGCACGGTCACCGAGCCGGCCGAGCGACAGGCTCTCCGGGGGCACGAGGTTGCGGACCTGGAAGGCGGCGGCGTTGGGATCGCCGTCGGTCTCGAACGGGTTCCACTGGGCGCCCAGGTAGCTGCCGCCGAAGTAACCGGGACGGAGCCCGACGCTCGAGGCATAGGGCACCGCGACGTAGGCCGGCATCCCCGGCTGGCGCGGGCCGCACTGCCGCGCGGCGATCGCCGCCACCGAGGGATTGCGGCCGGCGGTGTTGCTGCCGTTGGGACCGCCGCGGCCGGTGAGCAGGTAGTGGGCGGCGGTGAAATGGTCGCCGTTGTCGTGGTGGAGCGAGCGGATCAGCGAGAACCGGTCGGCGACCCGCGCCTGGCGCGGGAACAGCTCCGTGATCTCGATCCCGGGGACGACCGTGCGGATCGGCCGCCAGATCCCCCGGTACTCCGCCGGTGCCGCGGGCTTGAGGTCGTAGAGATCGAGGTGGCCCGGACCGCCGTCGAGCCACAGCAGGATGCAGGCGGTGTCCTTGGCCGGGAGACCGGCCGCGTGCCCCGCTGCCCGTGCCTCGAGCACCCGCGGCAGACCGACGGCCGCCATCCCGGCGACGCCGAGCTGCACGAAACTGCGCCGTGGCAGGCCATGGCAGTAGCCGCGCGCGACGCCGGTGGAAACCGACAGCATGGCCACCTCCCCGGCCGGGTCCCGGGAGGGGTCGGCCGGGAGGAAGCCTACGCCGCCGCGCGGCTGCCATTCAAGGCGGCGGGGCCGTCGCGCGACCACGCGCCGGAGTATCCTGGTGGGCCGTGTCGGTCGGGCCGGGGTTCTCGGGAGCAACGCGATGGACATGGCAGCGGGTAACGGCGCGACTGGGGCGTTGGCGCGACTGGGGCTCGTGCTCCCGCCGCCACCCAAGCCCAAAGGCGTCTACAAGCCGCTGGTGATCGTCGAGCGGACGGTGCTCGTCTCGGGCCACGGCCCGCTCCTTCCCGACGGCACGCTCCTCCGCGGGCGCGTCGGCCACGACCTCGACGAGGTCGCCGGGAAAGAGGCGGCCCGGCAGGTCGGCCTGGCGATCCTCGCCACGCTCGTCGCCGGCCTCGGCAGCCTCGACCGCATCGGCCGGGTGGTGAAGGTGCTGGGGATGGTCAACGCCACGCCCGACTTCACCCGGCACCCGGCGGTGATCAACGGCTGCAGCGAGCTGTTCGCGGCGGTGTGGGGGCCGGATCGTGGGATCGGCGTCCGCAGCGCCGTCGGCATGGCCTGCCTCCCCGACGACATTCCGGTCGAGATCGAGGCGGCGTTCGAATTGGCGTGAGGACCGCCCGCCGATGCCGGCCCAGCTCCTCACCGTCGCCGCGGCGATCGTCGCCCTGGTGGCGCTGGTCACGGCATGGCGCGTGCCGCCGTTCCTCGCCTTCCTCGTGGTCTCGATCGGGGCCCTGATCGGCCTCGGCTACCCAGCCGACGTCGTCGAACCGTCGATCGCCGGCACGCTCCAGAAGGGGATGGGGGCGGTGTTCGGCCAACTGGCCGTGACCCTCGTCGCCGGTGCGATGCTCGGCCGGCTCGTCGTCGCCAGCGGCGCCGCGCAGCGGATCGCGGGGGTGCTGTGCACGGCGGCCGGCCCCGGCCGCGTCGGCTGGGCGATGGCGGCGACGGGGTTCGTCGTCGGCATTCCGCTGTTTTACGGCGTCGCCTTCATGCTCCTCCTCCCGATCATCCGCGCCGTCGCGGCGCGCGGCCGGCTGCCGCTGATCGGCGTCGCCCTGCCGGCCTGCGCGGCGATGAGCGTGGCCCACGGGCTCCTGCCGCCCCATCCGGCGCCGACGGCGCTGGTGCCGCTGTTCAAGGCCGACATGGGACGGACGCTGCTCCTTGGCACGATCGTCTCGCTGCCGGCGATCGTCGTCGGCGGGCCGCTGTTCGTCCGCTGTCTGCGCGGTCTGCGTGCGGCTCCCCCCGACACGTCGGCCGCCCCGCCCGCCACCGACGACGCCCTGCCGGGGACGGCGGTCAGCTTCCTCACGGCCTTGCTGCCGGTCTACCTGCTCGGCGGCGCCTCGCTCCTCGCCTGGTGGCCGCCGTCCGACCCGACCGTCGCCCGGTTCCTGGCCCTCGCCTCGGCGCCCGATCTGGTGATGCTGGTGGCGCTGGCGATCGCCGCGGTGACCCTGGGCATCGCCCGGGGCACGAGCCTCCCGGACGTGATGGGGATCTACGGCACGGCGATCGCCGACGTCGCGCCGACGCTGCTGGTGATCGCCGGGTCGGGGGCCTTCCGGCAGGTGCTCGTCGACACGCGCGTCGACGCGGCGCTGGCCGACGCGCTCCGCGGCCTGCCGCTCGATCCGCTCCTCCTCGCCTGGGGCGTGACGGCGGTGCTGCGGGTGTGCATCGGTTCGGCGACGGTGGCGGGGCTGACGGCGGCCGGGATCCTCGCGCCGCTGCTGGCCGACGCCGGTACCGATCCCGACCTGGCGGTCCTCGCCGTCGGTGCGGGGACGCTGTTCTGCTCCCATGTCAACGACGTGGCGTTCTGGATGTTCCGCGACGCGTTCGGCACCTCGCTCGCCGCGACGGCGCGGAGCTGGACGGCGATGGAATCGATCGTCTCGGTGGTCGCGCTGGCGACCGTGGTCGTCCTCGACCGGCTCCTGGTGGGATGACCTCGGCGTTCACCGTCGGCCGACCGCATACTGTGTCGACCGCCTGCCGACGGGGCCGGCGGCCGATCCCCCCGAGGAGCGACGCGATGTTCGTCGTCGATGCCCACCTCGACCTGGCGATGAACGCCATGGAGTGGAACCGCGACCTGCGCCTCCCGGTGGCGGCGATCAACGCCCGGGAGCGCGCCCGCGGCCTCACCGACAAGCCCGACCGGGGCAACGCCGTGGTCGCGCTCCCCGAATTGCGGCGCGGCGGCATCGGCCTGGTCGTGGCGACGCAGATCGCCCGCGCCGTCGCCCCCGACAATCCCCTCCCCGGCTGGCATTCGCCGGAACAGGCCTGGGCCCAGACGCAGGCCCAGCGCCACTGGTATCTGGTGATGGAGGAGGCGGGGGAGATCGTGATGATCACCGGCCGCCGTGAGCTCGACGGCCACGTCGCCCGTTGGCAGGACGCGCTCGCCCGCGGTGCCGACACCGCCCGGTTGCCGATCGGCTGCATCCTCTCGCTCGAGGGAGCCGATTCGCTGATCACGCCGGCGTGGCTCGAACGGGCCCATGCCTACGGGCTCCGCGCCTGCGGTCCGGCCCACTACGGCCCCGGCCGCTACGCCCACGGCACCAACGCCTCGGCCGAGCTCGGCACCGCGGGGCGCGAACTGCTCGCCGAGATGGACCGGCTGGGGATGATCCTCGACGCCACCCACCTCTGCGACGCCGCCTTCTGGGCGGCGCTCGATCACTTCCACGGACCGGTGTGGGCGAGCCACAACAATTGCCGGGCACTGGTCGACCACAACCGGCAGTTCTCCGACGACATGATCCGCGCGCTGGTGGAGCGCGGCGCCGTGATCGGCGGGGCGCTCGACGCCTGGATGATGGTCCCGGGCTGGATCAGGGGCACGTCGACGCCGGAAGGGACCGGCTGCCGCCTCGAGGTGCTCATCGACCACCTCGACCACGTCTGCCAGATCGCCGGCAATGCCGACCACGTCGGCATCGGCTCCGACCTCGACGGCGGCTACGGCCGCGAGCAGTGCCCGGCCGACGTGACGACGATCGCCGACCTGGCGCGGGTCGCCGACCTGCTCGCGGCCCGGGGCTATCCCGCCGGCGACGTCGCGAAGGTCATGCACGGCAACTGGCTGCGGTTCCTCCGCACGGCCTGGCCGGAATGAGCGACCGCGCGGCGGGAGGCGTCAGGCGTGGATCGCCCGCCCCTCCGCGGCCAGCGCCGCCTCCTTGAGCGCTTCCGGCAGCGTGGGGTGGGCGTGGCAGACGCGGGCGATGTCCTCGGCGGTCGCCCCGAACGCCATCGCCGCCGCCGCCTCGCCGACGATGTCGCCGGCCGACGGACCGATGACGTGGACGCCGAGCACGCGGCCGGTGGATTTGTCGGCGAGGAGCTTGACCTTCCCGGTGGTGTCGTTGATCGTCCGCGCCCGGCCGTTGGCCCGGAACGGAAACACCCCTTTCACGTACGGCGCGCCGGCGGCCACGAGCTGCTCCTCGGTCTTGCCGACCGCGGCGATCTCCGGATGGGTGAAGACGACGGCGGGGACGAGGTCGTAGTCGACGTGGACCCAGCCGCCGCGGATCCCCTCGACGCAGGCGACGCCGTCCTCCTCCGCCTTGTGGGCGAGCATCGGCCCGGGGATGCAGTCGCCGATCGCCCACACGCCCGGTGCCGACGTCCGGAAATGGTCGTCGACGGGAATGAACCCGCGCCGGTCGGGCGTGATCCCCACCGTCTCGAGCCCGACGTCGTCGGTCGCCGGACGCCGGCCGGTGGCGGCGAGGACGCGGTCGCAGCGGATCGGTTCCATCCCCTCGCATTCGACCAGGCAGCCGCCGTCGACCGCCCGGGCGCTGGTGACCTTGGCGCCGAGGCGGATCTCGAGACCCTGGCGGCGGAACAGGCCGAGGGCCTCGGTGGCGATCTCGCCGTCGATCCCGGTGAGGATCCGGTCGGCGTACTCGAGCACCGTGACCTTCGCCCCGAGACGGCGCCACACGCTTCCCAGTTCGAGGCCGATGTAGCCGCCGCCGATCACCACGAGGTGGGCGGGCACCGTGTCGAAGGCGAGCGCCTCGGTGCTCGTGCCGACGCGCTGGCCGTCGACGACCACGCCGGGCAGGACCACGGGGCGGCTGCCGACGGCGAGGAGGACTTTGTCGGCGTCGACGACCGTCTTCACGCCGTCGTCGCCGGTGACCTCGACCCGCCCCGGCCCCGCCAGCCGGCCGGTGCCCCGGAGGCGCGTGACCTTGTGCTTGGCGAGCAGGGCCTCGACCCCTTTGGCGAGCGTGGCGACGACCTCGTCCTTGCGGGCGAGCATCGTCGCCAGGTCGAGTGCGACACCGCTGACCTTCACGCCGTGGACGGACAGCCCGTGGGCCGCCTCCTCGTAGCGGTGGCTCGATTCGAGGAGCGCTTTGGAGGGGATGCAACCGACCCGCAGGCAGGTGCCACCGAGGCGCGGCTCGCGTTCGACGATCGCCGTCGCGATCCCCAGCTGCGCCGCCCGGATCGCCGCCACGTAGCCGCCGGGACCGGCGCCGATGATCACCAACTCGTGCCGCACGTTCGCTCCTCCGCTCGCGTCTAACTGTCCGCGGACAAAGCCCTCCATGACCTTTGTCCACTGAGGCGACCGCGGGAAACGCCGAGGGTTTCCCGGGTCGCCGTCGGCCGCATCCGGCGGCCGGTCACTTTTTCCAAGGGCTGCTAACCGTGCCGTGCTCAGACCTCGAGCAGCAGCCGCCCCGGATCCTCGACGGTCTCCTTGACGCGACGGAGGAAAGTCACCGCCTCGCGGCCGTCGACGAGGCGGTGGTCGTAGGTCAGCGCGATGTACATCATCGGACGGATGACCACCTGCCCGGCAACCGCCACCGGCCGGTCCTGGATGGCGTGGAGCCCGAGGATTCCGCTCTGCGGCGGATTGACGATCGGGGTCGAGAGCAGGGATCCGTAGACCCCGCCGTTGGAGATCGTGAACGTCCCCCCCTGCAACTCCTCGAGCTTGAGCTTGTTCTCGCCGGCGCGGCGGGCGAAGTCGGCGATCCCCGCCTCGATCTGCGCGAACGACAGGCTCTCGGCATTCCGCAGCACGGGCACGACGAGCCCCTTGCCGCCGCCGACGGCGATGCCGATGTCGCAGTAGTCGCGGTACACGACGTGGGGATCACGGAACTCGGCATTGACCTGCGGCACGGCGCGGAGCGCCTCGACGACGGCCCGGACGAAGAACGACATGAACCCGAGCTTCGCGCCGTGGCGCTCCTGGAACGAGTCCTTGAACTTCGCGCGGAGCGCCATCACCGCGCTCATGTCGACCTCGTTGAAGGTCGTGAGCAGGGCCGCCTGCTGCTGGGCCTCGACGAGCCGCTCGGCGATCCGCCGGCGGATCGGGCTGATGAGGACGAGCCGCTCCTCGCGGGCTCCGCGTGGGGCGGGCGCCTGGGGGGCTGCCGCCGCCGGAGGCCGCGCGGCCGGAGGCGAGACCGGCGCCGGCGCGCGGGGTGCAGCAGCGGCAGCGACGGCATCGGCGCGGGTTACGCGGCCGCCGGGGCCGGTGCCGGTGGCAGCCGTGGCGGGCAGCCCGGCCTCACCGAGCACGCGCTGTGCCGCGGGCATCACGCGCGGCGCCGCCTCGGGGGGCGCCGGCACACGGCCGACCGGGCCGATGTCGGTGCGCCCCGCTTTCCTCGTCACCTCGACGAACGTCGTCGCCGTGGGCGGCGTTGCCGCGGACGCCGGTGCGGAGGGCGCGGCCCCAACTTGCTCGAGGTAACCGATCACCTCGCCGACGACGGCCTTCTCACCGGCTCCCTTGAGGATCCGGGCGATCGTGCCGTCGGCCGGAGCGGGCAGTTCGA
Organism: Planctomycetota bacterium; assembly: GCA_018970785.1. Lineage (GTDB taxonomy): Bacteria > Planctomycetota > Planctomycetia > Pirellulales > UBA1268 > F1-20-MAGs016. Next base: position 8,589 of record JAGWVR010000087.1, read on the forward strand.
CCGTCGCCTTGTCGCTCTCGATCTCGACGAGCGCCTCGTCGGTGCGGACCACGTCCCCTTCGCGCTTCTTCCACTGGCCGACCATGACCTCGGTGATCGACTCGCCGACCGTGGGAACCTTGAGCTCGATGGGCATGGGTGAATCACCGCCGGGGCGGGGCATGGGTGGGGAGGAGACGGGATCGGTGCGGGGAAGGCCTCGGGAGGCCGCCCGGCACTGGGACTAGTTGACCATCGGACGGGCGGGCTTGGAAACCCCGGCCGATCCCGCTGCGGCCGCCCGCACCGGCACCGTGCGCGGCTCACTCCTCGAAGGCGGCGGTGAGGAGCTCGGCCTGCTCGAGGTCGTGGCTCTTCTTCGAACCGGTCGCCGGACTGGCCGCCGCCTGCCGGCAGACCCCGACCAGCGGGAACCGGTCGCAGAGCTTCTCGCCGAAGTGGATCCGCATGAACCGCCACGCGCCCATGTTCTCCGGCTCGTCCTGGACCCAGACCGCCTGTGTGCCGGAGGTGTAGCCCCCGAGGACGCGCTCCAGCTCGGCCTTCGGCAGGGGGTAGAGCTGCTCGACGCGCACGATCGCGACGTCGTCGCGGCCGAGGTCCTTGCGGCGCTTCTCGAGCTCGTAGGCGACCTTGCCGCTGCAGAGGAGGATCCGGCGGACATTGGCGGCGGGGATCGAGTCGTCGCCGATCACCTTCTGGAATCCCCCCGCCGCCAACGCGTCGAGCGTCGAGACGCATTCCGGGTGGCGCAGCAGGCTCTTGGGAGTGAACACCACCAGCGGCTTGCGGAACATCCGCAGCACCTGGCGGCGGAGGCAGTGGAACATCTGCGCCGGGGTGGTCGGCTGGACGATCTGGATGTTGTCACGGGCCGCCTGCGACAGGAAGCGCTCGAGGCGGGCGCTGGAGTGCTCGGGCCCCTGCCCCTCGAAGCCGTGGGGGAGGAGCATCACGAGCCCGGAGAGCCGGTTCCACTTGTCTTCGGCGCTGACGATGAACTGGTCGATCACGACCTGGGCGACGTTGACGAAATCACCGAACTGCGCCTCCCACATCACCAGGCCGTCGGGGCAGTCGAGGCTGTAGCCGTACTCGAAGCCGAGGACGCCCGATTCCGACAGCGGGCTGTTGTAGATCTCGACCGGCGCCTGGTCCCTGGCGAGGTGCTCGAGCGAACACCACGTCTCGTCGGTGACGACGTCGTGGATCACGGCGTGACGGTGGCTGAACGTGCCACGCTGGCTGTCCTGCCCCGACAGGCGGACGCGCATCCCCTGGGTGGCGAGCGTCGCCAGGGCGAGGGCCTCGGCGGCCGACCAGTCGAGCGACTGCGCGCCCGCCGCCATTTGCTGCCGCCCTTCGAGGAACTTGGCGATCTTCGGATGGGGCTGGAACCCCTCCGGCAAAGCGACCAGGCGCCCGAGGAGATCGACCAGACGGTCGCGCGGCACGGCGGTGTCGACCTCGACGGCATCCCGTTCCCGGCCGCCGACATACAAGGCCCACAGCCCGCCGGCCTCGTTGGGCTGGGTGTAGTCGTCGCGCTTCGCTGCCGACAGCTCCTCGTCGAGGCGGCGGCGGTGCTCGTCGGCGATCCGGTCGGCCTCCTCGCGGGAAACCTCCCCCAGCGCCAGCAGCTTCTCGAGGTAGCTCTGGTGCACGCTCGGGCGCCGCTCGATGACCCGGTACAGCGCCGGCTGCGTGAACGCCGGCTCGTCGGCCTCGTTGTGGCCGCGGCGCCGGAAGCAGTACATGTCGATCACCACGTCGCGTTGGAACTCGCGACGGAAGTCCATCGCCAGGGCGACCACTTGGGCGACCGCCTCGGGATCCTCGCCGTTGACGTGGAAGATCGGGATCTGGAGCATCTTCGCCACGTCGGTGGCGTAGGTGCACGACCGTGCCTCGCCGGGCCCGGTGGTGAAGCCGATCTGGTTGTTGACCACGACGTGCAGCGCCCCACCGACGCGGTAGGCGTCGAGCTCGCTGAGGTTGAGCGTCTCCTGGATCACCCCCTCGCCGGCGAACGCCGCGTCGCCGTGGATCAGGATCGTCATGCCGTGCTGCCGCGACCGGTCGCCGGCCCGGTCCTGCCGGGCGCGGAGCCGTCCGATCGCCACCGGGTTGACGTACTCGAGGTGGCTGGGGTTGAAGCACAGCGTGAGGTGGACGTCGTGGCCGTTGGCGGCGGTCCGGTCGGTCGAGTGGCCGAGGTGGTACTTGACGTCGCCGCGCCCGACGTGGAGCTCGGGATCGAGGTCGGCGAACTCGCGGAAGATCCGCTGCGCGCTCTTTCCCATGATGTTGGCCAGGACGTTGAGCCGGCCGCGGTGTGCCATCGCCAGGACGACGTCGTCGATCTCGTGCGACGCCGCCCGTTCGATCGCCATGTCGAGCAGCGGCACGAGCGTCTCGGAGCCCTCGAGCGAGAAGCTCTTGGCCCCGAGGAAGCGCTTCTGGATGAACTCCTCGAACACCGCCGCGGTGGTCATCTGCCGGTAGATCCGCAGCTGCTGCTCACGGTCGAGCTGGATGCGGTTCTCGCAGCCCTCCATCCGCACCTGGAGCCACTGCCGCACGCGGAGGTCGTCCATGTGCATGAACTGGACGCCGATCGAGCGGCAGTAGGTGTTGCGCAGCCGCTTGATGATCTGCCGCAGCGTCATCGACTGCGGACCCTCGATCGTGTCGGTCGAGAAGGTCCGGTCGAGGTCGTCCTCGGTGAGGTGGTAGAACGACGGGTCGAGCTCGGGCAGCCCGGGGCGGGGACGGCCGAGGGGATCGATCTCCGCCATCAGGTGGCCGCGGACGCGGAAGGCGCGGACGAGCTGGTCGACGCGGTCCTGGAGGAACGCGACCCGATCCTCGCCGGCGGTCCCCGTGGCGACCGTCGGCAGGGGCAACGGCTTGGCCTCGCCGGCGGGGGCGTCGGGAAGGCGAACCGCGCCGTTGGCGATCGCGACGGCGCGTGCCGTGGCGATCCCGTCGGGGGTCATCAGCTCCGACGCCAGGTGGGCCTCGCCGACCGGCTCCGCGGCATGGCCGTTGTGGCTGGCCGCGTGCGGCGCGGCCCGCTCGGCAACCGGCCCCCAGGAGAGCGTGTCGAAGTAGCCGCGCCAGTCGGCTGGCACGCTCGCCGGGTCGGTCTGCCAGGCGGTGAACATTTCCTCGACGAACTCGGGGCTGGCGCTCCCGGCCAGATCCACCGCGTCCACCGGCACGTCGATCGTCGTCACGAGATGGGTTTCCAGGATGAAGCGGGATGTCAGCGGGCCAGCAGCAGCCGGCCGGGGCTCTCGAGGTAGCCGATCACCTCGGAGAGGAAGCGGGCCGCCGCGGCGCCATCGACGAGGCGATGGTCGTAGGACAGCGACAGCGGCATCATCAGCCGCGGTTCGATCCGGTCTTCGTGGACGACCGGCATCTTCCGCGACCGGCCGACGAGCAAGATCGCCACCTCGGGCCAGTTGATGATCGGCGTCGAGTAGGTTCCGCCGATCGCGCCGAGATTGCTGATCGTGAACGTGCCGCCCCGGAGATCCTCGAGGCCGTACTGCGCGTTCTTCGCCTTGTCGGCCGTCGCCGCCACGGCCTGGGCGATCTCGGGAATCGAGAGCGTGTCGCAGTCGCGGAGCACGGGGACGACCAGGCCGCGCGGGGTGTCGACGGCGAGGCCGATGTTGACGTAGTCCTTGTAGACGATCTCCCCCTTGTCGGTGTCGATCGTGGCGTTGATCGTGGGGTGGAGCCGGAGCGACAGGCTCACCGCCTTGATCACGAAGCTCAGTGCCGTGAGCTTGACGTTGGCCTTGGCATGCTCCTCGGCGCTCGCCTTGCGGAGCCGCTCCAGCTCGGTGACGTCGGCATCGTCGAAATTGGTGAGGTGCGGTATCGTGGTGACGCTGCGCACCATGTTGGCGGCGATCGTCTTGCGCATCCGCGACATCTGCTCGCGGCGGATCGGCCCCCAGTCGTCGCTCTCGCCCCCCGCCCCGCGGGACCGCACGGCCGGCGTGCCGCCCGGGCGCGTCTGCCCGGCCGACTGCCGGACCGCGGCGACGACGTCCTCACGGACGATCCTCCCTCCCGGACCACTGCCACGCACTGCCGCCAATTCGACGCCCAGCTCGCGCGCCAGGCGCCGCACCGCGGGGCCAGCCGGTTCGATCGTCGCAGGCGGCTCGGGGGCGGGAGCGGGGGCGGCGGGCCGGCTTGGCGGCGCGCTTGCGAC
>JAGWVR010000088.1 GCA_018970785.1 Planctomycetota bacterium
ATTTGAACTCTTTGTCCGCGGTGACTTCAGCGGATGGAATGCAAAACAAAAGAAGGCTGTTAAGCTGAAATCCGCATCCTTCACCGCCGGCAATACTGAGGTGCGCTACGAGACCACAAGAATACGCGGTGTGATCGTCGCTGATGATTACGTCAAGCTTCGCTTGAAGCGGTCAAAGCTGAAGTCCAAGGATAGCTCTACGTCCCGTAAGAACGGACTTGGTCCTGGTGACCCAGTGTCAGGGACCTTTACGGTAAGGCTTTATCTGGGGCCTGAACATGCAGAGGAGACTTGTTTTCTCGAAGCGATCGAATATGCCGAATGACGGGAACGGTCGCATCGACTGAGCCGGATAGGGCAGCAGGCCGCGGCAGCCTCTGACCAATTTTGGGGTCGGTGATCCGGCAAACACCAATCAACTGTTGGCCGACTTTACATCGTATTCTTCAACGGCTTGTTGCTTCAACGCTCAACGGCATGGCCGGATTGCCTTCCCAGCGTCTCGATGCCCTCCTTCACCCGCAGTGATTCCGGGCAGCGGGGAAAACCCTTCAACTCCTTGTCGATCCGTTCACGGGCCTGCTGCAGGGTGGGCTTGGCATTTGCGGCGTCATTGGCATCGGTCAGCAGCCGGGCCCGCAGGAGCCACGCCCGGGCCGCGTCGAGATTCACCATCCGGACGACATCGGCCTGTTCGCCCGATCCGCACCTTTCGGCCGCGTCCACCGCGGTGAGCGCCGCGGCGGCATCCTTCCGGGCCTCATCGCGACGGCCGGCGGTGTAGAGCATCTCCCCACGGGTGATCACCGCCTCGGCGAGATGGTGGTGGTGGCCGGCGATCTTCTTGTTCCGAGCCGCAAGGGCGCCGTAGATCTCCACCGCCGCGGTGGCCTGCGCGATCGCGTCGTCGAGCAGATCGGGCGCCCGTGCTGCAAGAATCGCCCGCTGGAGAAGCGCCGCCGCCTTCATCTGGACCACGTCGGGATGATTGGCCACCTTCGCAGACGCGAGGCCGGCGTCGGCGGCTGCAATCGCCCGGTCGGCCGTGGCGATCGCTGCGGGGAGATCGCCCGACTCGGCCTCCGCCCGGGAGAGTGCGCAGAGCGTGGCCACCAGCATCATCTGCGTGTGATCGATGCCGTCCTGCATCGATGGACCGGTCACGACGAGGCCGTCGACCGCCTCGCGCAGCATGGCCAGCCCCTCGGCTGGCCGGCCGTCGTCGACCTGCCAGCCGCCGTAGTCGGCCTTGATGCGTGACACCACGCCGGTGACGTTGACCTCGGGAAACTGCCGCTGGATTGCGGCGGCGGCGGCGAGCGCTCCACGGTAGCCATCCCCGGCGGCCGGGTCGGCCTGGAAGTGCCGCAGCACGCAGCGGTCGGCGAGCAGGTTGAACCGCTCGCCGATCGCACGCGGATTGTCGGGGGTGGCGGCGAGCACACCGGTGACGAGCTCATGAGCGCGGGCATAGAGACGGGCGGCCTCGCCGTAGCGGACCACGAGCCGGGCGAGATTCCCCTCGCGGCGGTAGCCATCGACTGCCTCGAGCCGGAGGGCGTCGTTCTGCGGCTCCACGCGCAGGAGCGCTTCGTACTGCCGGTTCGACTCGTGCATCACGTTCAGGCGGTTGAGCTCGGCATTTGGAATCACCGCCCAGGCGTCGTCGCCGATCTCCTTGCCGAGCGTGTCGATCACCTGCCGGGCCACCGTGGCATTGGCCTGCGCGATGTCGCGCTGCTGGCGAATGAGGACGTTCCCCACCCCCAGCGCGACCAGTCCCGTCGCGAGCAGCACGCCGGCGGCCGTCACCGCCGTGCGGTGGCGCTTCGCGAACCGGGCCACGCGGACAGTCCACGGATCGCGGTACACGCCCACCGGCTCGTCGGCCAGCCACCGGCCGATGTCGGTCGCCAGCGCCTTGGCCGACGGATACCGGTCGGCCGGTTCACGGGCCATCGCCTTGAGGCAGATCGCCTCGAGCGCCGGCGGCACGCCCGGGGCGACGCGGCGCGGCCGGGGAAACACGCCGCGGATCACGTCCTGCATCACCGACGGCGAGCGGCCGTCGAACGGCGGAACACCCGTGAGGATCTGGTAGAGCGTTGACCCGAGGCCGTAGACGTCGGCCGCGGGACCGATCCGGGCGATCTCGCCGGCTGCCTGCTCCGGCGCCATGAACGCCGGCGTCCCCTTCGCCTGGCCCATCCGCGTCGGCTCGGAGGTTCCCGACTCGACGGCCACCACCGGCCGGCTCCCCGATCCCGACTCTGACCCTGCCGCGGTGGCGATCTCCTCGCCGCCGACCTTCGCCAGGCCCCAGTCGATGAGCTGCGTCTCGCCGAAATCACCGAGGAGGATGTTGGCCGGCTTGATGTCGCGGTGGAGCACGCCGCGGGCGTGGGCGTAGCTCACCGCCTCGCAGACGGCGCTGAACCGGCCGAGGAGGTCGCGGAGGGCAAGTGTCTTTTCCGCCGGTGAGCGGTCGGAGGCGGCGTCGTGGTGGCGCTGGATCGCCTGCTTGAGCGTGTCGCCGCGGATGTAGCGCATCACGTAGTAGAGGCGACCGTCGCCATGGACGCCGGCGTCGTAGACCGGGCCGATGTTGGGGTGCTCGAGCGCCGCCGCCGTCTGCCGCTCGCGGGCGAACGACGCCTGTGCCGGCGGGTCGTGGGCGATCTCGCCGAGCATCTGCTTGACGAGGACCTCGCGCCCGAGCACCGCGTCGCTGGCACGGAGGACCTGCCCCATCCCGCCGTGTGCGAGCTCGTCGAGGATCTCGTAGCGACTTCCCTGAAGGCTGCCCCCGGGGAGCGACTTGGTGCGCTCGTCGTCGGGAAGGACGCCGACGCCGACCAGCGCCGTCAGGGCGGCCGCCTCGCCGCCGTGGGTCTTCACGAGTTGGTCGGCGACCGTCTCGACGACGGCGCGGCTCGCGGGGCTGACGAGACCGCGCTCGACGAACACCTCCAGCAGCGGCCGCGACATGTCGCCGCGCCAGGCCTCGATCGCCCCTAGCGCCGCCGCCGAGGTCACGAATCCCAGCCGCTGCACGAGCAGGCCGTGGATCAGGTTGCGGGTGTCGTCGGCGGCCATGGAGGGGTCGTTCCGGTGGGTCACGGCGGCCGCCGCGGGTCATTTCCCCGCCGCCGCCCACTCCTTCATGAGGGCGATATTCCGTTCGATTTCCGGACGCCGGTCCCCTTTCGCCTCCTCCAGATAGACCGCCATGTCGGAGTCGTACATCGCCTCTGGCTCCGGGCCGGGGTCGGCCGTGTGCGCCTGCCAGTCGGCCAGCCGGCCGCGCATCTCGGCCAAAACCCCCGCGTGGGCCGGGTCGGCGGCGAGGTTTTCCAGCTGGTGGGGGTCGGTCGTCCAGGCATACAGCTCCTCCATCGGCCGCTCCGGGGCGAACAGCAGCCGCTCGGCGAGCGGATCGAGCGTGCCGGCGGCGTGGAGCTCGCGGAGACGCTGGACGATCGCCTTGTCGTCCTTGTAGGCGTTGGGCTGGAGGGCGGGGCGGCGCGGGTGGAAGTTGCGGATGTAGAGGTGCGTCGGCGTCCGCACGCTGCGGATCCGCTCGACCGTCTCGTCGCAGCGGTCGCGGGCGGCGAACACCGCCTCGCGGGGCCGGTACCCGGCCGCGAACGGATCGCGCCCCTGCATCCACCCCGGGACCGGCAGGCCGGCGGCGGCCAGCGACAGCGCTGCCAGGTCGATGTGCTCGACCAGGTCGTCGCGCACCGTCCCGCGCGGGATCCCCGGGCCGCTCACCACCAGCGGCACGTGCGTGCCCTCGTCGTAGAGGAATTGCTTGCCGCGCGCGTGGCTGATGCCGTGGTCGGTCATGAACACGACGACCGTCCGCTCGCGGAGCCCCTCGCGCTCGAGGCGCGCAAGCACCTTCCCGACATGGTCGTCGGTGAAGCGCACCGCATCGAGGTACGCCGCCTGGTCGGCGAGCAGGACCGGGTCGCGCGGGTAGTAGGGGGGGAGCGTGACGGCGTCGGGATCGACGGCGCTGCCGAAGCGCTCACGGGCCCGGGCGACGAGCTTCGCCGTCGCCTCCCCTCCCTGGCCGCGGAGCTTGCCGCCGGGGAGCGTGACCTGCATGAAAAACGGCTGCCCCGCTGCGCGGCCGGCCCAGTCGGCGCCGTCGTAGAGCGCCGCGTCCCAGCGGAAGTTGTAGTCGGTCTTGCCGAGGCGCTTCGCCGCCGGTGCGTCGCCGCCGAGCCCCTCGCCGATGCCCGTCCAGTAGCCGGCCGCGTGGAGCAACTCGGGGAGCGGTCGTACCGGCGCGGGGAGCTCGATCGCCAGGACGCCGCGGCCGCTCCTGTGCTGGTGGGCGCCGATCGTCGTCTGGTACATCCCCGTGATCAGCGCCGAGCGGCAGGGGGAGCAGACCGGCGCCGTCACGAAGGCGTTGCGGAAGAGCGTGCCCTCGGCGGCCAGCCGGTCGACGTTGGGCGTGGCGACGAGGCGCTCGCCGTAGCAGCCGAAGTCGGCCGACATGTCGTCGACCACGAACCAGAGGATGTTCGGCCGCGGCGCGGGGCCGCTCTCGGCCGCCGCGGCGACCGCGCCCCACAACGCCACCGCCGCGACGAGACCGCGCATCGCCATCCTCCCGGTCCGGCCGGCTCCCCCGCCGTTCACGCCAGCATCCCGTCGACGACCCGGCCGTGGACATCGGTGAGGCGGAAGTCGCGCCCCTGGAAGCGCCACGTCAGCCGGGTGTGGTCGAAGCCGAGGAGGTGGAGGATCGTCGCCTGCAGGTCGTGGACGTGGACCGGGTCGCGCGCCGGCCGGAAGCCGAGGTCGTCGCTGGCGCCGTGGACGTGGCCGGGGCGCACCCCGCCGCCGCACAGCCACAGCGAGTAGCAGTCGGGGTAGTGGTCGCGGCCGAGGATCCCGCCGCCGGCGGTGCGCCCCTCGCGGAACGGCGTCCGCCCGAACTCGCCCGTGCAGAGGATCAGCGTGTCGTCGAGGAGGCCGCGCTGCTCGAGATCCTCGATCAGCGCCGCGGCCGGCTTGTCGAACGTCGCCCCCTTCTTCGTCAGCCCGTCGCGGATGTCCTCGGCCGGGCCGGTGCCGTGGAAGTCCCAGCCCCAGTCGAAGAGGTGCACGAAGCGCACCCCCTGCTCGACGAGCCGCCGCGCCAGCAGGCAGTTGGCGGCCAGGCTCGGCTGCCCCGGGACGGCGCCGTAGGCCGCCAGCACGTGCGCCGGCTCGCGGCCGATGTCCATCACCTCCGGGACGCTCGCCTGCATCCGGTAGGCGAGCTCGTACTGCGCGATCCGCGTGAGCGTCTCGGGATTGCCCAGCTCGTGCGCCTGCAGCTCGTTGAGATCGCGGAGGGCGTCGAGGCTCGTGCGCCGCGTCGCCCGGCTCATCCCCGGCGGGTCGGAGACGTACAGCACCGGGTCCCCCTTGGAGCGGCACTGCACGCCCTGGTAGACGCTCGGCAGGAACCCCGATCCGAAGCTCGCTGTGCCGCCGTTGGGCTGGACACCCGACGAGATCAGGACGACGAACCCGGGGAGGTCGGCGTTCTCGCTGCCCAGGCCGTAGGTCACCCAGCTCCCCAGGCTCGGCCGCCCCGAGCGGCCGCTGCCGGTGTAGAGCATCAGCTCGGCCGGGGCGTGGTTGAACTGGTCGGTGTGCATCGAGCGCACCAGGCAGAGCCGGTCGGCGACGCGCTGCAGATTGGGGAGCGCGTCGGACAGCTCCATGCCGCTCTCCCCGCAGCGCACGAACGACCGGGGCGTGCCGAGGAGTTTCGGCGTGCCGCTGGTGAAGGCGAACGTCTTGCCGGCGAGGAACTCCTCCGGGCATTCCTGGCCGGCGCGCTTCACCAGCTCCGGCTTGTGGTCGTAGAGGTCGAGGTGGGGCGGGGAGCCGGTGAGGTGGATGACGATCATCCGCCGCGCCTTCGCCGGGAGCGGCGCCGGGCGCGCGGCGAGCGGATCGACGGCCGCTCCGGCGGCCTCGGCCCCGAGCAGGCTGGCCAGCGCGATGCCGCCGATCCCGCCCCCCATCCCGCCGAGAAGGTGGCGGCGGGTGGCGAGCAACCGGGCTTCGATCCGCGGATCCATCGCACGTCCTCCGGGGAGGGGCCTGCCCGTCACGGGCACATGAACGCTTCGTCGAGGTTGAGGATCACGTTGGCGACGACCGTCAGCGCCGCCGCGTCCGCCGGATCGACGCCGTCCGGAAGCGGGCCGAGGGGGCCCTCCTGCATGCCGAACGCGGTCGCCAATTGCTTCGCGGCCGCACCGTCGGCGCGATACGTCGCCAGGCAGTCGTCGTGGAGGCGCACGAGCCGCCCGACCTCCGCCGCGGTCGGCTCGCGCGCGAGCACGAGCCGGAACCCGCGCGCCACGCGCCCGGCGGCGGCGGCGCCCCCTTCGCGGACCATGCGCCGTGCCAGCGCCTGCGCCGCCTCGACGTAGACCGGGTCGTTGAGCGTGACGAGCGCCTGCAGCGGCGTGTTGGTGCGCGGCCGGCGGATCGTGCAGACCTCGCGGTTGGGGGCGTCGAACGTCGCCATCGACGGGTAGGGATTGCTCCGCCGCCAGGTCGTGTACAGCGCCCGCCGCCAGCGGTCCTCGCCGGCGCTGGTCTGCCAGTCGATGCCACCGCCGAACGCCGCCGACAGGCCGACGGCAGGCTGCGGCGGATTGACGCTCGGCCCGAACTTCTTCGCCGAGAGGAGGCCGGCGGCGGCCAGCGCCTGGTCGCGGATCACCTCGGCCGGCAGGCGCACGCGCGGGCCGCGCGCGAGGAGCCGGTTGTCGGGGTCGCGGGCGACGAGCTCGGCCGGCGCCTGCGACGATTGCCGGTAGGTGGCGCTGGTCACGATCAGCCGGGTCAGGGCGCGCGTGTCCCAGCCGCGCTCGACGAGCTCGACCGCCAGCCAGTCGAGCAGCTCGGGGTGGCTGGGCAGCTCCCCCTGGCTGCCGAACTCCTCGCTGGTCGCCACCAGGCCGATGCCGAACAGCCGCTCCCAGATCCGGTTGGCGACCACGCGCGCGGTGAGCGGATTGGCCGGATCGACCAGCCATCGCGCCAGCGCCAGCCGGTCGATCCGCCCCGACGGGCCGGCGTCGGGCGGCGGAAACACCGCCGGCACCCCCTCGCGCACCTCGGGGCCGGTGTCGAGGTAGTTGCCGCGGTACTGGAGCTTGGTCGTGCGGCGCTGGTCGCCGGCGAGCTCGACCATCACCGGCACCTTCGCCGGCTTGAGCGCGGCACGCTGCTGCTCGAGCGCTTCCTTGCGCGTGCGCGCCTCCGCCGTCGCCGCCGCGACGTGGCGGCGGTGGTGGTCGGCCAGGCGCGCCGCCTCCACCTCGCTCCGCTCGCCGGCCGGCTTGACGACGATCGCCGCGACGTCGGCGGGGAGGCCGCTCCACTGGCCGGCGCGGGGATCGGCCGTGGCTGCGACCGCCAGCGCCCCGACGGTGTGGCCGGCGTGCTTGCTCCGCTGCCGCAGCGACAGCACCAGCCGCATCCCCTCCGGCACCGGCTGCGGCGCGGCGAGGACGAGCGACAGCCGCGACGGCGCCGTGCCCCCCGGCGCCCAGCCGCCGTCGCGCTCCGCCTTCGCGTCGGCCGGGCGGAGCACGTTGGCCGCGGCGAACCCCTCCTGCGTGCGATCGGCGAAGGCGACGGCCAGCGGCAGGTCGCGGCCGCCGTCGGGGGCCAGCTGCACGCGCGGCGCGGGGGCCTGCTCGAGCGTCGTCTGCCAGACCGGCTGCCGGGCGGAGTCGAGGACGATCACCCGCGCGCCGGCCAGCCGCACGCCGACCGAACTGTCGGTCCGGTTCCAGACGGCGATCGCGTCGATCGGCACCTCGGCGGCGAGATCGACCTCCCACCACGGGTCGGCCTGGGTGGCGGTGTGGGTCACGGAGCCGTCGGTGTAGACGCCGCTGGTGGTGCCGTCGACGGCGCGGGCCGCGGCGCCGTCGTAGGCGGTCGAGACCTGCGTCGCCGTCCGGCCGCGGGCGACGTTGCTGCCGCCGGAGATCACCTCGACCTCGGCCAGCGACAGGATCCTCTCGGGACCGGGCAGCTCGACGCGCACGAAGCGCCCGCGCGGCACCGCGGCGGCCACCGGCTCGAGCCGCGCGGAGATCCCGGTGACGACGAAGTTTCCGCCGCCGTGCCCCGGGCCGCCGCCGGGGAGGGCGGGATCGGCGGGAAACGCGAGGCGGATGGCCGCCAGCGTGCCGGCGGGCAGCGGCGCCACGACGCGCGTCGTCGCCGTCGCCCCGGCGGCGGGGAGGCGCACGGTGCCGTCGGCGCCGACGGTCCCCGCGGGGCCCCCGTCGATCGCCGCCGACTCCGGCACGAGCGGCTCCCAGGCGATGTCGCGGGGGAACGACCGGTCCCACTCGGCGCGCTGGCCGGCCAATTCGGCGGTGTCGGTCGCGAGCACGCGCTCGACATCGGCCAATTCGGCGTCGAGCCGGGCGCGTTCGGCCTCCTGGGCCGGCGTGAAGAAGTCCTCGAGCGGCGTTTCGTCGCCGCGGTCGGCGTCGGCGGTGTTGTTGAAGATCGCGTACAGGGCGAAGTAGTCCTGCTGCGAGATCGGGTCGTACTTGTGGGCATGGCACTGGGCGCAGGCGATCGTCGTCCCCATCCAGGTGGCGAGCGTCGTGTTCACCCGGTCGACGACCGCCGCCGAGCGGAACTCCTCGTCGATCGTCCCCCCTTCGGTGTTCGTCAGCGTGTTGCGGTGGAAGGCGGTCGCGATCCGATCGGCCGTCGTGGCGCCGGGGAGGAGGTCGCCGGCGAGCTGCTTGATCGTGAACTCGTCGAACGGCATGTTCGCGTCGCAGGCACGGATCACCCAGTCGCGCCAGCCCCAGATCTCGCGCGGCACGTCGGAGGCGTAGCCGCCGCTGTCGGCGTAGCGCGCCAGGTCGAGCCACTGCCGCGCCTGGTGCTCCCCGGCGCCGGGGTGGGCGAGGAGCCGATCGACGAAGCGCTCGACGGCGTCGGGGGCAGCGTCGGCGACGAACGCGTCGACCTCCTCGGGGGGAAGCGGCAGGCCGACGAGGTCGAGCGCCAACCGCCGGGCGAGGACCGGCCGCGCGGCCGGCGGCCGCGGCGTGAGCCCCTCTCCCTCGAGGCGGGCGAGGACGAAGCGGTCGATGTCGTTGACGGGCCAGGCCGCGTCGCGCACCGTCGGCACGGCCGGCCGCACCGGAGCCGTGTACGACCAGTGGGGCCGGTATTCCGCCCCGGCGGCGATCCAGCGGCGGAGGAGATCGACCTCGTGGTCGGTGAGCCGTTCGCCGGCGTCCGGCGGGGGCATGACGGCGTCGGGGTCGGTCGACGTGACGCGGGCGACGACGGCGCTCGCCGCCGGATCGCCCGGGACGATCGCTGCATGGCCGCCGAGATCGGCGCGCGCCCCCTCGGCGGTGTCGAGCCGCAGCCCCCCCTCGCCCCCTCCCTGCCGCGCGGTCGCGTCGGGGCCGTGGCAGCGCAGGCACTTGTTGCTCAGCAGCGGCTTGATGTCGCGGACGAACGACGGCTCGGCGGCCGAGGCGCCGGGGACCATGCCGGGGGCTATGCCGGAGAGCAAGCCGGGAAACACCGCGCCCGAGGCGACGACCACTGCAAGACACAGCGACCGCGCCATCGATCCACCCGCCTCGCGCCACGGCCTTGGAGCTGCTCTCACGATCGAACCTCCACGGATTCCCGACAATTATGCCTGGCGTACCGAGGCGGGGGGAGGCCGGGGGAGTCCGGGGAAACATCGCTGGAAGACGCCCAGGAAGCTGTCGCGCGGGCCATTCTCTTCCATAATGGGACCCGCGAAGCCCCTCCGCCGTCGCCCTCGCATCGGCCCGTCGCAAGGTCGTGCGGGTCGATGCGAGGGCAGAGGCGCGGGGGGCGTCCCCCTCTGTCGAGCCCGAGCCGAGGCTCCTCGGCGAGAGTGACCACCTGACATGTCGGAATGACCGCACTCCGCGCCCACCCCACATGCCCACCCCCTGGCTCGTCACCGTCGCGATCCCGCCCACGATCGATCCCCCCGGGCTCGGACCGACCGACCGTGACGGCTTCATCGAGTGGCTGTGGATGGCATTCGCCGACGGTGACCTGCTCGCGCTCGACGAGGGGAGCGTCGATGCCGAGGCGGCATGGGCTGCGGGGCTCGAGCCCGGAGCGCTCGTGATCGACACCGCCGCCGCCCCCACCGGCCGCGACTGGGTCGCCGCCGCGGGGAGCGCGGAGATCGTCCTCGTATTCGCCGGCGCGGAGGAGGCCGAACGCGCCGCAGCGCTGCTGACCACGCTCACGGGGGTCCGCCTCGGCGCCGTCCGGCAAGCGCCGCCTCCGGGCCAGGCACCGGTGCAGGAGCCCGTCGCCGTGCCCGGGTTCGGCTGGATCGTCCCTCCCGGAGGTCAGACCGGTCTCGATGACACCGCCGCCGGCAAGGCGCGCGTCGTGATCGATGCCGGCACCGGCTTCGGCACCGGCCTGCACCCGACGACGAGGCTCTGCCTACAGGCCCTGGCGGACCACGGTGGCCGGCCGCTCGGCCGCGTCCTCGACGTCGGCGCCGGTAGCGGGATCCTCGGGATCGCGGCGGCGTGCGCCGGCGCCGCCGACGTCGTGGCCGTCGAGATCGACAGCCGCGTCCACGGCGCGATCGCCGCCAACGCGGCCCACAACGGCGTCGCCGACCGCGTGCGGGTCGAGCGGGACCTCGCCGACCTGCCGGCCGGGCCCCCCTTCGACCTCGTGCTGGCCAACATCGTCGCCGCGGTGCTCGTCGGCATCGCCGATCGCGTCTGCGCCCGCCTCGCGCGCCCCGGCAGCCTCGTCCTCTCGGGCCTGCGCGACGAGGAAGCGGCGCCCGTCGCCGCGGAATACCGGCGCCGGTTGGGGATCGATCCGCGGGCCACGACCGACGCCGGCTGGACCTGCCTGACTTTCCACCGCTGACGCGCGCCGCCTGTCCATGCCGCCCCGTCCCGGCTACCTTCGCCCCGGCCGGCCGCCTCCCCGCCGGACGACTCCGCCCACCGCCAGGCAGGCTCCGATGAAGTGGCTCCACCGCCTCGAACGCATGCTCGAGCCCGTCGCGATCCCCAACCTGACGCAGGTGCTGGTCGCGGGGATGGTGGCGGTCGCCGTGCTCTCGGCCGCCGATCCCGGGCTCGGCGGGCTGCTCGAGCTCGTTCCCGCGCGGGTCTTCGGCGGCGAGGTGTGGCGGCTGGTCACGTTCCTGTTCACGCCGGCGGTGGGGATCGGCCTCGACCCGGTGAGCATCCTGTTCTTCGCCATGTACGTGATGTTCCTCCACACGATGGGCTCGGCGCTCGAGGCGACGTGGGGCACGGCGCGCTACAACCTGTTCGTCCTCCTCTCCTGGGGCGCGAGCCTGGCGGCGGCGCTGCTCGGCTGGTTCGTCGTGCCCGACGGCGCGGTCGGCAGCAACCTCTTCCTCTACGCGTCGATCTTCCTCGCCTTCGCCTGGTTGTTTCCCGAGTACGAAATCCTCCTGTTCTTCGTCCTCCCGGTGAAGGTGAAGTGGCTGGCGCTCGTGGCCGTCGTCGCCACCGTCTGGCAGTTCGCCGTCGGCGTCGCGAGCTTCACCGCCGGGGGCTGGCTGTCGTGCGTGCTGATCCTGGCGGCACACGCCAATCTGGCGCTGTTCCTCGGGCCCGAGATCACCGCCGAGATCCGCCGGCGCCTGGCCGGGGGGCGGCTGGCGCCCCGGTCACGCGGCACCGAGCGGCCGCGCCACGTCTGCGTGGTCTGCGGGGCGACGAATCTCTCCCACCCCGAGCGCGACTTCCGCTACTGCCCGCAGTGCGCCGGCACGCCGGCCTACTGCGATCTGCATCTGTCCGGTCACGTCCACCGCTGATGGCGCTCCGCGGGCGCTTGCCCTGCCCGGGAGCCGGCCACCGGCGCCGCCGCGCGGGGGGGCGCGAGCAGCGGCCGGAACGAACGCTCGAATTCGCGGTATCCGTGGAAGACCACGACCGCCAGCGGCACGCCCGCCAGCGCCAGCCGGTAGGCCACCGAGCGCGTCATCCTCCCCGCCGGCGCGGCGCCGAGACGGTCGCCGACACCGCCGGCGGCACGCGCGATCAATGGCGCGCTTGCCAGCAGCAGCGCCGCCGGCGTCGACAATCCGCCGAAGAACCGGCCGACGCCGACGATCCCCACTAGCGCCGCGAAGCCGAAGCCGGCCAGTCCCACGCGCCCCCCGCCGGCGAGGCTGCCGGCGAGCGCCGCCGCGAGGACGAGCGCCACCATGCCCCCTTTGACGTAGCCTGCCAGCGGGATCGCCAGGGCGGTGGCGGCCAGCGCCAGGACGACGGCGACGGCCGTCACACCGCCGTCGTCGCGGCGCTCGCCGGCCGCCACGGCCGGCCAGGCGAGGGCCGCCAGCGCCGCCGCGCCGATCACAAGGCCGCGCGATCCGGCCTCCTCGGCGCCCAGATGGACCGAACCGTGGAGGAGCACGCGGACGAGCGCCAGCCCCGCGAGGCCGCGGACGAGGCTCATGGCGATCCCGGACCGGCGCCACGGCGCCGCCAGCTCGACCAGCGCCGCCACGGGCAACCCGACGGCGATCAGCCGCCCGAGCGCCGAAGCCGGCGGCAGCCGCGGCAGCGCCCCCACCAGCCACGCCCCGGCGACGGTGCCCGCCAGCACCGCCGGCACGGCCCCGACGCGAGCGCCCGCCGCGCCGGCCCGCCGGCC
>JAGWVR010000089.1 GCA_018970785.1 Planctomycetota bacterium
CGTGGAGGGGCTGCCCATGCCCCGGGAGCCGGCGTTCAGGCGACGAGCGGAGCCATGGATGGCGAAGCGAAGTCGTCTGCGAGCGAGCGGAGGCCTGGAAGGCCGCAGCGAGCGTCCGGCGACGGGGCGTGGGCAGCCCCGACCCATGGCCAGACACCGGCGACGGGCAATCGCCGTTGTCTCCATGGCGCGTCCGGCGACGGGGCATGGGCAGCCCCGACCTGCGGACAGCACGCGGCGTCGAACCAGGTACTCCGAACCACTCGCCGCAGTCCGCGCGGGGGCGAATCCGCAACATGCTCGCGGCCATCGCGCTCCTCGCCCTCGTCGCGGTCGGCGCACCGCTCCCGGCTGCCGAGCCGGTCGCCACCTCCGCCGCCCACGTCCAAGTCCCCGCGGGGTTCCGGGCCGAGCTCGTCCGCTCCGCCGCGCCCGGTGAAGACTCCTGGATCAGCATGGCGTTCGACCCGACGGGGGGAGTGATCGTCGGCCTCGACCAGCGCGGTGTCGGCCGGCTCGCCCCAGCGGCCGACGGCACGTGGGCGTTCACGCGGCTCGACGACACGCTCCGCCACTGCCGCGGCGTGCTCCACGCCCATGGGGCGCTCTACGTGTGCGCCACCGATTCCAAGGAGCTGTGGCGCCTCGTCGATGCCGACGGCGACGGCCGCTACGAGCAGCGCCAGCTGCTCCGCTCGTTCGACTACCGCAGCCGCTATGGCCACGGGCCCAACCAGCTCACTGCCGGCCCCGACGGGATGATCTACCTGATGTGCGGCGACGACGTCTCCTTTCCGCCGGGCACGTCCCCCGCCTCGCCCTACCGCAATCCGCGCAAGGACCGCGTCCTCCCCGACCCGCGTGACGATGCCGGCGACGACCGCGTCGGCTTCCTGCTCCGCACCGATCCGCTCGGCACGGAGTGGACGGTCGTCACCGGCGGGCTGCGCAATCCCGTCGACGTCGCCTTCTCCCCCGACGGCGAGGCCTTCACCTGGGATGCCGACATGGAGTGGGACGTCGGTCTCCCCTGGTACCGGCCGACACGCCTCCTCCACCTCGTGCCCGGCGGCGAATATGGCTGGCGAATCGGCTCGGGCCCGTGGCCGGCCCACGAGCCCGACGCCCTCCCCGGTGCGCTCGACACCGGCCTGTCGTCGCCGACCGGCCTCGCCTTCGGCCACGGCAGCCGGTTTCCCGCACCGTGGCGCGAACGCCTGTTCATGGCCGACTGGCAGCACGGCCGGATCCTCGCCGTGACGCTCCGCCCGGTCGGGGCGAGCTACTCCGCCACCGACACGCTGTTCGCCGCTGGAGCGCCGCTCAACGTCTGCGACATGGCGTTCGGACCCGATGGCGCCCTGTGGGTGATCACCGGCGGCCGGGGCAGCACGTCGGGGCTGTACCGGATCTCGTGGGTCGGGGATGAGAGCGGCGGTGCCGATGCCGACGGTGCCGCTCGTTCCGATCCCGCCGCCGCCGGCGCCGGTGCCGCCGCCGATCCGGCCGCGGCCCGCGCGCGCCGCCGTGCGCTCGAGCGGCATCAGCTCGCTGCCACGGCCGAAGCGGTCGCCGATCTCTGGCCCGACCTCGGCTCCGCCGACCGGTTCCTGCGCCACGCGGCGCGCGTCGGCCTCGAGCGCCAGCCGCTCGAGGGGTGGCGCGACCGGGTCGCCGCCGAACCCGATCCGCTGCGCCGGGCGACGACGCTGGTCGCCTGGGTCCGCAGCGCCGACGATGCCGGCCGGCAGGAGGCCCTCGCCGCCTGCCTCGACCGGGCCATCGCCGGCGACGGAGAGGCTTCCCTGAGCGTGCTCCGTGCGGTCGAGATCGCGCTGGCCCGCGGCCCCGCGCCGGCCGGGGAGCTGCGCGGCCGGTTGGTCGCGCAGCTTCGCGACCTCGCCGCCGAGCCGCTGTCGGTGATCGATCTGGCCCGCCTCGACCTGCTCGTCGCCCTCGGCGCTGGCGACGTCGCCGCCACGCTGCACAGCCGGCTCCGCGCCGCCCCCGCGCAGGAAGACCAGATCCGCCTGGTGCGGGCGCTGCTCCGGCAGCCGGCGCCGCCGACCGCCGACGAGGAGACGACGCTCGTCGGGTGGTTCGCGGCGGCGCGGCGGTTTACCGGCGGGCATCTCCTCGCCAAGGTGATCGGGCAGATGGAGGAGGATTGGCTCGCCACGCTCCCCGAGGCCCGGCGCCCCGACACCGCGGCGCGGATCGCGGCGCTCGTTCCACCGCTGCCCGCCGAGGCGCCGGGCGCCGTCCGCCCCGTCGTGCGGCGCTATTCCGTCGACGACGTCGCCGCCGCGCTGCCGGCCGGCGCGGTCCGCGACCGGGCCGCCGGGCTGCGGGCGCTCGCCGCGGCGAGTTGCCTCAAGTGCCACCGCTTCGGCGCCACAGGCGCCGCGCTCGGCCCCGATCTGTCGGCCGTCGGCGGGCGCTTCGACCGGCGGACGCTCGCCGAGGCGATCGTCGATCCTGCGCGCGTCGTCGACCCGAAATACCAGGTGACGACATGGGTCCTCGCCGACGGCCGGGTGATCACCGGCCGTGCCGCGCAGGTCAACGCCGCGGAGATCACCGTCGAGACCGACGCGCTGTCCGGGGCGATGACGAAGATCGTCCGCGCCGAGATCGAGTCGTCGCATCCCGCGGCCGGGTCGCCGATGCCCGCCGGGCTCCTCGACACGCTGTCGGCCGACGAGGTCGCCGATCTGGTGGGGCTGTTGGTCGCGGGGGCCGCTCCCGGCGCCGCGGGCCCGCCGCGGTAAACTCGGAAGCTCGTCCGCCGCCCCCGGAGACGCCGGTGTGATCGCTCGCTCCTTCGTGGTCTGGTCTGCGATCGTCGGTCTGGCGCTCGCCGCCCCTGCGGCCGGTGCCACGGTGCGCAGCCCCGCTGCCGTCGCCTGCCTGGGCGACGGCCGGCTCGTCACCGCCAACGCCGCGGCCGGCAGCGTGAGCCTCGTCGATCCCGAGCGTGGCTTCCTCGCCGAGATCCCCGTCGGCCCGCGCCCCACGGCCGTCGCGGCGGGGGCTGGCGGCCTGATCGCCGTGAGCGTCCGCGAAGCGGGGGAGCTGGTGCTGCTCGGCGTCGATGGCGACCGCCTCGTGGAGCGCGCGAGAGTGGCTGTCGGCTTCGAGCCGTGGGATGTCGCCCTCTCCCCGGACGGCACGCGCGCTTTTCTGCCGCTGTCGGCGGCGGGCGAGTTGGCGATCGTCGATCTGGCCCGCGGGGAGGTCGCGGCGCGCGTCGCCGTCGGCAGGCTTCCGCGCCACGTCGCCGTCTCCCCCGACGGGCGCACCGTCGCCGTCGCCTGCTCGGAGGGGGCGGCGATCGTCCTCGTCGACGCGGCCAGCGCCACCGTCGCCCACGCGGCGCCGTTCAAGGGGTTCAATCTCGGCGCCCTCGCCTTCGCCCCCGACGGAGCCACCGTCTACTTCGCCTGGACCTACGACGGCGGCAGCCATCCCTCCCCCGGCAACATCCGCCGCGGCTGGGTCACCGGCAGCCGCCTCGGCAAGCTCACGCTCGCCGCCGAGGGTGAGCCGGTCCTCGCCGGGCTCACGCTCGACGTCTCCGGGAAGGCGGTCGGCGACGTCCTCGGCGTCGCCGTGGCCCCCGACGGCAGCGAGGTGTTCGTCAGCGCCGGCGGCACCCACGAATTGCTCCGCTTCGCCACCGCCGACCTGCCCTGGACCCAGATCAGCGGCCTCGAGGTGATGGACCCGCGCCTCGCCGCCGACGCCGCGCGGTTTTCACGCTGCGACGTCGGCGGCCGGCCGCTCGGCCTCGCGGTCGATGCGCGGCGGCAGCGCGTCTGGATCGCCAACGCGCTCACCGATGAGGTCCAGGCGGTGGCGCTCGGGCGTGCGGCCGACGGGCCGGCGGTCGTCGCCGCGCTGCCGGTCGCACCGGCCGGCACGCTCGACGGGCAGGCGGCGCTCGTCCGCCGCGGCGAGGCGATCTTCCACGACGCCCGGCGCAGCCTCGACCAGTGGTATTCCTGCCATACCTGCCATTTCGAAGGGGGCGCGAGCACCGTCACGTTCGACACGCGCAACGACGGCTCGGTCGGGACCTACAAGACCGTCCTGCCGCTGTGGGGCGTGGCCGCCACCGGGCCCTGGACGTGGCACGGCTGGCAGACCGACCTGGCGCAGTCGCTGGAGAAGTCGCTCGTCGAGAGCATGCAGGGCCCGCAGCCGACGGCCGACGACGTGGCGGCGCTCGGCGCGTATTTGGAGTCGCTGGCTCCGCCGCCGAGCCCGTTCCGCGAGCCCGACGGTGCGGCGGGAATGGCTGCCGCACGCGGGCGCGAGCTGTTTGCCAGTGCCCGGGCCGGCTGCACCTCCTGCCACGCCGGCCCCTACCTGACCAGTGCCGAGACCTACGACGTCGGCCTCGGCAAGTCGGCTGACCGGTATCCGACCTACAGTCCGCCGTCGCTGCGCGCCGTGTACCGCAAGACGCGCCTTCTCCACCATGGCAAGGCGCGGTCACTGGCCGACGTGCTCACCCGGTACCACGGTCCGGAGAAGGTGAGCGGCGAGGCTCCGCTGTCGGCGGACGAAGTGGCGGATCTGGTGGCGTATCTCGAGACGCTGTGACGCGGGTGATGTTGTCGGTCGACGGGGCACGGTCGACGCTGTGGTCGGTCTCCGGAGCATCGCCGCAGCCCGTCTGCTGATCGCGACACGACTGCACGCTGGGGAGGAGCCTCGGCTCGGGCTCTGCAGAGGGGGGACGCCCCTCGCGCCTCTGCCCTCGCATCGACCCGCACACAGTTGCGACGGGCCGATGCGAGGGCGACGGCGGAGGGGCTTCGCGGGCCCCTGGTATCGATAGGCACGGGAGTCGTTGGGTACCGCAAGCGAGAGCATCCTCGGCGACGTCGCGCAGCGCACGATCCCCTGTCGCACGGTCCTGTTCAGCTTGCCCGCTTTCGTCATTTCTCTGTGCCTGGGGAAGCACGGGGCCATGGGAAGCCTGGGGGAACCTTGCCGATGGTGCATAGTCTTCCGACTGGGGCGGGAATGCCGATGGAGTGGGTGGGTAGCGACCGCTCTTGCTCGTGGTTCCCGTGCACTTTCACGTTCTCGCCCACCGTCGCAGCCTCCTCCCGATGACGTGCATCGTCGCGGTGGGATTGGCCTGCGCTCTCGTCGGCAGCCCGGCTCACGCCGCAGACGGGGCGCCAACCGCCGTCGCAGTCGCGCCGGCCGGTGAGCCGGTGCCCGATGCCGAAGGCTTGAGGCTCTGGCCGATCCAGGAGCGTTTCGCGCAGCGGCTCTCGTCGGGCGGCCTTCCCGCGCCCGTCCTCGACCCCGAGCAGGCCGGCAATCTCGACCTGCGATTGCCCGCCGCGGCCGCGTCCACCGAGACGCCGCGGCTCAGCCCCGTGCTCGACCCGCAGCAGGTGGGCAACATCGACCGGCGGATCGCCGAAGCGCAGAAGCGGCTCGCCGATCTCGAGGGGAAGACCGACACGCTGCCGATCGTGAAGCTCAGCGGGTTTTTCCAACTCGACGACGGGCTCACCTCGCAGCCCGTCTTCAGCCGTCAGCGGATCGGCGACGCTCCCGATGGCGTCGCCTTTCGCCGCGCACGTCTGGCGGCGGTCGGCAAGCTCACCGAGTTCACCAACTTCTCGATCGAGATGGACTTCGCCACGGCCGGGCGGCCGAGCTTCTTCGACGTCTGGGGGGAGCAGGAGCAGATCCCGTTCTTCGGCACGATCCGCATCGGCCAGTTCCGCCAGCCGGGCACGATGGACGGCTGGACGAGCATCCGCCACCTCGAGTTCCTCGAGCGCAACGCCGTCTTTCAGGCGTTTGATCCCTTCCGCCGCGTCGGGATCATGGCCTACTCGATGAGCGACGACGAGCGGACGAGCTGGGCCTACAGCATGTATGCCACCGGGCTGACGTTCTGGAACGGCACCGAGACGGTTTACAGCTCGATCGGCGACAACCGCAACGGCTCGCAGATCGGCGACAACGGCGGCGTCGCCTTCGCGTCGCGCGTCACCCACCTGCTCCACTACGACGACCTCGCCGAGGGGCGCTACCTGCTCCACGTCGGCGGCGGGTTCCACTACGCCGCGACGGGGGGCTCGGGATCGACGGGCCCGTTTGCGAAGACATTTCGCTCCGCCTTCTTCCCCGAGTTCTTCGTCGGCGACTCGACCGGGATCGGCCTCACCGGTGCCGGCACGCCGCTGGTGATGGACAGCGGCCGGATCCTCGCCAACGGCTTCACGCTCTCGCACCTCGAATTCGCCGGCAACGCCGGGCGCTTCCACTTCCAGTCGGAGGTGATGCTCGAGACGGTCGATCAGTTCGGCGGGCCGACGATCCTCCAGCCGGGCGCCTACGCGCAGTGCGGCTGGATGCTCACCGGCGAGAGCATCGGCTACCTCAAGCAGGCCGGCGTGCTCGATTACAACGTCGTCCCGTTCCGGCCGTTCTTCGGCACCGGGCGCCAGGGGCGGATGGGGGGCTGGGGCGCGTGGGAGGTGGCGTTTCGCTGGTCGTACGTCGACATCTCCGGCACGAACGTCAACCCCGCCAACCAGCTCTCGAACTTTCCCGGTCCGCCCCCCGCCCCCAATGCCGGCGTCTACAACGCCTCCACCGTCGGCCTCAACTGGTGGTGGAACCGGTTCACGCGCGTGCAGTTCAACTGGATCCGCCCGATGCCCAACTACGTCGGCTACGGCGTCGCCCCGTTCGACATCTTCGGCACCCGCTTCCAGATCGAGTTCTGACCGCGAGGCTCGCCATGGCATCCGTCCGCCCGTTCGCCGTCGCCTGGTTCCTGGTCGTCGTGCTGCCGTGGGGCGCCACCGCGGCGGTGCCCCCTCCCCTGCCCGACGCCGAGCCGCTGGCCACGCCCGTGCCCCGCCCCGAGGGCCGATCGAATCCGCTCCGCGCCGCCGAGAAGCCGCAGGGCGACTCCCCGGCCGGTGCCGAGAAGGATGGCGACAAGACCGCCGGCGACAAGAAGGCCAGCATGGAGAACGCGGGCGACAAGAACGCCGGCGACAAAGGCAAGGAGAAGAAACCCGATCCGTCGCGAGACGGCCGTTGCGATCGCTGCGGGAGTTGCCGGCTGGTGGGCTATGTGTGCGTGCCGAAGAAGACCGAGAAGAAGATCAAGAAGGTCTGCTGGGACGTGAAGTGCGAGCCGTATTGCGTGCCGGGGCCGAGCACGTTCTGCGGGTGGACGTGCGGCACGGACGACTGCGGCTGCTGGAGCTATCCGCTGTGGCGGCCGACGTGCGCCGAGGTGGTGGAGCGGCGGATTCCGGAGAAGCGCGAGGTGACGCGCGTCGTGCCGAGTTGGGAGTGGAAGGCCGAGGAGCGCTGCGCCGCCTGTGCGTGCGGCCTGCGGTCGGGATGCGCAGCCGACCGCGCTGGCGGCGCATCAGCGGAGCCTTCGTGCGCCACCGTGCCGTGACGAAGCCCCTCCGCGACGTCCCTGCCCCCTGCGCAGGGGCCCGCGTAGCCC
Source organism: Planctomycetota bacterium (assembly GCA_018970785.1). Lineage (GTDB taxonomy): Bacteria > Planctomycetota > Planctomycetia > Pirellulales > UBA1268 > F1-20-MAGs016. The sequence goes on from JAGWVR010000089.1 coordinate 7,511, forward strand.
CTCCGCCGTCGCCCTCGCATCGGCCCGTCGCAACTGCATGCGGGTCGATGCGAGGGCAGAGGCGCGAGGGGCGCCCCCCTCTGTCGAGCCCGAGCTGAGGCTGTCCACCGAGGATCTGCCCCGCCCCGCGCCTCACTCCTTCGACCCCGCGCCCGCCGGCGCCGTCGCGTCGATCCGGCGCAGCTCCGCCGGCCGGGCATCGGCGTAGCGCTCGAGCGCCGCGGCGAGCTTCGCCCGCCCCGCGCGCTGCTCCGCCGTGAGTGCGCCCTCCGCCAGCGCCATCTTCTCTTCGGGGTCGCTCGCGAGGTCATACATCCGCCCGTCGGCGTAGAGCTTGTGATGGTGGTCGAAGACATGTTCGCGGGGCTCGGCGCCGCGCTTCAGGCGCGGCCGGTACCAGGCGTGGATCCAGTCGCGCGGCGTGCCGCGCTCGCCGGTGAGCTGCGGGAGGAAGCTCGTGCCGTCGCCCCCGGCGGGCACGGCGATCCCCGCCGCGGCGCACACCGTGGGGAGGATGTCGACCGCGGCGATCAGATCGCCGCACACGCGCGGTGTCTTGATCACCGCCGGCCAGCTCACGATCAGCGGCACGTGCGTGCCCCGGTGGGTCGTCGAGCCCTTGCCGCCGCGAAACGGCCGCCCGTCGAGCGTGCCGGTGATCGCCGGGGCGGTGCCGTTGTCGCCGACGAACACGATCAGCGTGTTCTCGCGGAGCCCGAGTGCCTCGAGGCGCGCCGCGAGCCGGCCGACGAGCCGGTCGAGATGCTCGACCATCCCGGGGAAGTGCCGGGGGCGGTCGTTGACCTTCTCGCCGATGGCGCCGGGATCCCAGTCGGGGTCGAGCGGCGTCGGCTGGAACGGCCCGTGCGTGAGCATCAGTGGGTAGTAGAGGAGAAACGGCCGGTCGCGGAAGCGCTCGAGAAACGCGTCGGTGAAGTCGGCGACCACGTCGGGGCCGTATTCGCCGGCGGTGAAATCGCGCGGCACGCCGTCGAAGTCGAGGCCGGGGTTGGCATAGCGGGGGGCGCGGCGCGTGTGGTTCCAGGTGCAGGCGGAGTCGAAGCCGAAGTGGCGCGGTGAGCCGGGGTCGGTGCCCAATTGCCATTTGCCGGCGACCGCGGTGGCGTAGCCCGAGTCGCGGAGGAGATTGGCAAACGTCGTCTCGGTCGTCGGCAGGCTGCCGAAGTCGACGTAGTTGCGCTTGTTCGACTTGCCGGTGAGCAATTCCGCGCGCGTCGGCGTGCACAGCGGCTGCACGTGGCAGTGGGTGAAGCGGACGCCGCCGGCGGCGAGCCGGTCGAGGTGGGGCGTGGCGTAGCCGCCGCCGTTGGCGCCGACGCACTCGAAGCCGAAGTCGTCGGCGAGGATGACGACGATGTTCGGCCGCCGGTGCGGCGCCGGCTCGGCCGCGCCGGCTTCATGCCATGCAGCGCCGCCGACGACCGTCACGAGCACGAGCAGAGCGAAGCGGCGCATCGGTGGCCTGGTGTGGAAGAGGCAGGAGGTCCGGCGGGCACCGTGCCGGCCGGTGCGGGGGAGGCGCCGAGTGTAACGGGCCGCCGGTCGCGCCCACGGCGTGGTGGCGACCCCCTTGCCGAGTGGGGCGGTCGATTGCCCGGCGCGCGCCGTGGGGTTACGCTGTCGGCCGCCGAGGCGGAAGCTCTGGAGAGGCTCATGGATCTGCGGACCCAAAGCGACGGCCCCCTGCTCACCGTGCGGCTGTCCGACGACGTCCTCCCCGACGTCGCCGCCGACACCGAGGTCGATCAGGCGATCACCCGCGTTCTCGCCGAGTCCGGCGCCACCCGGCTGCTGCTCGATTTCAGCGACGTGAACATGTTCAATTCGCTCGGCATTGCGGCCCTGATCCAGGTCCACAAGCACTGCCGTGTGGCGGGCGTCGCGATGGCGGTCTGCGAGCTCTCCGACGACGTCGCCAAGGTGTTTCGCGTCACGGCGCTCCACCGGCTGCTCGCCGTCCATGGCACCGCGGCCGAGGCCCGCGCCGCGCTCGAGAGCGGCGCGGCCCCGTGAGCGGCGGCCCGCCGATCGCTCTCACGCCGGGAAGATCTCCGGCACCGGGGCGCCGCGGCCGGCGACCAAGCGGAAAGCGCTGGCTCGCTTCGCGGGATGACGACGCCCGACACGTCGGCGGGCCTGGTGCAGTCGCCGGTTCCGGTCGCCCCCGGCTGGAGCGCGCGCCCGACGGCGGTGCCACGGCTCCTACCGACCGTCGTCCACCGGCGATGGGAGCTGCGCCAGCGGCGGCGCGGTGGCGGCGCTGGCCGCCTTGGTCGCCTGTTCGACGACCGTCCCCTCGAACGTGATCCGCGGGTCGGTGACGTTCACCAGTTCGTCGAGCTCGTAGACGTCGTGGTAGCCGTAGCCGTAGAGGGCGATGAACGTCGGGATGTTAAGGGCCATCATCAGCGGCTTGGCCTCGGCGGCGAATTGGCTGGCCACCTTCTGCCCGGGGCGCGGGCGCGGGGGGGCGACCTTCGAGGCGAAGTTGACCGGTTCGCCGGCGAAGTTGTTGTTGCAGTAGATGAGGATCTTCGTCGTGTGGGCGGGGATCACCGCCGCGAGGTTCTTCTCGGTGAGCTCCGTGAACGCCAGGTGCTTCGCCCCCTTGACGTGGATCCGTTCGTAGCGGAAGTCGGACCGGCAATCGAGGACGATCACCCCCTCCTCGCGGCTCATCGCCAGGAACGTGTCGAGGTCGATCAACCGGCTCCGGCGGTGGCTTTCGACCTCGGCGACGAGCGTCGTGTAGTCGTCGAAGCTGACCTTGGCCTTCGGGTAGTCCTTCGCCGCGCCGCCATCCTCACCGGCCGCGGGCACCGCGGCGAGGGCACCGATGAGGGCCGCGATCAGGATCGCCTTCAGGGTCGTTGTCATGATCGTTTCTCCACTTCGGTCGGGGGACTGATCTTCGCTCCCGTCTGACCCTCGAGGCAACCTCAGAAGCGGTGTCCCGGGTCAGTATCGGCCGGGATGCCGCCACCGGGCGCTGAATCGGTGGAGTGTCTCCCGAGACAGTCGACGGCGCCGGGGGCGTCGGCGAGCAGCGGGGAGTGCCCGAGATACCGCTCGGCCAGCTCGCGCCGGCCGCGGGACAGGAGCGCCGCGTAGACGTGCAATTCGAAATGCAGCCGAAGCCGCCGCGCGGCCTCGGTCTCGCCCGTGGCCTCGAGCACGGCGACGAGCGCCTCGGCCGTGCAGACCTGCTCGGGCTTCGCCTGTTCTCGCAGCCAGTAGCGGCTCGGCTCGTCCGTCGCCCGCGCCGGCAGACAAACGCATCGCCCACGGCCGGCGACGCTCGCGAGCATCTCGCCGGCCTGCCGCCATGAGCCGTCGAGAAGCAGCACGGCCGGGCGGGGCGCTCCACCCGGGGGCTCCACGGCGCAGCGCTGCGGCAGCGGATCACCCGACGGGTGGAGCACCCACAGCTCCCGTCCGGGCTCGAGGGCATCGGCCGGATAGCCGGCCGCCGCGAAAAACCGGTTGGCCCGCTGGTAGACATGGCACACCGCCCCGGCCACGCTGCGGCCGACAAGCGCGCCTGTGCTCGACGGCCGGCACAGCTCGTGGCGATGGATCAGCAGCTGCACCGCGAGCTGCGTCTCGACCTGCGGCAGCAAGCCGCATGTGCACACGCGCGGCGGCAAGCTGCACCGTGGGCAGCGGGCGGCACCGGCGAGGACGACGCTACGGCCCATGGCGATCCCGTCGTCCGCCTCGAGGTTCGGTGCAAAGGTAGTCGCCCGCCGCGAGAGGATCTTTCATCGCAGCCTGTCGTGCCCTTGCCAGCAGTGTCACTGAGTACGCGGCTCCTGCGGGATCACTCGGCGTCGACTTGGGAAAAGCCTTCGCGTACGGCGGCCCGAAGTTCCTCCTGCGACTGGAGCAGTCGCAGGCCCTCGGCGAGGACGTCTGCTTCGGTGAGAAACCGCCGCTCGGCGATGAGTCGCCGCACGAACGGCGCCAGGTCGGCAGGGATTTGCACGGTCATGGCCTCGTCGCTCCGAGATCGGTGGGTGGTCGACCGAGAAATCCCGGGCGTCACGGAAAAAGTGTACAGAAGTGTAGTATTTCGTCAACGTTCCCCGGGGCGTCCGAAGTGATCGTACCCCGGCCCAAGTTTGTCCGCGGGTCGTACACTGCCGGCCATGGAGCCGGCCGCCCCCTCGCCGTTTCTGGAAGTCCCCGAGGCGGAGTGGGTCTGCGCCAACGACCTCTGCTTCGCGATCTTCGATTCGTTCCCGGTGTCGCCGGGCCACGTGCTCGTGGTCACGCGGCGCGTCGTGCCGACGTTTTTCGAATGCACTCCCGAGGAGCAGCGGGCGCTTTTGGCGCTCGTCCCCGAAGTGAAGCGCCTCCTCGACGAGCGTCTCCGCCCGCGTCCCGACGGCTACAACGTCGGCTTCAATGCCGGTGCCGCCGCGGGGCAGACGGTGCCGCACGTGCACGTCCACGTGATCCCGCGCCATGCCGGCGACGTGGCCGATCCGCGGGGTGGCGTGCGCCACGTGATCCCGGCAAAGGGAAATTACCTCGCCTCCCCTCCCCTGCCCCCGCTCGCCGATCGCCCGCCGCGCCTCGCCCTCTCCACCGGCCCCGACCGGCCGCTCTGGCCGCACCTCGCCGACCGGCTTCCGGGGGCGACGGAGGTCGACCTCGTGGCGTCGTTCGTCCAGCGCTCGGGGCTCGAGCTAGTGCGAGAGAGCCTGTTTCGCGCCCTCGCCGGCGGCGCCCGCGTGAGGGTGATGGCGGGCGACTATCTCGGGATCACGTCCCCCGACGCGTTGCGGCAGCTCCTCGGCTGGCTCGACTACGCCCGCGACGCGGCGGGGCTGGCGGCGGGGGTGCTCGAGGTGCGGCTCCTCGAGCTCGATCGGCTGCCGGGGCCGCCGGCGTCGTTCCATCCCAAGGCCTGGCGGATCGTCGATGCCTCCGGGGGGCTGGTGGTGGTGGGGTCGAGCAATCTCTCGCGGGCCGCCCTCGCCGGCGGCGTCGAATGGAACCTGGTCGGGGAGACGACCGGCGCCGGCGCGCTCGACCGCGACCTCGCCGCGGCATTCGCCGATCTCTGGGCCCTGGCCACGCCCCTCTCGCCTGACGTCGTCGAGCGCT
>JAGWVR010000012.1 GCA_018970785.1 Planctomycetota bacterium
CGCGGGCTTACGCAGGCGGAGGGAACGCCAAGGGTTCCCTCGCCTGCGGCGGTCGCACCTCCGGGCGACCGTGGCCGCCGCCAGTGGCGGCGGCGGGGGCGCGCTGGGTGAACCTCCACGAGTCGCGGAGGGGCTGCCCATGCCCCGGGAGCCGGCGTTCAGGCGACGAGCGGAGCCATGGATGGCGAAGCGAAGTCGTCTGCGAGCGAGCGAAGGCCTGGAAGGCCGAAGTGAGCGTCCGGCGATGGGGCGTGGGCAGCCCCGACCCATGGCCAATCACCGCTGCCCCAGCACTGCGCTCCGCCCGGCGACCGTAAGCCGGCCCCGTCGCGAGAACGTCGGCGACGGGGCGTAGGCAGTCCCGACCCCGCACCAGCACGCGTTGTATACCCGGGTGAGCGTAGGCCTCGACCCACGCCGGGACGGCGGCGACGCCCGCCCCTGGGTCGAGTGGTAAACTCTTTCGCTCGTGTTCGATCCGGACGCCGAGGGGGAGGTGAGCCATGACGATCCACCGCCGTGATCTGCTCGAACGGACACTGGCCCTGGCCGCCGCGTCCCTGGCCGGGATGCCCCGCCTCGGCGCCGCCGAGGCCCCCGCCACCACCCCGCGCCGCGTCGGGCCCAACGACAAGCTGCGCGTCGCCGTCGTCGGCACCAACGGCCGCGGCGGCGAGCACATCTCGCAGTGGCTCGCCCACCCCGAGACGGAGCTGGCGGCGATCTGCGACTGCGACCCGGCCGCGTTCGGCAAGTACGAGAAGCGCTTCGCGTCGCTCCAGCGCCCGCCGCAGTACGAGAAGGACATCCGCAAGCTCCTCGAGCGGAAGGACATCGACCTGGTGTCGATCGCCTCGCCCAACCACTGGCACGCGCTGATGGCGATCTGGGCGATGCAGGCCGGCAAGGACGTGTACGTCGAGAAGCCCTGCAGCCACACCGTCGAAGAGGGACGGGTGATCACGCAGTGGGCACGGAAGCTCGGGAAGATGTGCCAGATGGGGGCGCAGAGCCGGAGCATGACCGGGATGCGCGAGACGATCGACTTCGTCCGCAGCGGCAAGCTCGGGGCGGTGAAGGTCGCCCACGCGCTGTGCTACAAGCGCCGCCCGAGCATCGGTCTGGTCGACACGCCGGCGCCGCTGCCGCCGGGGCTCGACTTCGACCTCTGGGCCGGCCCGGCCCCGGCCGAGGTCCCGATCCGCCAGCGCCTCCACTACGACTGGCACTGGGACAAGCGCACCGGCAACGGCGACATCGGCAACCAGAACCCCCACGAGCTCGACAAGGCGCGCTGGGGACTCGGCAAGGCCGAGTTCCCCCGCCGCGTCGTCAGCCTCGGCGGCCGCCTCGGCTACCGCGACAACGGCGACGTCGCCAACAGCCAGGTCACCATCTTCCAGTGGGACGACGCCCTCCTCATCTCCGACGTCCGGGGACTTGAGATCAAGACACCAGTCACCTTCGGCCTCCAGGGAGGGCCGCTCGCCGTCGGCAACATCTGGTGGGGCACCGAGGGCTACGCGGTGTCGACCAATTACCAGTCGGGGGCGGCGTTCGACTACGACGGACACGAACTGGGGAAGTGGAGCGGCGGCTCGAGCCAGGCCCATTTCGCCAACCTCGTGACCGCGATCAAGAGCCGTAACCACGCCGATCTCGTCCTCGACATCGAGGAGGGGCATCTGTCCAGCGCCCTGGCCCACCTCGGCAACGTCTCCTGGACGCTCGGCACGGCGGTGCCGGCCGGCACGCGGCCCACGCTTTCCGCCAACGACGCGGCGGTGAAGAAGACGCTCGAGAGCTTCGAGGCCCACCTCGCCGAGAACGGGGTCGACTTCGCCGACACGAAGCTGTTCCTGGGACGGGAGCTCGAGATCGACCCGCAGGCCGAACGGGCCGTCGACGGCGCTGCCAACGCGCTGTTCACGAAGGAATACCGCAAGGGCTACGAACTGCCGCGCGTCTGAACTGTCCGCGGACAAAGCCCTCCCTGGCCTTTGTCCACGCAGGCGACCGCGGGAAACGCCGAGGGCTTCCCGGGTCGCCGGCGGCCGATTCCCTGGGCCACGGGCTCCGAACCGGCTGGATCGCGGTCAGCCGTCGACGGGTCGCTCCGGGCCGGCGAGGTGGAGCTGCCAGAACTCGAGGTCGAGCCAGCGGCCGAACTTGAACCCCGCCTGGCGGATCGTGCCGGCGTGGGCGAACCCCGCCCGGCGGTGGAGCGCCTTGCTGGCGACGTTGTCGGCGTCGATGCCGCCGACGAGGAGGTGCACCTCCCGGGCGGTCGCCTCGGCGACGATCGCCGCGAGCAACCGGCGCCCGACGCCACGGCCACGGTGGGCGGGGTGGACGTAGACCGAGTGCTCGACGGTGTACTTGAACGCCGGGAAGGGGCGGAACGGGCCCCAGGTGGCGAACCCGGCCAGCGCCCCGTCGTCGGCCTCGATGCCGAGCACCGGCAGGCCCGCCCGGGACTTGCCGTCCCACCAGGCGGCGACCGTCTCGGCACCGCGCGGGTGGTATTCGTAGAGGGCGGTGGTGCCGACGATGGCGTCGTTGTAGATCTCGCGGATCGCCCCGAGGTGCCGTGGGGCACAGCGGATCACGCCGGGATCGCCGCTCACGTCCGCCCCTCCGCCGGCCGTGGCGCCGTCAGCAGCGACACCGCGACGAGGACCACGAACCCCAGCGGGATCGTCACCAGACCCGGTTGGCTGAAGGGCATCGGTGCCGCCTCGCGCGACCAGCCGTAGACCTTCTCGAAGGTGTCGGCGGAGAGGAGGATCCACGCCAGCGACGACAGCATCCCGACCGTGACGGCGGCGACGATCCCCTGCTTGGTCGTCCGCGGCCAGAACAGCAGCATCACCAGCGCCGGCAGATTGGCGCTGGCGGCGATGTTGAACGCCCAGCCGACGAGGAAGCTGACGTTGAAGTCGCGGAACACGATCCCGAGGCCCATCGCCACGACGCCGAGGACGACGGCCGCGACCTTGCCGCAGCGGACCTTCTCGTGGTCGGTCATCGCCACGCCGAGGACGTGCTCGACGAGGTCGTGGGCCACCGCGCCGCTCCCCGCCATGATCAATCCGCTCACCGTGCCGAGCACGGTGGTGAAGGCGATCGCCGAGACGACCGCGAACAGCGTGTCGTTGAAGCTCTTGGCCAGCAGCGGCGCCGCCATGTTGGTGTCGGTCGGGTCGAGGGCCCCGGAGGTCATCGCCCCGAGGCCGAGGTACAGGGTGAGGACGTAGAACACGCCGATCGCGGCAATCCCCACCACCGTGCTGCGCCGTGCCGCCTCGCCGTCCTTGACGGTGTAGTAGCGGATGAGGATGTGCGGCAGCGAGGCGGTGCCGCAGAACAGGGCGAGCATCAGGCTGGCGAAGTCGAGCCGGTCGGCGAGCTTGCCCGTGGTCAGCCCCTTGAACGAGCCCCCCGGCTTGAGCAGCTCCGCCCCGGAGCGGACGACGGGGGTGAACGTCGTCTCGGTGCCGGCGGCGGTGGCGGCCTTTTTTCCCGCCCAGGTGACGATCGACGAGTCCTCGAGCACGGCGAGGTATTCAAGCGCCCCCAGCGGGCCGGTCTCGCGCCGCCCGGCGAACCGCGCCGGCAGGGCGGCGATCGTCCCCACGGGGCGGAGGTCGTGGTCGCGCGACTGCGCCACCCCGTCGACGAGCACGGCACCCGCGGGGGTCACGGTGCGGACCTGCGGCGTGAGGTCTTCCGTGCCGGGGCGGCCGGCATTCTCCTTCAGGCCGCGCTGGAGGATCAGCACGGTGAGGACGCCGCAGAAAAACACCAGCAGCGACCCCTTGATGAACTGGACCCACGTCGTCGACACCATCCCGGCGGTGACGACGATCAGGGTCACGGTGACGCCGACGAGGATCACCCCTGCCTCGTGCGGCAGGCCGAGCAGCGGGCGGATCAGCGACCCGGCCCCGACCATCTGCGGGATCAGGTAGAAGACGCTCACCACCAACGTCGAGATCGCCACCGCGAGCTTGATGCCGCGGCTGCGGAACCGGGCGTCGAGCGCGTCGGCGAAGGTGAACCGGCCGAGCGCCTTGATCGGCTCGGCGATCACGAACAGGGCGACGATCCAGCCGGCGAGGAATCCGATCGAGTACAGGAAGCCGTCGTAGCCGGTGAAGGCGATCATCCCGCAGATGCCGAGGAACGACGCCGCGGAGAGATAGTCCCCCGCGAAGGCGATGCCGTTGACGAACCAGTGGATCTGACCGTGGGCGGCGTAGTAGCCGGCCGCCGACTGGCCGCGCCGGCCGAGGAAGAACGACAGGCCGAGGACACCGAGCACGAAGGCGGCGAAGATCGCGACCGCGGTCGCCGAGGTCTCGTGGAGCATCGGCCGTCAGCCTCCGGAACGGTCCGAGCGCAGGACCATGTAGACGACGGCGAGGAGGAAGGCGGCGGCGATCAGCCCCATCCCGTAGGCGATCGCCAGATTCACGCCGCCGAAGGGGCGCTTCGACAGCAGGTCGGGCCGCACCAGCACCAGCGCCATGAACCCGCCGTAGAGGGCGACGTACAGCCAGAACAGCAGCAGTCCCGTCCGCCGGCCGGCGGGGGTCGTCGGTGGCTGGCCGTCGCCCGGTCGGTGCATGCCGCGTCGTTCCCCCGAGGAGTTCACGGGGGCGATTGTAGCCTGCCGAGTGGCCGCCGCCGGCGGCGGCAGCCCGCGGCGCGGGAAATCGCCGCCGCGGGCCACCGTCGTGCCGGGTCATGCCGCGGCGCTCACCAACCCGGGGAGAGCGGCGTGATCACACCGTCGCCACCGATGACGATCTCGCCGGTCAGCCGGCTCCGGGAGCGGATCGAGGCGAAGCTCTCGTCGATCACCCACGACGCATAGGCCGCCGTGAGCAGGCTCTCGGGCGATGTCGTCGCGTCGTTGGAGATGTCCCAGAACATCATTCCCCCGAGACCGGAATCGGACGCCCACTGCGCCTTCTGGGCGATCGTCGTCGGGGTCTCGAACGAGCTGAAGATCCCCTCGGTGCCGCTGTACAGATAGGCGGCCTGGGCGCGATCGTCCCAGTGGAGTTTCCACGTGCTCCCGGCGGCCTGGAGCTTGGCGAGCATCTCCTTGTAGTCGTAGTTGCCCGGCTCGAAGCTCCCCGGCGCCGCCCCCGCCGACTTCTCGGCGTAGCCGCCGTCGCCGCCGTCGATCACCCCCTTCCAGGCGCGCGTGTACATCGGCGCGCCGAGGACGATCTTCCGCGGATCGACGCCGGCCTTGGCGTAGGCGGCGACCGCGGTGCGGATGTCGTAGCCGGCCGGATCGCCGGTGAACGCCGCCAGATGGCCCGTCGTCGGCTCCCAGGTGCCGTGGAAGTCGTAGGTCATGACGTTGAAGAACGCGACCGACGGCGCCAGACCGGCGGCGTTGAAGTTCGCGATCTTGTCGATCCCCGCCGGCGCCGCGACCGAGATCTCGTAGCGCCTCCCGGTGCGTGCCTCGAGGCCGTCGAGCTTGGCGCGGAACGTCGCCAGCAGCAGGGCGTAGTTCTGCCCGTCGGCCGGGCTCGCCGAGTTGCCTGCCTCGCCGCCACCCCCCGGATACTCCCAGTCGAAGTCGATGCCGTCGAACATCCGGTAGGTCTCGAGGAACTTCACCAGTGACGCGGCGAACGTCTCGCGCCCCGTCGCCGTCGCGCAGACGGTGCTGAAGTGGTCGGACAGCGTCCAGCCACCGACCGCGATGTTCACCCGGAGATGCGGGTACTTCTCCTTGAGCTGGGCGAGTTGGTTGAAGTTGCCCCACACCGTCTGCGTGGCGCGCGGATCCCCCGGCGGGTAGTACCAGAGGTCGGCCTCGCCGCTCACCGTCTCCCCGGCCGGGAAGCGCTTCTCGACGGCGGCGTAGCTGTCGAACAGCGCCACGTTGCCGTCGCTCTTGAGGTCGAGGAACGAATAGATGAGGTGCGTGAGCTTCTCGGCCGGGACGTCGGCGACCTGGAAGTTGCGGCCGTAGATGCCCCACTCGGGGAAGTAGGCCGCCAGCACCCGGTCGTGGCGGGCGATCGGGAGGGTGCCGGGATCGGGGGGCGGCGCGACGTCGTCGTTGACGATCCTGCCGGTGGCGGTGGCCTGCCCGAGCGTGGCGTTCTGCGGGGCGGTGAGCACCAGCGTGAACGTCTCGTCGGACTCGACCTGGGCGTCACCGATCACCGCCACGGCCACCTCCTGCCGTGTCGAGCCGGCCGGGAACGTGACCGTGCCGGTGGCCGCGGTGTAATCGCTGCCGGCCGTCGCCGTGCCGTTGGCCGTCGCGTAGCTCACCGTCACGGGCGCCGTCGCCGCCTGCGACAGCGTCACGGCGAACAGCGCCCGCGCCGTCGCCCCCGCGGCCCCCTCCGTCACCGTCGCGCCGGCTACCGTCACCACCGGAACCGTAGGCGCGGGTGGGGGCGTCGTTCCCCCCAACGGTGCGCCGTCGAGCGTCCAATTCGTCGGCGCTGCGACCGTGCCGGCGGTGGTGGTGGCGGAGAACCCGAAGCTCACCGCACCACCGACGGGCACCGCGCCGTTCCAGCCGGCGTCACGGACGACGTAGCCCGTCCCGCCGGCCACCGTCGTCCGGCTGTCGATCGAGCCGTTCCACAGCGAGCTGATCGCCCACGGCGCGGTGAACCCCAACCGCCACCCGGCCAGGGCCGTCAGGCCACCGTTCTTCAGCGTCACCTGCCCCTGGAACCCTCCCTGCCACTGGTTGACGATCGAGAACGTCGCCGTCACCCCCTGCCCGGCCGGCGGGGTGTCGTCGTTGGTGATCGTGGCGGTGGCGGTCGACTGCCCGAGCGAAGCCCCCTGCGCCGCGGTGAGCTTGAGCGCGAACGTCTCGTCGGGTTCGACCGTCGCGTCGCCGATCACCGCCACGGCCACCTCCTGCCGCGTCGATCCGGCCGGGAACGTGATCGTGCCGGTGGCCGCGGTGTAATCGCTGCCGGCCGTCGCCGTGCCGTTGGCCGTCGCGTAGCTCACCGTCACCGGCGTGGCCGAGGCCTGCGACAACGTCACCGCGAACAGCGCCCGGCCGCCGCTCCCGGCCGCCCCCTCGGCGACGCTCGTGCCCGCCACCGACACCACCGGCAGGGCCGGCGGTGCCGTCCCCCCCAGTGCCACGCCGTTGAGGACCCAGCCGGTCGGCGCCGGCGGCAGGACGCCGGTCACGGCCGGGGTGGCGACGAACCCGAAACCGAGCTTCTTGCCGGCGTCGATCGTCGCGTTCCAGCCGACGTTGGCGACGGTGTAGGTCGTGCCGACGCGCGACACGATCTTCGCGTCCCAGATCGACGTGATCGTCGCCGTCGAGTCGAACGACAGCTTCCAGTCGGGGATCGCGGCGGCGGTCTGGTTGTCGAGCGTGATCGCCCCCTGGAAGCCGCTGCCCCAGGAATCGCTCACCGAGTAACCGGGCACGACGCCGGCGAGCAGGGCCCGCGATTCGAGCGACTCGCACGCCAACCGTGCCCGGCCCGCGAGGCGGGTCGCCGAGCGTCGCTGCTGCCGCGTCGCCCGGGGAGCCGCCCCGCTGCGGGGGGCGGCGTCGTCATTGCCGGAGAATCGACCTGCGAACCATGCGCGCGAGAACATGGGGGCCTCCGTTCATGGATGGAGTTCCGGACAGGAGAAGAGACCGGTCCACCTTCCGGAGCGGCTGCCCCCACGCGCCACGCTCCCGGACCGGTTCCTCCATTCCTACGCGCCGCGCGCACGGCCGCAAGCAACGGGCGTGGAGATTCGGCGCGGTGTCGCGCCGAATCCCGGCGTGGCGGCGGCGTCAGTCGCCCGCCGCACCGGCCTTGGCGGGGCGCGCGGGCGCGGCGGGCTCGTTGGCCGTCGGCAGCTTGGCGCCGACCCGCTCCCGCCATGCCACCAGCCGGCGGTGCAAGTCGGCGGCGCGGGCCGGCTCGCGCTCGACGAGGTTCCGCGTTTCGCCGGGGTCGGCGGCGAGGTCGTAGAGCTCGAGGTGGCCATCCTCGAAGAACTCGAGCAGCTTCCAGTCGCCGGCGATGATCGAACCGACCGGAGTCGTCCGCCACGTGCCACGGCGCTCGTCGGCGCCGAGGTAGCCGGGGAAATGCTGGTAGATCCCGTCGCGGTCGAGCGTCGCCCGGGGATCACGGAGCAGGGGCACGAGACTCACGCCGTCGAGCGGCTGCGCCGGTGGCGGCGCGCCGGCGATCTCGAGGAGCGTGGGGAACACGTCGACGTGGATCGTGGGGACGCTGCAGGTCGTGCCGGCCGGCGTGACCCCCGGCCAGGAGACGAGCAGCGGGACGCGCGTGCCCCCTTCGTAGAGGCTCCCCTTGCCGCTGCGCAGCGGCAGGTTGTCGGTCACGCCGCCCGACTCGCGGAGCCCCTCGCGGACGTAGCCGCCGACGCCGCCGTTGTCGCTCGAGAAGATCACCACCGTGCGCCGCGCGATCCCCGACTCCTCGAGCTGGCGGCGGATCCGCGCCACGCTCTCGTCGACGCTGGCGATCATCGCCGCGTAGACCGGGTCGTGGTGGCCGCCGACGGCGGGGAGGTCGCGGAACCGGGCGACGAGCTCCTCCTTGGCGTCGTGGGGCCCGTGGACGGCGAAGTGCGGGACGTAGAGGAAGAACGGCTCCGCCGCGTGGCGGCGGATGAAGTCGCAGGCCCGGTCGGTGAGGAAGTCGGCGAGGTACTCCCCCGGGGGATGGTCGACGGGCGGCTTGGTCTCGAAGCCGAAGTGCTTCCCCATCGACACCAGCGCCTCGTCGAACCCGCGCGCCAGGGGATGGTGGGCGTCGTCGTCGCCGAGGTGCCACTTGCCGAACAGCGCCGTGGCGCGCCCCGCGCCGCGCAGCGCGTCGGCGAGCGTCTGGCGGTCGAGCGGCAGCTTGACGACGTTGTCGACCGGCCGCAGTGGCCGTGACTTCCAGTCGAAGCGGTCGATGCCGCCGACGGTGTAGACACCGGTCCGCGGCGGGTATTGGCCGGTGAGGAGCGCCGCGCGCGTCGGTTGGCAGTTGGGGCAGGAGTGGTGCGCGAGGAAGCGCGTCCCGTCGGCGGCGAGGCGGTCGAGCGCCGGCGTGCGGTAGTAGCCCGAGCCCTGGACCGCCAGGTCGGTCCAGCCGAGGTCGTCGGCGAGGATGAAGACGACGTTCCAGGGTGGGTCGGCCGCGTCGCGCGCGTGCGCCGGGGCCGTCGCCGCCGGCCGCGGGTGGACGAGCGGCTCGGTCTCGCCACGGATGACCGCCAGGGCGTGGGCGGCGATGTCGCCGGGGTAGCGCACGGCGGCGGGGCGCTTCTCCCCGAGGCGCTGCTCCGGCCGGGCGAGGAACCGCGCGAGGACCGGCTCGAGCGGCCGAGCCGCGGCGCCGAGCCGGTCGACGACGTTGCCTGCCGCGACGGCGAACCACGGATTGGGGCCCTCGATCTGCCGGCCGAGTGCCGGCAGCGCCGCTGCCCCCTGGCCGGCGGCGACGAGCCCCTCCGCGGCGGCGACCTGCACCGCGCCGCTCGGGTCGCCGAGGAGGGGGAGCAGGGCCGCGGCGACGCGCCGGGCGAGGTCGCCGTCGTGTTCGGCGCGCTTGGCGAGCATCGTGAGCCCCTGCGCTGCCCACCAGCGGACCGGTTCGGCGGGATCAGCGACGAGCGCCTCGAGCCGCGCGAGCTGTCCGTCGCCGAGGGCATCGAGGGCCTGGGGCGACGCAGGCGACCGCGGGGTTGCCGGGGATCCGTCGGCCACATCCAGCGGCCGCTCACCGCGGCCACGCTCTCCCCGCGCCGCCGCGGCGCACTCCCCGGCCAGCCAGGCGGCGTCGAGCGTCCGCTCGACGGGGAAGCGGGCGTCGTCGCGGGCCGCGGCGAACCCCTCGGCCGCGGAGCCCTCGGGCACCAGGCCATTGTCGCGGATCCGGAGCATCTGCCCGCGGAGCGCCCCGCGCAGGCGCTCGAGCGTCGCGGCGTGAGCCGGATCGGCGGCGAGGTTCACCGTGCTGCCGGGGTCGGCATCGATGTCGTACAGCTCCTCGGTCGGCTTCTCCCCCCAATAGGCCGCCGTGGCGGCGGTGAGCGTGCCGGCGCGGGCCTCCCGGGCCCACGACCGGTAGCCCCGGGCGCGGAACATGTAGGCCAGCGGCTGGACGAAGGGCAGATCGGGGCGGAAGTTGCGGATGTAGAGCCAGCGGCGATCCATCACCGCCCGGACCATGTCCTGTCGCTCGTCCATCCGGTCGCGCGTGGTGAACACGTACTCGTTGGCGGCGCGGGACGGGCCGGCGAACGGCCGGCCGGCGAGCGCTGCCGGGACCGGCACGCCGGCGAGCGCCAGCACGGTCGGCGCGAAGTCGACGAATCCGACGGGGTCGGCGATCCGGCTCCCCGGCGCCGCGGGGGCGAGGTGGGCCCACTTCGGCGGGAAGCGCACGATCAGCGGCACGCGCGTGCCGCTGGAATGGAGGAAGCGCTTGCTCCGTGGAAGGACGCCGCCGTTGTCGCCGTAGAAGAACACGATCGTGTCGTCGGCCTCCCCCGACGCCTCGAGCTCGGCGAGCTTCTCGGCGATCTGCCGGTCGAGCAGCGCGATCCGGTCGTACTGCCGTGCCAGGTCGGCGCGCAGCTCGGGCGTGTCGGGCAGGTAGGGGGGGAGCGTCACCGCCGCCGGCGGCGTGGCCGCGAACGGCAGCTCGTCGGTCTCGGGAAACAGGCAGCTCTCGTGGGTCGTCTCGTGGTTGAAGACGGCGAAGAACGGGCGCCGAGGATCGGGTCGATCGCGGTAGGTGGCGCGCTTCGACGAGGCGTCCCAGGTCGCGGCGAGATCGAGCGCGGTGTTGTAGTCGGTCTTGGCGTTGTTGGTGGCGTGGTAGCCGGCGCGGCGCAGCAGCTCGGGAAAGCCGGCGACGCCCGGGGGAAGCGTGGCGCTTGCGCGCATGTGCTGGGCCGGCCCGCAGGCGGCGGCCGGCAGCCCGGTGACGAGCGTGAACCGCGATGGCGCGCAGACCGGCTGCGCATAGCAGCGCTCGAACACGACCCCGGCGGCGGCCAACCGGTCGAGCGTTGGGGTGCGGGCGAGGGCGTCGCCGTAGCAGCCGAGGCGCGGGGGGAGATCCTCGGCCACCAGCCAGAGGACGTTCGGGCGCTCGGCAGCCGCGGCCGGTACGGCCACGAGCAGCACCGCCGCGCAGGTGAACAGCGCCCGGGGAATCCTCATCGTGTCTCCTTCCCGGCCGGGGCCGGCTGGTCGGCGAACCGGAACGGGTCGTCGAGCCGCTCCATCTCGGCGAGCAATTCCCGCTCCAGTTCCGCACGCACATTCGCGACGGCCGGGTCGGCGGCCCGGTTGCCACCGGGCACCCGCCCAAAGCGCCCCGTGAGCGCCGTGACCTCGGCCCCGGCATGCTCGGCGAGCAGTTCGTGCGGATTGGCGGCGAGGTCGAAGAGCTGCGTTTCGACGACCGCCGCGGGGCCGGCCTGGTACTTCACCAGCTTCCAGTCGCCGCGCCTGAGGCTGCGGATTCCCGGCTTTGTCCCGCCACAGTACGCGCCGTAGAGGCGGTCGCGCACCTGCCCGACCGCGCCGCGGAGCACCGGCAGGAAGCTCCGCCCCTCGTTCGTCGCCGGGACGTCGATGCCGGCGATGTCGCAGGCCGTGGCCAGCAGGTCGAGGAGGTAGACGTTGCCGGGGGCGCGCGACCCGGGGCGGACCCCCGGCCCGGTGACGATCAGCGGCACCCGCCAGGTGTGCTCGTAGAGGTTCTGCTTCCCCTGGAGGCCGTGCCGGCCGATGGCGATGCCATGGTCGGAGGTGTAGATCACCCACGTGTCGGCAAGCTGCCCGGTCGCCTCGAGCCGGTCGAGGACGCGGCCGAGCTGGGCGTCGATGTTCGCACTGCAGGCGAACTGCCTGCCGATCTCGTTGCGGATCGTGCGCTCGTCGCGCCGCTCCCACACGCCGCTGACGGCGATCTCGTCGCGGACGCGCATGTCGGTGTCGTCGAAGGGATGGCGCGGGAGCCAGTTGACCGGCAGCGGCGGCGCGAAGGCCCCGGGCGCCGGGAGCGTGGCCGGGTCGGCGTGGTTGGAGGCGCCGTAGCGGGCGAGGAGCTCCGGCGTGCCGTCGCGCGTGTCGTGGGGATGGGAGAACCCGAAGAACACGAAAAACGGGTCGTCGTCGCCCGCCGCCGCGCGCTCGTCGAGCCAGGTGAGCACCTGCTCGGCGTGCCAGGCGCTCCCTTCGCCGGCCGTGCCGCCGCGCTTCGTGGCGTCGCGGCGGACGGTGAACAGCCGGTCGGCCCCCTCGTAGCTGTTGCCCACCTTGCAGGTCCGCATCGTGTCGTAGCCGGCGCGGTTGAAAAGGGCGGCCAGCGACTGCTCGACGATGTCGGGGGGGCAGCGTGCGGGATCGGCCGGCCCCGCGCGGCGGCCGCCGGGGCCGATCGGCAGGTGCCACAGCGTTCGCCCGGTCATGAGCATGTGGCGGCTCGGCGTGCACACCGCCCCGGAGAACGACCCCATGTGGTAGGCGGCGTCGATCACCATTCCCCCGCGTGCCAGCCGGTCGATGACCGGCGTCTCGAGGCGCGAGGTGGGGTCGTAGCAGCGCAGGTCGAACGGCGACTGGTCGTCGACGACGACCAACAGGATGTTGGGACGCCGACCGGTGCCGGCGCCGCGCCGGGCGCGGCTGGCGGCATCGGCGAACGGCAGCGGCCAGTCGGGATGGGGAACGTGCTCCCGGTCGAGGAGCGCCTCGAGACGGGCGACGATCTCCGGCCGCGCCGCTGCCAGGTCGTGTGCCTCGCCGGGATCGGCCGCGAGGTCGTAGAGCTCGGTCGGCCGCGCCTCGTCGGCGCGGTCGCGGCCGACGGCGCGGCGGATCGCCTTCCACTCTCCGTCGCGGCCGGTGGCGAGGACCGCCTGCCAGCGCGCCTCGGTGAGCTCGCGGTACAGGATCCGCTCCGCGGGCGCTGGCGCCGCGCCGGTGAGCGGCCCGGCGAGGCTCGTGCCGTCGATCCCGGCCGGGATCCGGTCGCCGAGCCCGGCCAGGTCGAGGAGCGTCGGCAGCCAGTCTTCGCAGCCGGTCGGTGTCTCGATCCGCCGGCCGGCGGGGATTCGCCCGGGCCAGACGACCGCCGTCGGCACGCGCAGGCCCCCTTCGAAGGGCGATCCCTTCCAATCGCGCAGCGCCCCGTTGCTCCGCAGCCGCGCCGTGTCGAGGCCGCCCACGCCCGGCATCGTGCCGCCGTTGTCGCTGGTGAAGACGAAGATCGTGTCGTCGGCCAAGCCCAGCTCGTCGAGGAGGGCGACCAGCCGTCCGACCTCGCGGTCGAGCCGCGTGACCATCGCGGCGAACGTCGCCAGCGGCCGGCGGCAGGGGACGTAGCCCTTGCCGCCGAGGTACGGGGGCTCGTCGGCGAAGACGCGCTCGTAGTCCGCCAGCGACGGCTCGTCGGCGGGCACCTGGAGGGCGACGTGGGGGACGGTCGTCGGGACGTAGAGGAAAAACGGCTCCGCGGCATGGGCGCGGACGAACGCCAGCTGCTGCTCGGCGATCAGGTCGGCCGAGTAGGTCGTGCCGAGGAAGGGGGCGAACGCCCCGGCGCCGGGCGCGGGATCGGCCGGCACCGTGCCCCCGCGCGGGACCGCCGGATTGTCGACGGCGACGCGGTCGCGGTCGCTCCACAGGTGCCGGGGATAGTAGGTGTGGGCCTCGCGCTGGCAGTTGTAGCCGAAGAACCGGTCGAAGCCGCAGTCGAGCGGCTCGGCCCCGCTCCCCGGTGCCCCCAGCCCCCACTTCCCGAACGCGCCGGTGGCATAGCCCGCCGAGCGGAACAGGCCGGCGAGCGTCGTCGTGCCCGGCGGCAGCGGCGCCTGGCCCTCCGGCTTGACCTCGCGGTTGCTGCGGACGGCGCCGTGGCCCGGATGCATCCCGGTCATGAGCACGCAGCGGCTCGGCGCGCAGACGGCGCTGCCGGCCCAGTGGCGGGCGAGCACCGTGCCGCGGGCGAACAGGGCGTCGATGTGCGGCGTGCGGATCTCCCCGGCGCCGAGGCAGCCGACGTCTCCCGTGCCGAGGTCGTCGCAGAGGAACAAGACGACGTTCGGCGGCCGGGCCGCGGGGGCCGGCACTGCCTGGAGCGCGCAGCACACCGCGGCGGCGAGCAGCGGGATCGAACGGCTCATGCGGCGGTTCTCCACGGAGGCTTTAGCGCTTCCCCGGCCGCTCCCCGAGGAGCATCCCTTCGATCGCCGCCGCGACGGTCGGATGGCGGACGCCCGCGGCGCCGGGATGGACCAGTTCACACGCCACGCCGACCTCCGCGAGGCGCTCGGCGAGCTTGACGCCGAAGTTGGCGGTGTGCGTCGGGTCTTTCTGCTCCTCGCCGAGGGCCGGCGGCGCGGAGTAGTAGAGGGCGACGGGCGGATCGTCGGCGGAGACCAGCGCGTAGGGCGAGTACTCGGCGATCCAGGGGAGGATCCGCTCCCGGGCGGCGAGGAACTCGGCGAACTGCGCGTCGCGCTGCTGCGGATCCCTCATGAAGCCGAAGGCATGGCCGCCGTAACGGCTGTTGGGGGTCCAGGCCTTCATCTGCGCCGGATCGAGCGTCGTCTGGGCGCCGGTGACGGCGGCGCCGAGGAGGCGCGTCGACTGCCGGGCCACCGGGTCGGTGGCGGCCGGATCGGCGAGGTCATCGTGGAACGCCAGCCACAGGCTCGTGCACGCCCCGGCCGAGCCGCCGCTGGCGACGACGCGGCGCGGATCGATGGCGAACTCCGCCGCCCGGTGACGGATCGTCTGCAGGGCGCGGGCGGCGTCGTGGAGCGGGGCGCGCACCGGCGGTTCGATGCCCGCATCCATCGCCTCCTTGATGAACCGGTACTCGACGCTCGCCACGGCGATCCCCTTGCCGAGGAGCCCCGGCAGCATCGGCGCCAGGCCGTTCAGGCGCTCGCCGGCGTTCCAGCCGCCGCCGTGGATGAACAGCAGCAGTGGTGCCGGCTTCGCGGCGGTCGCCCCGGGGGCCGACCAGAAATGGAACACCTGCTTGGGATGCTCGCCGTAGGGGACGTCGGCGCGCGACGGCGGCGGCGCTGCCGCCGCTTCCTTCGCCTTGCGGCGCTGGGCGGCCGACTGCCGTGCGGGTGCCTCCGTGGGAGGGGCTTGGGCCGCCACCGTCGCCGCCGTCGCGCCGGCACCGAACTGGCGGACGAACGCCGTCTTGAATGGATTCTCCGCGGGGCCGTCACGGTCCTCGTTGACGAGGTCGGCCTGCACGCTCCGCCACCAGTCGAGGTAGGTCGCGATCAGCCGACCGCGCAGTTCCGGCTCGCGCGCCGACAGGTCGGTCGTCTCGCCGGGATCGGCCACGGTGTCGAACAGCTGCCAGGAGTCGGCCCGGCCGCCGACGTTGACCAGGCTCCAGCGCCCCTCGCGGACGCGGCAGTTGGCCAGGGCGCTGTCCGCCGCCTTGCCGCGCTCCCAGCGGCCGACGTGGGTGAACAGCGCCCGGTCGGGCCACGGCGCGTCGCGATCGAAGAGCAGCGGCACGAGGCTCCGCCCCTCGAGCCGGCCGGCGACTTCCGCGGGGATCTCGGCGCCCGCCAGCGCACAGAGCGTGGGCAGGACGTCGACGTGGGCGGTCACGGCCGGCACGTCGACGCCGGCGGGCAGCGTCTTCGGCCAGCGCCACAGGCTCGGCACGCGCGTGCCGCCGCGCCACGGGCTCCCCTTGGCGCCGCGCATCCCGGCATTCCACACCGGATGGCCGGTGGCGGTGCCGTTGTCGGTCGTGAACACGACGAGCGTCTCGTCGGCGATCCCCCACTCGTCGAGCGCGGCGAGCAGCCGGCCGACGTTGGCATCGATATTCGCGATCATCCCGTAGAACTTCGCGATCGCGGCGCGCTTCGCGGGATCGGCGATCCCCGCCTTCTCGAGCGCGACGAGGAACGGCGTGTCGCTCCCCGGCGGGCAGTCGAGCGGCCCGTGGGGGGCGTTGGGGGTGAGATAACAGAAGAACGGGGCTCCCGAACCACGGCGCGAGTCGATCCACTCCAGCGCCGCGGCGAAGAACACGTCGGTGCAGTAGCCACTGGTCTTCACGAACGTGCCGTCGCTGCGGATCACCGGGTCGAAATAGCGGTTGCCCGGCGCGTCGCCGCAGCTCCCGGGATAGCTCTGGCCGATGCCCCCGGCACCGTGGATGAAGACGCGATCGAAACCGCGCTTGCCCGGCTGGTAGGCATCCTCGTCGCCGAGATGCCACTTGCCGAAGATCCCGGTGGCGTAGCCGGCCGCACGGAGCAGCTCCGGCAGGGTCGTCGCCCCGGGCGCGAGCCGCTCGCGCTCGAGGATCGTGTGCGTGACGCCGGAACGGAATTCGTGCCGGCCGGTCATCAGCGCGGCACGGGTCGGGGAGCAGGTCGGGCTCGCGTGGAACTCGGTGAACCGCACGCTCTCGGCGTGGAGGCGGTCGAGGTTCGGGGTCCGGATCACGGGGTTGCCGTGGGCGGCGATGTCGCCGTAGCCCTGGTCGTCGGTCATCACGTAGATCACGTTCGGGCGCCGCGCCGATCGCGCCGGCGGCGTCGCGGGGAGCGTGTCGTGGGGGCGGACGGCGCTGCCGGTGCGCTTCGTGAGCGAGTCGCCGAGCTCAGCGCGGCAGGCCTCGGCGAAATGCTCGAGCCGGTCGATCACGTCGGGATGCGCCGCGGCGACGTCATGCCGCTCGCCGGGATCGGCTTCGAGATCGAACAGCATCCGCGCGACGGGGAGGGCCTTGTATTTCCCGGGCGTGCCCTCCTTCCCGGGCTCCTGGCCCGTCATCGTCCGCGCGGTGTGGGGGAGCATGAGTTTCCAGCGCCCCTGGCGCACCGCCTGGAGCTGGTTGTCGGCGTACCAGAATCCGTAGGCCGCCTCGGCAGCCCGGGGATCGGCCGCGCCGCGGAGGCTCGCCAGCCGGTCCTGGCCGTCGATCGGCCGGCCGCCGACGAGGCACCGGCCGGCGGCGTCGTGCGGCAGCGCGGCGCCTGTCAGCGCCGCGATCGAGGGCAGCAGGTCGATCGTCATCAGCGGCGCCGTGCAGGTGCTCGCGGCGGGGATCACGCCCGGAAGCCGCGCCACGCACGGCACGCGCACCCCCCCCTCGAACACCGTCCCCTTCCCCTCGCGCAGCGCTCCCGCGCTGCCGCCGTGGTCGCCGTAGGAGAGCCAGGGGCCGTTGTCGCTGGTGAAGATCACCAGCGTGTCGTCGGCATGACCCGTGCGCTCGAGGGCCCCGAGCAGGGCGCCGACCGAGGCGTCGATCTCGGTGAGGACGTCGCCGTACAGCCCGCCGGCGGACTTCCCGCGATGCGCCGCGCCGGCGAACAGCGGCACGTGCGGCATCGAGTGGGCGAGGTAGAGGAAGAACGGCTTGCCGTCGTCGCTGGCGCGCTTGAGAAAATCGACCGCCCGGGCGGTGTAGCGCGCGGTGAGCGTCGCCTGGTCCTCGGGGCCGACGTCGGCGTCGACCACCGTCTCGCCGTCGAACAGCGGCAGCGGCGGATAACTCCCCGGCTTCGCCTCGGGGTGGTGCGGCCACATGTCGTTGGAGTAAGGGAGCCCGAAATACTCGCCGAACCCATGGCGCAGCGGGAGGAACGGCGGGTGGTGACCGAGATGCCATTTGCCGACGGCGGCCGTCGCATAGCCGCGCGCCGCGAGCAGCTCCGCCAGCGTCGTCTCGGCGGCGGCGATCCCATGGCGGGCGTTGGGGCCGAGCGCCCCGGCGATCGACACCCGGTTGGGATAGCAGCCGGTGAGCAGCGCGGCGCGCGACGCCGAGCAGACCGGCTGGGCGACGTGGTAATCGGTGCAGCGCACCCCCTCGCGCGCCAGGCGGTCGATGTGCGGCGTGACGGCGCGGGTGCCGCCGTAGCAGCCGAGGTCGCCGTAGCCGAGATCGTCGGCGAACACGATCACCACGTTCGGCGGTCGCCGCGGGCTGCCAGGCGGTGCCGGCACCGCCGCGGCCGGCGGCACCGTGGCCGGTGGTTCGGCCGCCAGCGCCGCGCACTCTGCCGCGGTCTCCTCCCAGCGGCGGGCCAGCGCCGCGACGCGCTCGGGCTGTTCGGCGGCGCGGTCGTGCGTCTCGCAGCGGTCGGTGGCGAGATCGTAGAGTTCCCACGGATCTCCCTTGGCGGCGACGAGTTTCCAGTCGCCGACGCGCACCGCCCGGTGCCCTTCATGGCACCACCACAGGGCGTCGTGCGCGGGCGGCGCGGCGGGATCGGCAAGCGCGGCGAGGAAACTGCGTCCGTGGAGTGGCGGCACGGCGACGGTGCCACCGTCGGCGGCCGGGGCGGTCCGTGGCATGGCGATCCCGGCCGCCTCGAGGACCGTCGGTGTGACGTCGATCAGATGCACGGGCTGTGTGCGCAGGCCCCCACCGGTGCCGATCCGCGCCGGCCAGTGGACGATCCACGGCGAGGCGATGCCCCCTTCGTGGACCCATGTCTTGTGCCGACGAAACGGCGTGTTCGCACAGCTCGACCAGCCCGGGCCGAGGCAGAGGAACGTCTTCCGCGACCCCGCCGCGGCGGCAGGGTCGTGCCCCTCGCCACGGACCATGATCTCGGCCGAGGCGCCGTTGTCGCTGGCGAAGATGATGAGCGTGTTGGCGAGCCGGCCGGCGGCTTCCAGCCGGCCGATGATCTGCCCGATCTCGCGATCCATCGACTCGACCATCGCGGCGTGGATCGCCATCTTCCCCGCCTGGAACTCACGCTGCTCGGCCGTGAGCGAGTCCCACGGCAGCGGCCTGTCGATCTCCCCCGGACCGAGCGCCTCGAACGCCTTGGGAAACTGATATGGGGGCCCGATCGCAGGCTCCATCGCCGCCGGGACGGTCGTCACGATCCCCGCGGCGGCGATCCTGCCCTGACGCTCCTTCTGGATGGCGTTCCACCCGGCCCGGTAGCGGGCCCCGACGGCGGCGATCCGCTCCGCGGGGGCCTGGAGGGGGAAGTGGGGCGCGGTGAAGGCGACGTAGTGGAAGAAGGGGCTGGCCGCATGGTCCCGGAGGTGCTCGTCGAGGCACGAGACCGCATGGTCGCCGATGGCGGTCGTCGCATAGAAGTCCTCGCCAGCGGTGATCGGCTGGCCGTCGTCGGTGATGCCGGTGGGGTCGAAGAAGTTGCTCTGGCCCTTCCCGGTGACGTCGAGCGAGCGGGCGAACCCGCTGGCACGCGGATCGCCATCGACGTGCCATTTGCCGGAGTGGTACGCGCGGTAGCCGGCCGGCGCGAGGAGCTGCGGCAGCAGCTTCGCCCACGGGGGTCGCGTGCCCTGGTTGCCCCCCTTGCCGCCCGGCAGGGCGTCGCGGTTGATCGCCTGCGCGTAATAGCCGGTGAGCAGCGCCGCGCGGCTCGGCCAGCAGCGCGACGTGGAATAGCCCTGCGTGAATCGCACGCCGCCGGCCGCGAGACGGTCGAGGTGCGGGGTGACGATCTCGCCGCCGTAGGCGCCGACGTCGGAGAAGCCGAGGTCATCGGCGAGGATCACGAGCACGTCGGGGGGGCGGTCGGCGGCGCGGGCCGGCGGTGAGCCACCGTCACCAGTGGCCCCAACGCCGACGAGCGCCGCCACCAGCGCCGCCATGCGACCACACCGTCGCCGCCATCGGTTCATCGTCTGTCCTCCCAGGGCTGCGGACGGCGTCGACGGTCAGCGGCTCACGGCCGCCGCCTTCACGTCGGCGCGCGGCGTGAACCGTTCCGCCACCAACCCAGCCAGCTCGGCAACGGTGGCGGCGTGCGCCGGATCGGCGGCGAGATTGGTCAGCTCGTGCGGGTCGGTGTCGTGGTCGTAGAGTTGGCGGCCGGTCGTCGTGCCCGCGGCATCGTGCCACTCCGTGTAGCGCCAACGGCCACGGCGCACGCTCTGCCCGCCACCCCCGGGGTTCTTCGCCCCGCCGCGCGTCACCTGCGTGAAGGCCGGACGGTCGGGAAAACCGGCGACGTCACCGCCGGCGGCGACCAACGGCACGAGGCTGCGGCCGTCGACGCCTTGGGGCACGGCGACGCCGGCCAGCGCGCACAGCGTCGGGGCGAGGTCGACGAGCTCGACCGTGTGGTCGCGCACCCCGCGTGCGCCCCCCGGGGCGGCGATCACCAGCGGCACCCGCGCGCTCTCCTCGAAGAGGCTCATCTTCTGCCACAGCCCATGCTCGCCGAGGTGGTAGCCGTGGTCGCTGGTGAAGACCACGATCGTGTCGTCGGCGAGGCCGAGGCGGTCGAGGGCGTCGATCACCCGGCCGACCTGCTCGTCGACGAAGCTCACGCTGGCGCGGTAAGCCTGCAGCGCCTGCCGGCCGAGATCGCCGACGAGCCGGACCTGCTCCTTCTTGCGGCTGGCGATCGCGGCAGGGGGCACGCCGGCGTCGTGGTCGGCCGGCACCTCCGGCAGGCGGACGGTGTCGATCGGGTGTCGGGCGAAGAAGGCCTTGGGGGCCACGTAGGGGGTGTGGGGCCGGTAGAAGCCGACGGCGAGGAAGAACGGCGTCTTGTCGCGGGCGAAGGCCTCGAGCCGCCGCTCGGCATGGGCCGCGCCGAGGGCGTCGGTCTGCTCGGCGGGATCGCCGTCGGCGGCCAGCCAGCTCACCGTGCCGCCGAATTGGCCGGGCTCGAGCGAGAAGATCAGCCCCTCGTCGGCGACGTCGCGCCCCTTGGGATTGAACACGGCGTCCCAGCTCGGCGGGTCGTCGAGGCCGTCGGTGCCGATCTGCCGGGGCACGCCGTAGTGGTAGAGCTTCCCGACCCGTTCCACCCGGTAGCCGGCGGCGCGGAACGCCTGCGGCAGCGTCACGATCGCCGGATCGACGGTGCGGAAGTGGACGGTGTTGTCGAGGACGGTCGTCCGCTGCGGCCGCCGTCCGGTGAGCATGCTCGCCCGCGAGGGATTGCACAGCGGGAACTGGCAATACGCGCGCTGGAAGCGCACGCCCCGCGCTGCCAAGCGATCGATCGCCGGCGACTTCGCCGCGGCGTCGCCATACGCCCCCAGCGCACAGCACAGGTCGTCGCACATCACGAGGAGGACGTTTTTCCGCCCGGCCGCCGCCTTCGCCGGCGCCGCCCGGATCTCGGCGACGAGCCGCTCGTAGGTGGCCTTGCGCTCATCGGGGTTCTGGGTCCGCAGCGCCACCAGCTGCGGCCGCCAGCGCCGCGCCCAGGCGGGATCGGCCTTGATCCGGGCGTCGGCCCGGGCCCGCAGGTCGGCATGATCGGCGCCGGTGGCGGCGCAGGCGGCGGCGACGACGCTCCGCAGGTATTCGGCCGCCTGGACCTCCGGATTGGGCGTGGCCGGGGCGTCGAACCTCCCCAGCGCCCAGGCGATCCCCTCGGTGAGGTGCTTCTGGAACGTCGGATCCTTCCAGGTCGAATCGTTGTGGCCGAGGTTCGTCGAGAACAGCCGCCCCTTGCCGACTTCGCGGATCCAACTCACCGGGACGTGCCACGGTTCCTTCGGGTTGCTCGCGGCCATGTCGAGGCTGAGCAGCACGCGGACGTTCTCCGGCACGTAGCGCTGGTCGTACTGGTAGATCTCGTCCTTCCAGCGGAAGCGCTCGGGGAACATCGCCACGAGGCGGTGGCCCGGTTCGTCGACCACGAAGCCATGTTCGCCCCCGGCGTTCCACGGATGGCCGGCGAAGGCGCCGCCGATGAACTCGACGTAGGCGTCGGAGCGCTTGAGCGTGTCGGTGGCGGCGTGGACGCCGATGAACGCCTTCCCCGAGCGCACCCAGTCGAGGAACGCCGGCAGGTCGGGGATCGGCAGGTCGTCGCCGGTCGTGCTGGCGAAGATCACGCCGTCGAAATGGGCGAGGGCCTCGGGGGCGAACGCCTTGGCGAACTGGTCCTCGAGTCCCGCGAACCAGGCGGCATCGGCGACACGGTGCTGCTCCAGCGCGAGCCGGTGGGCCGCCTGCTGCTTCTCCCACTCGGCGTCCGACGTATCCAGGGCGCGTTTCGGCTCGGCCGGACGCCCCGGCCGCCCCGGCGGCAGGCGGAGGAAATCGACGTGGAACAGGCCGCTCTCGCGGCCGAGCTGCTCGAGGACAGGCTCCGCGGTGGCGATCGACCCGTGGCGGAAACCGGTCGTCACCGTCACCACCAGCAGCCGGGCGGGCTCGGCGGCCTCGAGCGCCGCCGCGCTGCCCAGCAGCACCCCGGCGAGGACGGCGGGCGCGGCCCGGCGGAACAGGTTTCCTGCGATCATCGTCTTCGTCTCCCCCGGGCGCGGCCCGGTCTCGAGGAACTGCGGCCCGGTCTCCATACCGCGCGGCCCGGCGGGCCGTCAGCCGCCGGCGATGCACCACAGGCTGTCGTGCGTCCGCAGGTAGATCCGGCCGTCGACGCACACCGGCGTGGCGACGGTCATCTCGTCGACACTGCCGCCGCCGATCACCTTGAAGCCGTCGGCGACGTCGATCACGGCGGTCGCGCCATCCTCGCGTGTGACGACGAGGCGGCCGCCGGCGAGGACCGGCGAGGCGCTGTAGGCGTTGCGGTTCTTCTCCACCTCGCCGCTCCACAGCGTCTTCCCGGTGGCGGCTTCGAGGCAGGCGACAGTTCCCTTGTCGGTGCAGACGTAGACCTTGCCGTCCTTCGCCGTCGGCGTGGGGACGTCGGCGCCGAGGTCCTTCCGCACCCAGGCGACGTGGGTCGCCGTCACGTCCCCCGTCCCGCCGCGGCGGATCGCGGTGAGCGTGCTGCCGCGTGCGTAGGGGGCGATCACGAGGTCGCCGGCGATCACCGGCGAGGCGATCGACCGGAAGAAACGCTCGCCGCCGGGGTTGAGCCCGCCGACGCGCCAAATCTCGCGGCCGTCGGCGGCGTCGTGGGCGGTGACGTGGTCGGCACCGAGGACGACGAGCATCTCGGCCGGCTCCCCCTGCGCCGCGTCACCGGCGACGACCAACGGCGTCGAGTAGCTCTGCGCCGCCTCCTCGGGAGCGCCGAGGAGCCGGTCCTGTTTCCAGAGGAGCTTCCCCGTCGCGCGGTCGAACGCGGCGAGGTAGCTCGGGCCGCTCTGCATCACCGCGACCACCACCGCCTTGGCCGAGAGCACCGGCGAGGTGCCGAGGTCCCACCACAGCGTGTCCTCGCCGAACTGTTCCTGGAGGTTCGTCCGCCAGGCGACGGCGCCGGTGGCGAGGTCGAGCGCGGCCAGCGCGCCGCTCTTGAAATAGACCCACACGTGCCGGCCGTCGGTGACCGGCGAGGAGTTGGCGCCGGTGGCCTTCTTGTGCTTCCCCGGCTTGGCGGCGCCCAGCGCCGTGCGCCACGCTTCCTTGCCGTCGCGCGTGAAGCACAGCGCGGTGTCCTGCCCGTCGATCGTGCAGGTGAGGACGACCCGGTCGCCCCACACCGCCGGCGTGCTCGCGCCGAGGCCGGGGAGCGCGACCTTCCAGCGGACGTTCTCCGTCGGGCTCCA
Source organism: Planctomycetota bacterium (assembly GCA_018970785.1). GTDB lineage: Bacteria > Planctomycetota > Planctomycetia > Pirellulales > UBA1268 > F1-20-MAGs016. Next base: position 23,480 of record JAGWVR010000012.1, read on the forward strand.
GCGCGTCGCATACCCCGCCCCGGCGGCGACACCGTCGCCGGCCGGCCCACGCCAGTTGGGCCAGGTGCCCGCCGGCGGCGCTTCGCCAGCCGCCGCACCGAACAGGCAGCACCAGGCAACGCAGAGCGAACCGACCGTCACGCCGTGGCGCACCATCTCACTCTCCTCCCCCGGGGGTCGCCGGCGGCGCCGGCGGGAACGGATTCCACCACGCATCGATCGCCCCCCGCAACTCCCGCACCACTTCCGGGTGACCGGCCGCGAGGTCGGTCGCCTCGAACGGATCGGCGACGACGTCGTAGAGCTCGATCTGGCCGCGCGCGAGCCGGCCGCGCGATTCGTCGTCGACACTGCGCCCCTCCGGCGGCACGGTTGCGGCGGGGCGGTCGGCCGACACCGGCACGATCAGCTTCCAGCGGTCGCGGACGACGAACCGCCACAACAGGCTCCGCGCCGGGTCGTCGGCGTCGACGAGCGTGTGGGTGAAGCACTCGCCGAACACCTCCTTCCGCGCCGCCACCGCCGCCGGGTCGAGGAGGTCCACGCCCGGCAGCCCGGCCGGCGCCGCCACGCCGCAGGCGGCGAGCACCGTGGGGAGGATGTCGACGCTCGACACGGGCGTCGCGCACGAGCCCGGTGCGATCCGCCCCGGCTGCCGGAGCATGATCGGCGTCCGCAGGCCGCCGTCGTAGGGGGAGAGCTTGGAGCGTGGTGCGAAGCGCGGGGTGTCGGGAGATTGGATCCAGCCGTTGTCGGTGACGTAGACCACGAGCGTCTCGGCGGCGAGCCCCTCGCGGTCGAGGAACCCGAGTAGGTCGCCGACCGTGCGGTCGAAGCGCTCGACGTTGCCCCAGTAGCGCGCCACGTGGACGCTCGGCGTCAGCCCCCGGTAGTGCTCGACCAGCTCGGCCGGCGGATCGTGGGGATCGTGGGGGAGCATCGGCGCGTACCAGACGAAGAACGGCTTGCCCGCCGAGCGCGTCGCCCGGACGAACTCCTCGATCGGGGCCATCGTCCTGCGGCCGATCGCCAGGCCGTCGTCACCGTGGCGCTCACCGCGTGTCATCCCGGCGGTGAACCCGCCGCGGCGGTAATCCCCCTGCCACCATTTACCGGTCTGGAGGCTGTCGTAGCCGGCGCCGGCGAGCAGCTTCGGCAGCGTCGGGAAGGCGTCGAGCTTGCGGTTGAGCGCCTCGCGGCCGGCGGCGAACGCCGCCTTCGCCTCGGGGGTGGTCCGCGGGCCGTCGGTGCCGGGCGGATCGTTGCCGACGATTCCCGTCTGGTGCGGATAGCGGCCGGTGATCAGCGCTGCCAGGCTCGGGCAGCAGAGGCTGCTGGTGACGTAGCCACGGGTGTAGACGAGGCTCTCGCGCGCCAGCCGATCGAGATGCGGCGTCCGCAGGTGCTCATGACCCATGAACCCGTAGTCGCGCCAGTGCTGGTCGTCGGAGACGATGAGAACGACGTTGGTCGGCGGCGCGGCGCGGTCGGCGGCGCTAGCGAAGACGACGTTGGCGACGATCGCCATGCCGAGGCAGGCCACCAGCCGGCAGGCAACGGCGGTCCACCGGGCTATGCCGGAGGTCGGGAAGCCGGGGGCTTGCCTGCTCGGGCTCGACAGAGGGGCGGGTCCCTTGAGAACGGGTCTCTGGAGAACGGGGAATGCTTGTGGCTTGGCTCGTCTCTCAGACCGCGACACCGGGCACATGGAGACACCGGACCCACGCATGGCACGACCCCCTCGGGAATGACGACCCGGGGAGGATTGTCACCGCCCACCCGCGGCGCCGCCAGCAGGCCCGGGGTGGGCGGACGAAGCGCCGGCGTCTATGCCTTACAAGCTCATCTTCTTCAGTTTCAGGGGCTGCGGCCTCGAATCGGTGTTCCCCGTCGACGCCGCCGCCTTGGCGACGCGGTCGCGGAGCGCTTCGGGGACATTCGCCTTGTCGGCATCGGTGTCGAAAGCGCCTGAATACTGTTCGCTGCCGTCGGCACCGAACACGCTCACCCGCTTCTTGCCGTTGGTGTCACGGAACTCGACCCGCCCGTCGCCATCGGTGAACACCGCGATCGACTGGGTCTGCGTCTGCGCGGCGGCTCCCGCCCCCGGGGCAACGCCGCCGATGCCACCGGGAGCACCGCCACCGGCCGGACCACCGGGGGCGATAAACAACCAGCGCTGATTGCCACCGGGACCGGGCAGCGGAGCCACCGCCGGGGGAACGATCCCGGGATAACCGCCGGGCATGGGCACGACTCCCTGCAACTGCCCCTGCCACACGCCGCCGGCATTCTTCGCCGCCTCGCTGGCGAGGCGCTCGAGCAGCTTCGGATCGAGCGGCTGCCCGGGCACGAGATTCGCGATCGCCATCCCGGCACCTCCGCCGCCGCCCGGGATCCCCGGAACGGTCACCATCTGCATCGTCACGTCGGCTTCCCGCTCGCCGACCGTCACCGGCACGGTGATCTCCTTGCCGCCGCGGAGCACGGTGAGCGTGGCGGTCTTGCCGGTGCCGGTGCGCTTGACCAAGGCCGAGAGCTGCACGGCGGCACAGAGGATCTGGTCGTCGTACTTGGCGAGGATGTCGAATGGCACGAGGCCCGCTGCCGCTGCCGGGCTGCCCGGCGTGACGGCGTCGACCGCCAGGCCGACATCCTCGGGCAACCCCGTCTGCGCGCGGACGGCCGGCGCCAGGGGGCTCGTCGCCACGCCGATGTAGGGGACGAGTTTCCGGGCAGCGGCAGCGCCTGCCTCCGCGCCGCCCCCCGCAGCGGCGCCGGCCTCTGCGGCACCAGCCTCCGCGGCATCGACCACCGTCGCCACGTCGCCGACGACGCGGATCGTGATCCGCTTGGGAGCGCCGTCGGCCTTGGGAGCGTTCGCCGCACCCTCCGTGCCGACGACCGTCCCGGCGACGATCGTCAACTCCTTCCCCGCCGTGCCCGACTCGTCACCGACGACGCGCACCGTCGTCCGTGCCGGCGGCGGCGCCGCCCCGTCATCGGCGCGACAGGGGATCGCGCTCGCAACGCCCGCCACCACGAACACACCGAAAAAGCGACGGGACCAAACTGAAGAAACACGCATCGTCACACCCTCCTCAGGGAAAGCGTCGGATCTGGAACAGCGTTACTCAACCACAGGAAAAGCCCAAACAGATTCTTTCATGTTTTTTCACGGGACCCGCGAAGCCCCTCCGCCGTCGCCCTCGCATCGGCCCGTCGCAACTGTGTGCGGGTCGATGCGAGGGCAGAGGCGCGAGGGGCGCCCCCTCTGCAGAGCCCGAGCGGAGGCTGCGTCCCCATGCGCGCCGCTGACAAGCGGCGGCGCCAACCGCTGCAGAGCCCGAGCGGAGGCTGCGTCCCCATGCGCGCCGCCGACAAGCGGCGGCGCCGACCGCTGCCGAGCCCGAGCGGAGGCTGCGCGGCACGGAATACCCGCAGCATCCCCGAAACACGAACACCTCCGTTCGGACTTCCATGAAACTCCTCCGCCGCCCGTCAGCGGATCGCGACCGGCACGACGAACACGTCCTCGCGCGGGCGGACGATGCCACGATCGGGGCCGGCGACGGGGCGCTCGAGGACGAAGTGGCGGAGCACGCGCGCCGGCAGCGCGCCGTCGATGAGGGCGATCCCCTCGTCGCTCCAACCGACCGATTCGTCGACCCACTCGGCCGGTGCCGTAGGTGCTTCCACGACGGGTGCGGTGGCCACCGTCGCGACGGGGGGCGCATCAGGCAGCGCGACGATCCCGGCCTGCTGCGGTGCACGCGGCACGACGGCGCTCATGATCCCGGCGGCGACGACGGCCCCGCCGGCCGCCCACGCGAGCCGTTCGGCAAACCATGTGACCTTCGCCCATGGCGCGGCCGCGCGCAACGAAGACGCCTCCCGGTCATCGAGGCAGGCGGTGATCCGCGCCGTCAGCGCGGCCGACGGCGCGACCGGCCGCAGCGACCGGCACTCCGCGGCGAGCCGATCGAGGGCGTCGTCGGTGGGGCTGTCAGACTCGCTCATGGCATTCCTCCGGCAGCAGGGCGGCGAGGCTCACCAGCGCCTGGCGGCAACGGCCGGCGACGGTGTTGGGATTGGCGGCGAGGACCCGCGCCGTCTCGGCGATCGACAGGCCTCCCCAGATCCGCAGCACCAGCGCCTCGCGCTGCTCGATCGGCAAGTGCTCCAGTGCCGTCTGGATCGCGGCCGCCCGCTCCTTTCGCACCAGGTCGTCGTCGTGCCACCAATGCTCGGCCTCCGGCCGGGCGACACGCTCTTCGCGCGCGAGCCGGCGGCGGCGCGACTTGAGGAGATCGAGCGCCGCGGTGCGCACGGCGACGTAGACGAGCGCCACATCGGGCACCTGCCCGGGCTGCCGCTTCCAGCAGCGCACCAACCCCTCCTGCACCGCGTCTTCGGCACTTGCCCGGTCGGGGAGCCACTGCCGCGCGTAGAGCACGAGCGCCCCGCCGTGGGTGCGAAACAGGTCGCGCCACGCTGCGGGGCAATCGTCCATCGGAAGCGTCGCCTGGAGGGCATGGCCCGCGCTGCAGGACTGGCCGGTGGGTTGCACGAACAGCGCAGGCGGCGCGATAAACCATCATCGTGGTGGTCCCGGAAGAGAACGACGCCGGCGACGGTTTTCGTGGCGGGCGATTCCCGGCCGGGCCGGCGTCACCACCCAACCCGCTGGCAGACAAAGGTTTGTGACATGCTCCGCAATCTCGCCCTCGTGCTCGTGCCGCTGGCGCTGGCGGCTGGGTCGGCCCCGGCGGCGGTCGCCGAGACGGTGCCGGCGGCGCCCGACCCGATGCCGTTCGGGGCCGAGTGGCCCGCGCTCGACGGATGGGCGACGGGGGAGTGGTGGAGACCGGAGCGCGCCGTCCCCGGCGACGGCCGGAGAAACGCCAAGGCCGCCCGCCCCTTCCCACTCGACGTGCCGCGGGCCGACGTGATCGCCTTCGCCCTCTACACCGTCACCGTGCCTCCGGAAGTGGGCGCCGGCACGCTCAAGCTCACCGCTCAGCTCTTTCCGCTGAAACCTGGCGAGGACCTCGAGGCCCGGCTGGAAGTCGATGATGGCAGCGGCTGGAAGGAAGTCGCCCGCAGCCCGGTGCTCTATCCCGGCTGGGATGCCCACTTCCGCGTCGACGGGTGGGACACGTCGCGCGCCATCCCCTACCGGGTGCGGCACGGCGCCGAGGCGGTGTTTTCCGGGACGGTCCGCCGCGACCCCCGTGACAAGGAGCGGATCGCCGTCGCCGTGCTGAGCTGCAACTCGTCGAGCACGACCGGGCCCCGCGCGGAGCTGGTGGATTCGCTGCGCGAGGCCGACCCCGACCTGCTGTTCTTCGCCGGCGACCAGACCTACCGCCACACGCAGCACACCGTCGGCTGGATCGAGTTCGGCCTGCAGTTCCGCGACGTGATCCGTGACCGGCCGACGGTGACGATTCCCGACGACCACGACGTCGGCCACCCGAACCTGTGGGGCGCGGGGGGCAAGCGGGCGCTCGACAAGAACGGCGCCGACGGCGGCTACTACTACCCCGCCGCCTACGTGAACATGGTCCAGCGCCAGCAGACCTGGCACCTCCCCGATCCCGTCGATCCGGCGCCGGTCGATCAGGGGATCAGCGTCTACTTCACGCGCTTGATCCTCGGCGGCGTCGACTTCGCGATCCTCGAGGACCGGAAATTCAAGACCGGACCGGCCGGCACGATCCCGCAGCTCGGCCCGCGCCCCGACCACATCACCGACCCGGCCTACGACCGCGCCGCGATCGATCTTCCCGGCCTCGAGCTGCTCGGCAAGCGGCAGCTCGACTGGCTCGCGCGCTGGGCCGGCGACACAGCCGGCGTCCGCGCCAAGGGGGTCCTCTCGCAGACCGCGTTCTGCGGCGCCGTCCACCTCCACGGTGAACCGGGCAACCGCCTCCTCGCCGACCTCGACTGCAACGGCTGGCCGCAGTCGGGGCGCACGGCGGCGCTGCGGATCATCAAGCGCGCCGGCGCCGTCCACCTCTGCGGCGACCAGCACCTCGCGGTCGTCGTCCAGCACGGGATCGACGGCTTCCGCGACGGGCCATGGGCGTTCACGGCGCCGGCGATCGTGAACACGATCTACGGCCGCTGGTGGCATCCCGAAGACGAGCAGCCGGGAGCCGATCCGATCCCCGCTAGCCCGCTCCCCTGGACCGGCGACTACCGCGACGGTCTCGGCAACCGGATCACGGTCGCCGCCTACGCCAATCCGGAGGACCGCACCGACGAGCAGAAACGGGGCGACGGCTTCGGCGCCGCGGTCTGGGATTTTCCCGCCGGAACCGTGGCGTTCCACTGCTGGCCGCGGTTTCCGCAGCGCGTTGGCGGCGTGCCGCAGGAGTATCCCGGCTGGCCGGTGACCGTGGCGCTCGAGAAGCCGGGGGCGGGGAATGCCCCGGCGCCGCCGCGCGGCGCGGTGCGCGACCGCCCTCCCAACGTGATCGTCGTCCTCGTCGACGACATGGGGTGGAGCGACCTCTCCTGCCAGGGGAGCACGTTCTACAGGACGCCGCACGTCGATCGCCTCGCCGCGTCCGGGATGCGCTTCCTCGCCGGCTACTCCGCCTGCACCGTCTGCAGCCCGACCCGCGCGGCACTGCTGACGGGGCAGTACCCGGCCCGGCTGCACATCACCGACTGGATCGCCGGCCACGAGCGGCCGTTCGCGAAACTGACGATCCCCGACTGGCGGAAGCACCTTCCCCTCGAGCAGGTCACGATCGCCGAGCGACTCGCGTCGGCCGGCTACGCGACGGCGAGCATCGGCAAGTGGCACCTCGGCGGCGCCGGCCTGTCGCCGACGGAGCAGGGGTTCGGCATCAACCGGGGCGGCACCGACCGCGGCCAGCCGCCGAGCTATTTTTCGCCCTACGGGATCGCGACGCTTGCCGACGGCCCGGAGGGGGAATACCTCACCGACCGCGAGGCGGCCGAGGCGGTGGCGTTCATCGAGGCCCACCGCGACGCGCCGTTTTTCCTCTACCTGCCCCACTACTGCGTCCACACGCCGCTCCAGGCCAAGGAGCCTGTGGTCGCGACGTACGCCGCCGGCCCGGCGCCGGGGGGCAATCCGCGGCACACGAACGCGAAGTACGGGGCGATGGTCGAGAGCGTCGATGACAGCTTGGGGCGGATCGTCGCCGCGCTCGACCGGCTCGGCCTCCGCGAGTCGACGGCGATCGTGTTCACCGCCGACAACGGCGGCCTGCTGCCGATCACCGACAACGCGCCGCTCCGCGCCGGCAAGGGCTCGGCCTACGAAGGGGGCGTGCGCGTGCCGTTGATCGTGTCGTGGCCCGGGGTGACGGCGCCCGGCAGCACGACCGCCGAGCCGGCGATCACCCCCGACATCGCCGCCACGATCCTCGACCTGACCGGAGTCGGTCCCGCACCGGGGCAGCCGCTCGACGGCACGAGCCTCGCGCCCGTGCTCCGCGGCGGAGCGCTCGGGCGCGACGCGCTCTACTGGCACTACCCGCACTACCATCCCGGCGGCGCCACCCCTTATTCGGCGATCCGCGCCGGCGACTGGCGGCTGGTGCGGTTCTACGAGGATGGCCGGCGCGAGCTCTACGACCTCGCGCACGACCCCGGCGAGGCCCACGACCGCGCCGCCGCCGAGCCGCAGCGTGTCGCCGACCTCACGGCGCGGCTCGACGCCTGGCTGGCGGCCGTCGGCGCTCAGCTCCCGACCCCGAACCCGGGCCACGACCCGCAGCGCGACCAGCCGAAGCAGCCGCCGCGCGCCAAAGCGGCGGCGCGGTAGCTATCCGTGGACAAAGCCATCCATGGCCTTTGTCCACTCGGGCGACCGCGGGAAACGCCGAGGGTTTCCCGGGTCGCCCCGGCCGCATCCAGCGGCCGGACACTGCGATCACCGTCGGCTCGCTATCCGTGGACAAAGCCATCCATGGCCTTTGTCCACTCGGGCGACCGCGGGAAACGCCGAGGGTTTCCCGGGTCGCCCCGGCCGTTTTCGGGAGCCCCACCGGGTGGGGCGACCCGCCCCACCCGGGACCTCCTTGGCTTGCCACGTGGAGCGATTCGGCTCGGCCCCCTTCGGCACACTCGTTGGGTTGCCACGTCGCCCGGCGAGCGGAACTGCCGCGAAATACGAGCCGTTCATGCCGTTTTTGAGCCGCTGACCATCCCCCTGCGGCGGCTTGCCCCCACCCCGCGGTACGTCTTTTGCGTACAAGCCCATCGCACCAGGGACGACGGACGTCGCTTGTCGTGAACCGTCGCGACGCCGTCTCGGGCCGACACCGCCAAGGGGGGCAGCGATGAGGACGACGACCGACCGGGCAACGATGGGCAAGGGAAGCGTGACCCACGGCGGACTGATCGCGCGTTGCGGTCTTCGCTGGAGCATTCTCCTCGGGTCGTGCCTGGCGTTGGCCGTCGCCGGCCGATCCGCGATCGGCCAGGATCTCGATGTCTCCGGCGGCACGATCACCGGCAATTCGACGGCAGCGACGTTCGACAGGATCTTCGTGTCGGGCACCGCCGCCGACGGCACGCGTTCGACGTACAACGCCGACGCGACCCTGACGGTCACCGATCACGTCACCGTCTTCGACGCCGGGATCTTCAACGTCAACGCCCTGGTGTCGATCGGCAACTACATCTACGCCGACACGCTCACCCCCGGGTCGTCATCGGGTTCGGTACGCCTCAACGTCTCGGGCACGATCTCCGCGCTCCAAGGGTTGTTCGGCGGCGCCGGTTCGCTCGTGCAGGCCGGCGGCCACTATTCGCTCGGCGTTCTGTCACTCAACAACGCCGGCACGATCGACTACCAGTCGAACGATCTGATCTCGTTGCAGGTCGATCTCGTCGATTCCACGCTCCGCCTCGGCCGTGCGCTCGACGTCGGTAGCATCAATCTCACCGGCTCGGTGGCGGCACTCGAGACCAATGGCCACACCTTCTCGACGGCGAGCCTCACCGTCGGCAGTGGAGCCGCCTTCGCCCTCACCTCCTCGGGATCGATCACGCCAAACGGCACGATTCTCGTCGACAACGGCGCCCTCACGCTCGATCGCGACGTCTCCGGGCTGTTCCAGACGCAGCTGATCGGATCGGGCGCCACGATCTCCGGCACCGGCCGCTACGAGACCGTCACCCTGTTCGCCAGCAACGGCGCCGACGTGCCCTTCCGCGCCGGCGACGCGATCACCATTTTCGCATCCATCTCCGACGCAACCATCACCGTCACCGGCACGACGTTGTCGGCGGGCGCACTGTACGTGAGTGGTTCCACCGCGACGGTGGCGGGCACCGGAAACTATTCGCTCCAGACCCTGTCGCTGACCAACGGTGCGTCGCTCGTGTTCGACTCCGCCGATTCCGTGAGTGGCTTCGTGGGGGTCGCCGATTCGACGCTCGTCCTCGACGCCGATCTGGTCACCAACCAGATCAATCTCACCGGCTCGGCCGCAACGCTGACCGGCACGGGGAACTATTCCACGGCGTTCCTGGTGGTGTCGCGGGCGCCGACCTTTTCCTACCGCACGGGCGACTCGATCACCGGCGACGTCTTTCTCTTCGATACGCCACTCACGCTCGACAAGGCGCTGGAGCTGACCGGTGGTCTCACGCTCTCCGGCCCGGCCGCGGGCCTGGTCGGACCGCATGACTACCGCGTCGGTTCCCTGTCACTGTCGAACAGTTCGCTGTCGTACGACGGTGGCGACTCGATCACCACGGCGGTCGTCGTCTCCAGTGGCACGCTCGCCCTCGACAAGGACCTGGCGCTTGTCAACAGCCTCACGCTGACCAGCGCCACGCTCTCCGGCTCGGGCCGCTATGCCGCTCCGAACGTCGTCCTCACCAGCAGCACCCTCGCCTACCGCACGGGTGATTCGATCACGAATACCGTGCAGTTGTTCGACAATGCCACGCTCGTCCTCGAGCGATCGCTCGTCGTCACCGACTTCCTCGCGCTGTCCGGCACGTCGACGATCAGCGGCAGTGGCGCTTACACGGCGCCTGCGCTGTTTCTCAGCGGTGGCTCGACCCTCGCCTACCGTACCGGTGACACGATCACGCAGACGGTCTCGATCGTCGACTCGCGGTTCACGCTCGAACGCGATCTGGTGGTCAGCGGGCAATTGTCGCTCGCCGGGCCGCTGGCGGCGATCAGCGGCACCGGTGCCCTGGCGGTGAATGGCGTGCAGGTGGCCAACGGAGCCCTGCTCACCGCCCGCGCGGGCGACTCGATCATCGGCGACGTCTTCCTGCAGACCGGTGGTGATCTGGTCGCCCAGACGCCACTGAGCCTGAAATCGCTCCTCATCGACGCGGGCGTCGGCAGCGTGCTCACGCTCCAGTCGTTCACCGGCACCGGACCGGTGGGCCCCTGGGGGCTGACGGTCGACGGCGACCGGACGGCCGAGATCGGCTCGTTCCTCGCCGACGGTCGGATCCTCTCGCCCGGTGCACCCGACGGCGTGACGACGATCTTCGACGCCGGCAGCAACCGGACGTTCCTCGTCGCCGTTCCCGAGCCGACGACGCTCGTGATGGCGGCGATCGCGGCAGCTGCGGCCTTCTTCCGCCGGAACCGCTCAGTCCGGACGCGCTGACACCACGGGGGCGTGGAGGAGCCGACACACCGGCGGGCGGCCCCATCCCGGCAGCCTCGTCGCCGGGCTCCCTGCGTGCGTGCGGCGACGTGTCGACCCGAAAACCATCGGTTTCCCGGCGCCGTATACACCGCACCCGCCAGCCCGCGCCCGTTGCTGGCGTTGACCGCCGACGCCGGTATTCTATATGCAAACGCATCGCATTTGCTCGTGATGCTCCATTGCGTATCTCCAGCAGTCCCGGTGATCCGCGTTTTTCCGGGGTGAGTCATGGTTTTCCGCGCGCTTGCGAAGACGGTCACCGCGGCCCTGACCCGCGATCTCTGGCCCGGGAGCGAGCCCTGGCTGGGCTGGCTGCGCCATCCCCTCACGTGCCTCGGCACGGCACTGGTCGCCGCGGCACTGTGCGCCTGGCTCGTCAAACCGCTCGCCCTGGTCGCCTGCGCGGCGCTCGGGGCCGTGCTCGTCGTCGGCGTCGTCTGGCCGGAGATCGCCCTCCGCGGTTTGTCGACGCGCCTCGCCTTCCACCAGGCGCGTGTCACCGAGGGGCAGCCGGTCACGGTCGACGTGACGGTGACCAACCGCTGGCCGTGGCCGGTGTGGGGGGTCGTCGTCGAGGCGGACCTCGGCGGTGTCGAAGCGGTTGCACTGGCGCGGATCGCCGCGTGGGCGACGACGACGTTCTCCTGGGAGTGCGTCGCCCGGCCGCGCGGTTGCCATCCCCTCCACCCGCCGCGCCTCGTCACCGGATTCCCGTTCGGCCTGCGCACCGCGTCGCGCCCGATCGCCGTCGAGCGGCCGCTCCTCGTCTGGCCACGGACGGTGCCGCTCGAGACGCTCCTCGACGCGGCCGAAACGCGCCCCACCGAAGAACCCGTCGCCACGACACGGGCCGGCGACTCGGGCGACGCCAGTGGCACGCGGCCGTTCCGCCCGGGCGACTCCCTGCGCCGCGTCCACTGGCCGCTCACCGCCCGCACGGGCGTCATGGTCGTCACGGAGCGGCAGGCGCCGGTGCTCTCGGCGGTCCGCGTCGAGTTCGACGCCGATCCCACCCTCCACGCCGGCACCGGTCCCGACGGATCGCTCGAGGAGGCGATCCGGATCGCCGCCAGCATCGCCTTGGCCTACCAGCGCGTCGGTGCCCACGTCGAGGTGTGCCACGGCCACGACACGATCGCCGTCGAACCGGGTGCACCGGGCCGGCGCCGCCTGCTCGACGCACTGGCCCGGTTCCAGCCCGCCGGCGCCGGCTGCGGTGCCGGACGGGGCGGCTGCCGGCGCATCCATTCGCGCGGCTGCGGACTGTTCCACGTCACGGTCGTCGCCGGCGACGCCGTCATGCAGCGCACCGAGCATCGCCACGTCCATGGCGACAGGCTGTGGGTCGTGCTCCGACCCCGCGGTGGCCGGCCGGCTCTTCCCGGCCGTGTCCTCACCGTCGAGCAGCCGGGGGCTGAGGCCTTCCGCCGCGCCTGGAGGAGCCTGTGCCATGCCGGCTGACACGCGCACCCGCCGCCCCCTCGCGGCGCCGCAGACCGGGCGCGGGGCCGCGGTCGGAATGGCGGTCCTCGCCGCCGCGACCTTCCACGCCGCGACGCTCGTGCTCGACGCGCCGCACCACGTGCTCGCCTTCACCGCCGCCGTCGTGGCCGCCGGGGGGGCCGTCGCCCTCGCCGCGCGGGAAGTGGCGCGACGTGACTGGCTCGGGCCGGCGCCGGCGCCCCGCTGGATCGCCGTCATCGTGGGCTCCCTGCTGGGGTTGACCGTCGAACTGGCGATCCGGTCCGCCGTCGGGGCCGGGATCGCGCCGGAGCAGGTGCCGCTGGTCGTGTTCCGCAACGCCGTGCTGCTCCTCGCGCTCTGGTCGCACCACGCCGACGCCCGGCGCGTCGGTGGCGTGCTGGCGATGTTCCTGGTGGTGTTCTCCTCGGCCCTGGCCGAGACGCCGTGGATCCTCTGGCTCGTCGTCGCCTTCGCCGTGAGCGGCGCGTGGTGGCTGGTGAGCAGCTACACCGGGTCCGTCCACCGACGGGTCGTCGCGGTGGACGACGCCTGCCGGTCGCGCGGCTGGCTGGCGGCCGTGCCCACCTGCCTGGTGATGGCCCTCGCGGCGGTCCCCGTGACCGGCCACCGGGTCAGGGCGCTCGAAGGCTTCATGCCCACGTCCGGCGGCCAGCATCGGTCCTCCCCACGGGCGACGTCGGGCGTCGGCGACGGCGACGCACTCGTGGCCGGACTGGACAACATCCGCAGCTTCGCCCCCATCGACGACGCGCCGTTCATGACCTCGCACGAACCGTCGCTCTACGACCTGTTCGACGACACCTACAGCACTCCCCGGCCCGTCCGCCAAAGCGACCGCGCGATCAGCCTGCCCCCCGAGACCGCCCGCGCCCCGGAACGTCACGATGCGGCGACCACGCAGAAAGCGGGCCGGGAGTTTTCCCTCGCGCGCACCGCGGCGCGGCCCGACCGCAGCGCGATCCGCGACATCGCCTCGCCCGCCCTGTTCCACGTCCAGGGGCGCGTGCCCCTCCACCTCCGGCTCGAGGCGTTCGACAGGTTCGACGGGGTGGAGTGGCACGCCGAGCCCCCCGCCGGCGGCGACATGATCGTCCCGCGCCTCTCGATCGAGCCGGTCGCCGGCCGCCCCTGGCTGCGGATCGAGTCGGTGGTGGCGCGCGACGGCTATGCCGCCCCGGAGACCCATGCGATCCGCGTGGTGCACCTGCGCGGCAACCGGATCCCGCTCCCCAACCGCGTGACCGGTCTCCACATCGACAGGCTCGATCGTGCCGATTTCTTCCGCTGGGCGCAGCCGGGGATCCTCCGCCTCGACCGCGAGCAGATCCCCGAACTGCTCCCGATCCACCTCCAGACGCGTGTCGAGGACCCGCGGCTCCGTCCCCTCGTGCCGTTGTTTGCCCGGTCCGGCGCCGAATCCTATCGGCAGTACGGCGACGATCCGGAATCGGCGCAGGTCCGCGATCTGGTCCTCTCGTGGGTCGACGGGTTACCCGCGGGGTGGCCGCAGATCGAGCGCGTCGTGGAGCGGATCCGCACGCTCCACACCCCCGATCCCGACTACCGTCTGCCGGCCGACTGCCGTCATGGAGTCGCCGAATTCCTCCTCCGCGCCCGGCGCGGTCCCGACCACCTGTTCGCCGCCGCGACGGTGTGGGCACTGCGGGCGCTCGGCTACCCGGCACGGCTGGTCGCCGGGTTCTACGTGCGCCCCGATCGCCATGACCGGCACGCCGGCCACACGCCGGTGCTCGCCGACGACGTCCACGTCTGGGCGGAACTCTCCACCGCCAACGACCACTGGGTCACGCTGGAACCGACGCCGGGATACGAGGTGCTGCTCCCCCCACGGTCGTTGGTGGAGCGGACGTACGACACCCTGCTGGCGATGGCGCGATGGGCGCTCGATCACCCACTGCCCGCCGCGATCCTCGGCGCCGGCGCCCTGCTGGCCCTCGGCTGGCGCCGGCGGCTGGCCGATCTCGCCGACGACCTGGCGACACTGCTGCTTCCGCTCCGGCCGGGGAGGCCGACGGTCCTGCACTGGGTGTCGCGGCTCGAGCGCCGCTGCCGGCGCGCCGGCGTTCCCCGACCGCGGCACCTGACCCCGACGCGCTGGCTCGGCGAAGTCGCCGGCGCGCCCGTGCCGGCGGCGCTGCTGACGCTGGTGGATGCCGCCCTCTACGCCCCGCCGCAGGTCGCGATCGCGCCCGCGGAGGCCCGCGCCTTCTCGACCCTCGCCGGGCAAACCTGGTCGTGGGCGCGGCTGCGCGAGGAGGCCGGCCGCCGGGGTCGTGTTCGCCACCGATCCACCACCGGGAGTTGCTGATGGCCACGGCGGTCTTCTCCACGACGGTGACCGACGGCGATCGTCCGGCGATCGAGCGCGTCCGGCACCGGCTCGAAGGGGTCCTCAAGGGCAAGCCGGAGGTGGTCCAGCGGGTCCTCGAATGCCTGCTGGCCCGCGGCCACGTCCTGCTCGAGGACCGGCCCGGGCTCGGCAAGACGACGCTCGCCAAGGCGCTCGCCGTGGCCCTGGGGGGGAGTTTCGCCCGTCTGCAATGCACCCCCGACCTGCTCCCCAGCGACATCACCGGGTTTTCGATCTTCGACCAGAAGACGCGCGAGTTCGCCTTCCGTCCCGGTCCGGTGTTCTCCGAGATCCTCCTCGCCGACGAGATCAACCGGGCGACCCCGCGGACGCAAAGCGCGCTGCTCGAGGCGATGGCCGAGCGGCAGGTGACCGTCGACGGCCAGCGGCGGCCGCTCACCGACGGATTCTTCGTGATCGCGACGCAGAATCCCCACGAGCAGCACGGCACCTATCCGCTGCCGGAAGCGCAGCTCGACCGCTTCGCGATGAAGCTGGAGATCGGCTATCCGCACCGCGAGGACGAGGTGGCGATGCTCGCCGCGGCCGTCGAGGATCAGCGCCGGCAGGGCGACGCGGACCACCCGCTGCTCGATCGAGGGCAACTCGAAGGTATCCAGCGCCGGGTGGCGGCCGTGCCCGTCTCCGGCGCCGTGCAGGGGTATCTGGTCGATCTCGCCAGGAGCACACGGAGCCATCCCGACGTGGCCCTCGGTGCGAGTCCGCGCGGCGTGCTCACGTGGCAACGGGTGGCCCAGGCGCGGGCCTGGCTCTCGGGGCGCGCCTTCGTCGCCCCCGACGACATCCAGGCGGTCGCCGAGCCGGTGCTCGCGGTCCGTCTCGGCCTCGACCGGGGGGATGCCGCGGCGCTCGTCGCCGGATTGATCCGCCAGGTGGAAGTCCCGGTCGCGCCATGAACCGTCGTCACGTCACCCTGCCGATCCGTGTGCTGGTGGCCCTCGCCCTGGGAAGCGCGGGGTGTGGTCGATCGGTGGCGCCGCGGGAGGTGGAGGAGCCGACGCACCATCGCCCCGCGCACCATCCCGGCAGCCTCGCCGCGGCGCCCCCCGCGATCCGTGCGCGTGCCGCCCGCCTCGTGGCCGCGCCGGCCGACGCCGCCGCGGCGACCGCGGAACTCCGGGACATCCTCCGCTGGATCCCCCAGCTCGCCGCCGACACCGAACTTCCGCGCGGCGCCTGGGACGACGTCGCGGCCCTCGCCGCGCGCGGCAGCGCCCGCCTCGCCGCCCCCGGCGACCCCACGGCGCTGGCCGCCGACCTCGCCGCGACGGCCGACCGTCTCGCGGCGATCGTCGCCACGCTCCCCCCCGGCACCCCTGCGGAGGAGCCCTGAATGGCGCTGCTGTGGGGAATCGTGCTGCGGGTGATCCAGGCGCTGCTCCAGGGGGCGCCGTTCATCCTCACCGGGCTGTGCATCGCCGCGGTCCTCGACAAGCTGCTCGGCCGCGTCCACACGCGGCGCCTGTTCGGCTCCAACTCGCTGTCGTCGCTGGTCCAGTCGTGGCTGATCGGGATGATCCTCCCCGGCTGCTCGCTGGGGGTGATCCCCGTCTGCCGGCAGCTGCGCGCAAGCGGCATCGCCGTGGGGACGATCTTCGCGTTCGCGCTGTCGAGCCCGCTGTTCGATCCGCTCTCGATCCTCTACGGCCTGACGCTCTCCAAGCCGCTGTCGATCATGGCGTTCGCCGCCTGCTCGCTGGTGGTCGTGATGCTCTCCGGGGGGCTGTTCGACAAGCTCTTTCCCGGCACCGAGCTGCCCGTCGTCGAGCCCCCCGCCCCGCCGCCGGGGGCGAAGCGGATGCTGGCGATCGCCGTGGCGATGGCCCGGGAGGCGGTCAGCGGCACGGCGCTGCTGGTCGGCATCGGCCTGCTCGGCGTCGGGATCCTCGCGGTGCTGCTCCCGCCGGGCACGCTGCAGAACGTCCTCGGCCACGACAACCGGGCGGCCCCGCTGCTGATGACCGCCGTCGCCCTGCCGGCCTACGCCACGCCGATGACGGTGATGGGGCAGCTCGGATCGATGTTCCAGCACGGCAATTCGATCGGCGCCGCCTTCGTGCTGCTCTCGTTCGGCGCCGGCATGAACCTCGGCCTCGTCGCCTGGATGTGGCTCACCTACGGCTGGCGCAAGCTCGCCGTGTGGCTCGTGCTGATGGTCGCGGTGGTGCTGGCGATCTCCTACGGGATCGAACGCCCGCTCTACCCGGCAGACGCCGAGGACGCCGGCCACACCCACGCCTTCGACCGCTTCTGCGGCCCGTACGGCACTGGCGCGGTACCGGCGGGGGGCTTCGCCGCCGACGTCCTCCACCGGATCCGGATGGAGACGCTGCCGCATGAATGGATCGGCGCGGGATTGCTCGGCGTGCTCATGCTCGCCGGTGCGGCCCTGCGGCGCTGCGATCCCGCCGGGCGCGTCGACGCCTGGCTGCTGCGCGCCCCGGAGAAGGACCGCGGCGTCGGCCGGTACGACATCGTCCTGCCCGCGCCGGTGCTGGCGCTGGCCTGCCTGGGGGGGATCGTCGCCGCCAGCGTCGTCGGCTGCTACGCCTACTACCCGCCGCCGGAGGTCGCGCTCGAGGAGCTCTCCGCGGCCAACGTCGAGGCGGTGACCAGCGCCATCAGCGGCGACACGAAGCGGGCAGCCGACTGGATCCCGGTCTGCGAGGGGTGGAACCGGCGCCTCGTGGTCGGCGCGTACCTGCGGCACGGCCGCGTCAGCGACTACCACCGCGCCAAGTCGCGCCTCTACCAGGACCGCCTCGAGGAGCTCGAGCACGCCGTGGAGGACGGCGACCCCGCCGCGGAGGTGTCGCGGCACGCGCTCGACGCCAGCCGCGCCTTCCGCTACCTCGGCGCGGCGTTCCGCTCCGAACCGCTCGACTGACGCCCGGCCGCGGTCAGGGCGCCGTCGGCGCCGGGGCGCTCCCCGCCGCGGGTGCCGCCGGCGGCGCGGGGGGCGCGACGCGCTCCTTCACCCGGCGGTCGACACCCTCGATCTCCGCGCGCAGCTTCCGCTGCTCGTCGGCGACACGCGACAGCTCGCCGCGCAGCTCCTTCACCTCCTGCGGCACCGCCGGCTGGCGCTGGCGGAGCTTCTCGAGGGCCTCGGTCGCCACCTTCCCCACACGGTCATCGGGGCCGAGCTGCGCGAACCCCTCGAGCACCGGCCGGGCGCGCGGATCCCCGAGCTCGCCGAGCGCGGCCAGCGCCGCCGAGCGGACCGGAAGGCGCTGGTCGGCGGTGTGGGCGAGGAGGAACTCGCGGACGGTCTCCTTCTCGGTCCGCTCGTTGCCGAGCCGGCCGGCCGTCTCCAGCGCCCGGGCGAGGACCCGCGGCGGGAAAGCGTCGCCCCGGGCCTTGACCGTGCGCACCAGCGCCTCGAGGAGCGACTCGTCGTGGGTCGCGGCGAGGGCCGCGATCGCCCCGGCGGCCACCTCCTGGCGGAACGACTCGCTCCGCAGCCCGTCGAGGAGGGCGTCGCGCGCCTGCGGGTCGCCGTACTTGGCCAGCCCCTCGAGCGCCGCGGCGCGGATCGCGGGATTGGGTTCGTCGCGGGCGACGGCCACGAGCCGCTCCATCACCTGCGGCCGGTAGAAGGCCGCCAGCGCCTCGACGACGCGGCGCCTCACGCGCGCGTCGGGCTGGGCGAGCGAGCGCGAAAGCTCGTCGAGCGCCTCGTCGCTGCCGGCCGCCTGCAGCGCCGCCGCGGCCTGCTCGCGGACGCCGCGGAACGGATCCTCGCGGAGCACCCGGCCGAGCCGCTCGACGGCGCCGCGCGTCTTCTTCGCGCCCAGCGCCTTGACGGCACGGATCCGCCCGATCGGGTCGTCGGCGCGCTCGAGCTGCACGAGCTGCATCGCCTCGGGGAGGTCGAAGTCGACGCGCGCAAGCAGCGTGAGCTCCGGATCGAAGCGCACCAGCACCGGCTGCGCCGCGAGCGCGAAGTCGAACTCGTGGGTCGCGCCGTCGACGGCCACGGTCCGGTCGACGACCGTGCCGTCGGGGAGCACGAACCGGAACGTCGCCGGGAAGGCGAACAGGAGGACGTCGGCCGACACCGGCTGCGTCTGCCGGACCGTGACGTGGGCGAGCTTCTCCTCCGCCTGCCAGCGGTAGTCGATCTTCAGGTCGGGGTGACGGGCGTGGTACAGCCACTGGTCGAAGAACCGGTCGAGCGGCCGGCCGCTCGTCTCCTCGAGGACCTGGCGGAAGTCGTCGCTGGTCACCGTGCCGTAGGCGTGGCGCTCGAGGTAGGTGCGGACCGCCTGGCGGTAGAGATCGGCACCGAGCTGGTGGCGGAGCATGTGGAGGACCCAGCTCCCCTTGGGGTAGGCACGCCAGTCGAACTGCTCCCGCGCGTCGCGGTAGCCCTTGAAGACGATCGGCCGCGGGTCGGCGGCGTTGGGGAGGATCTTGTTCTCGGCGTCGAGCCACAGGCCGTAGAGCAGCTCGTCCTTGCCGAGGAGGTGGCCGGCGTGGAGGTGGGAGTAGTAGGTGGCGAACCCCTCGTTGAGCCACAGGTGGCTCCAGTCCTTGCAGGTCACCAGGTCACCGAACCACTGGTGGGCCATCTCGTGGGCGTCGAGCGACCGGGTGGTGCGGATGTTCTCGGTCTCGCCGGAGAACAGCGTCTGGTCGGTGAGCGTGGTCAGGCTCGTGTTTTCCATCCCGCCGGCGACGAAATCCTGGATCGTCACCTGGTCGTACTTGACCCACGGGAAGGGGACGCCGATCTCGTCCTCGAAGTAGGCCATGATCCCCGGGGTGTCGCGGAACGAGTTGGCGGCGACGGCCGCCGTCGACGGCTGCGTCCAGAACGCCAGCGGCACGTCGCGGTGCTTCCCCTCGAGCTTCACCAGGTGCCCGGCGACGAGGCACACCAGGTAGCTGACGTGCGGCTTGTCCTGGAGCCAGCGCACCGCCTTGAGCCCGGTGGCGGGGTCGGTCTCCTCGCCGACGAGCCGGCCGTTGGAGAGCACGGTCATCGCCGGCGGGACGTGGCAGATCATCTCGGTGGTGCACTTCTCGTTGGGATAGTCGTGGCACGGGAACCAGTGCCGGGCCTCGTGCGACTCCCCCTGCGTCCAGACGTGCGTGTCGCCGGCGGGATAGCCCATGTCGGGCGTGCGGAAGTAGAGGCCGCGGCGCGGTTCGGCGGAGTGGTCGACATGGAGCGTGGCCTCGCGGCCGGGGGGGATCGGTTCGGCGAAGCTCACGGTGATCGAATCGCGCGCCACGACGACGTCGGCCACTGGCACGGCGGCGCCGGCCGCCTCGGCGCGGACCGCGTGGACGGTGAGGTCGACCGCGTCGAGGCGCAGCGCCGACAGCGGCCGGGCGATCGGCTTGAAGGACAGCGATGTCGTCGCCCGGACCGAGTGGCGGGCGAAGTCGGGGGTGCAGTCGATCTTCAGATGGAGCATGTCGACGGCGCGGTCGGGGGCGTATTGCCGCGGCGCCGGCTCTCCCGCGGCGGCCGCGGCCGCCGCCTGGCCGGCGTGGTCGTGGAGCCCGCCGTGGTGGCAGCGGCAGAGGATCTCCTCCTCGGCGGCACCGGCGGCGCCAGCGCAGGCGACCACGAGGGGCAGAAGCAGCGCGAGGGGGAGATGCGACGACGGGTGGATGGACCGGGCCATGCCTGCCTCCTGCGGGGAATCCGGGACGCGAACCCGGCAAGTATAGTTCGCGCGGAGAGCCCTTCCGCCGCCACGGTCGTTTCCGATACGTGGCTCATTCCGGGCCCGGGGCGGGCAGCAGCTGGCCGGTTGACTCGAAGCAGCGGCCGGCCGGCCAGCGGACGTCGACCTCGTCGGGTGGCAGCGGAAACGGCGGGGCGACGACGATCCCCACACCGCGGCCACGGCCCCAGGAGTCGAAGGCGTTCGGCCGCCACGTGGCTGGGTTACTGATCACCCGGTCGCCGACGGCGAAACGCCGGGGTCCTTCGCTGGTCGGTTCGCTCATGCTCGCGATCGCGCCGGAGGGTCCGGTGTTTATCATAGGCCGCCGCGGTGGTGGGCCCGCACGGCCAGTCGGGCTCTCACCACTCCCTCCCGATCCCCGAGGCCCAGCCCCATGCGCGCGTTCGTCACGATTGTCTGCCTGACGGCCGGCACCGCCCTGTGCCTGGCGGCCGACCCTGCGGCCCGCTGGGACCAGGCTGCCGAGGTGATGCCGACGATCATTCCCGGCACCGCCGTGCCTGCCGACGCCGCCACGCCCCCGTTCGCGGTGCCGGCCGGGTTCACCGTGGAGCGGTTGTTCGTCGTCCCCAAGGACGAGCTCGGCAGCTGGGTCTGCCTCGGTACCGACGGCAAGGGACGGCTCATCGCCAGCGACCAGGGTGACAAGGGTCTGGTGCGGATCACCCCCGCGCCCCTCGACGGCTCGCGGCCGACGGTCGTCGAGAAGATCCCCGTGCCGCTCACCGGCGCCCAGGGCCTCCTCTGGGCGTTCGACAGCCTGTACGTCGTCTGCAACGGCGGGCCCGGCAGCGGCCTGTACCGCGTGCGCGACACCGATGGCGACGACACCCTCGACGCGGTCGAGAAGCTCCGCGCCTTCGACGGCGGCGGCGAGCACGGCCCCCACGCGATCCGCCTGTCGCCCGACGGCACGCGGCTGTTCATCGTCTGCGGCAACCACACGAAGGTGCCGTTCGAGGTCACGAACGTCACCGAGCCACAGTCGATGGGGGGCATCCGGCCGAACCAGCGCCGTGTCGAACTGCCCCCCGGGGCGACGAGCCGACTGCCCGCCAACTGGGACGAGGACGTCGTCATCCCGCGGATGTGGGATGCCAACGGCCACGCCACCGGGATCCTCGCGCCGGGCGGGTTCGTCGTCTCGACCGACCGCGACGGCAAGGAGTGGGAGGTGTGGACGGCAGGCTACCGCAACGCCTACGACTTCGACTTCAACGCCGACGGCGAATTGTTCGTCTACGACTCCGACATGGAGTGGGACTTCGGCACCCCCTGGTACCGCCCGACGCGCGTCAACCACGCCACCAGCGGCAGCGAGCTCGGCTGGCGGAGCGGGTCGTCGAACTGGCCCGCCTGGTATCCCGACAGCCTCCCGGCGGCCGTCGACATCGGCCCCGGCTCGCCGGTCGGGGTGACGTTCGGCACGGGGGCGAAGTTCCCGGCGGCGTACCAGAAGGCGCTGTTCATCTGCGACTGGACGTTCGGAACGATCTACGCGATCCACCTCGAGCCGCAGGGCTCGACCTACGCCGGCCGGAAGGAGGAGTTCCTCTCGCGCACGCCCCTGCCGCTGACCGACGTCACGATTCTCCGCGACGGGGCGATGTACTTCACCGTCGGCGGCCGTGGCGGGCAGTCGGAGCTGTACCGCGTCAGCTACTCCGGGCCCGAGCCGACGGCGCCGGTCGACGCGCGCGACCCGCGCGGCGCCGACGCGCGCGCCCTGCGCCGCTCGCTCGAGGCGTTCCACCGGCCGGGCGACGATGCGGCGGCGGTGGCGGCGGCCCTGCCCCACCTCGCCAGCCCCGACCGGTTCGTCCGCGCGGCGGCGCGCGTCGCGCTGGAGCACCGTCCGATCGGCCTCTGGCAGGGGAAGGTGCTCGGCGCCGCCGACGCGACGGCCGTGATCCAGGGGGCGATCGCGGTCGCCCGGCAGGCCGACCCGCCGGCGCAGCCCGCCGTCCTCGCCGCCCTCGACGCGCTCGACCCGGCCCGGCTCGCGACGGCGGAGAAACTCGACCTGGCGCGGGCCTACGAATTGACGCTCGTGCGCCTGGGCGCCCCGGACGACGCGGCCGCGGCGCGGATCGCCGCCCGCCTCGGGCCGCTGTTCCCGTCGGGCGACTACGAGCTCGACCGCCAGCTGGCCAGCGTCCTGGTGGCGGTCCGGGCGCCGGGGATCGTGGGCAAACTGGTGGCGGCGCTGGCGGCGCCGACCGGCTCGGCGGCGACGACCAATCTCGCGCCGCGCGAGGCCGACCTGGATCGGCTCATCGAGCGCAACGCCTCCTACGGCGGCGCGGTCCGCTCGGCGCTCGAGAAGCGCAGCGATCTCCTCCAGATCCACTACGCCTACGTCCTCCGCGCGGCCGACGCGTCGGCCTGGACCACGGCCGACCGCAAGGGCTACTACGAATGGTTCGCCCGGGCACGGCAGTGGGCCGGCGGCAACAGCTTCCGCAAGTTCCTCACCAACATCGAGGCGGAGAGCCTGGCGACGCTGAGCGAGAACGAGCGGATGGGGCTGGAGACCCTCGGCGTCCGCAAGCCGTGGGTGGCGCCGCCGCTGCCGGCGCCCGAGGGGCCGGGGCGGCAGTGGACCACCGCGGCGGTGCTCGCCGCCGCGTCCGACAAGCTCGACTCCGGCCGCGACTTCGAGCACGGCAAGCGCGCCTTCGCGGCGGCCCGGTGCATCGTCTGCCACCGCTTCGGCGAGGAGGGGGGCTCGACCGGCCCGGACCTCACCCAGGCCGCCGGCCGGTTCCAGGTCAAGGATCTCGTCGAGGCGATCGTCGAGCCGAGCAAGGTGATCTCCGACCAGTACAAGGCGAGCATCGTCCTCACCGCCGACGGCAAGGCCTACACGGGGCGGATCGTCGCCGAGTCGCCCGACTCGCTGACGGTCGTCACCGATCCCGAGGACGCCACCAAGGCGGTCACGATCCCGCGCAGCGACGTCACCGAGATCCAGACCTCGTCGCAGTCGCTGATGCCCAAGGGGCTGATCGACACGCTGAACGAGGAGGAGGTCCTCGACCTGATCGCCTACACGCTGTCGCGCGACAAGGGCAACGGTGGCCGGTTCAAGAAGAAGAAATGACGGTGACTTCCCGGGCGTGCCCGGTCGGTGGATCGGCGGATGAAGCCTCGCTCGGGCTCGACAGAGGGGGGCGCCCCTCGCGCCTCTGCCCTCGCATCGACCCGCAGCACGGGGCGACGGGCCGATGCGAGGGCGACGGCGGAGGGGCTTCGCGGGTCCCTGGAACACGGTGGTCGTTCTGGCGTGGATCGTTTCGTCCGCGGACAAGCGGGATCAACTATGCCCATTCGCACTGGCTCGCGGTCGTGGGCCGCGCTCGTGGTCGGGGCGGCGGCGGTGCTGGCCACGCCGGGTGCGCTGGCCGACGGCGTCGACTTCGCCCAC
Organism: Planctomycetota bacterium; assembly: GCA_018970785.1. Lineage (GTDB taxonomy): Bacteria > Planctomycetota > Planctomycetia > Pirellulales > UBA1268 > F1-20-MAGs016. The sequence goes on from JAGWVR010000012.1 coordinate 47,159, forward strand.
GAGGTCGTGCCGATCCTGCGGAAGCACTGCGCGAAGTGCCACACCGGCAGCGCCCGGCAGGGAGGCTATTCGTTCACCGACCGGACGCTGGCGCTGGCCGGCGGTGATTCGGGGCAGGCGGCGATCGTGCCGGGCAAGCCGGCCGAGAGCGAGCTGTTCCTCCGGGTGACGAGCGCCGAACCCGACCTGCGGATGCCGAAAGAGGGAGACGCCCTCCCGGCCGCCGCGGTCGACGTCCTGCGCCGCTGGATCGTCGCCGGGGCCGGTTGGGAGGATGGGTTCTCGTTCGGCGGGGCCGTCCACGAGGCGCCCCTCGAGCTCGTGCCGGTCGAGCTGCCACCCCCCCACGCCGGCCGGACCCATCCGATCGACCGGATCCTCGACGCCCACCTGGCCGCGCAGGGGATCCCGATCCCGCCCCCCTGCGACGACGCCACGTTCATCCGCCGCGCCAGCCTCGATCTGGTCGGGCTGCTCCCCGCGCCCACGGCGGTCGCGGCGTTCGTCGCCGACGGCGATCCCGGCAAACGGGCGCGGCTGGTGCGCGACCTGCTCGCCGACGACCTCGCCCGGGCCGAGCACTGGATGACGTTCTGGAACGACCTGCTCCGCAACGACTACACCGGCACCGGGTTCATCACCGGCGGCCGCCGGCAGATCACCCCCTGGCTCCACCGGGCGCTGGTCGACAACATGCCGTTCGACCGGTTCGTCCGCGAGCTGGTCGCCCCCGGCGAGGAGTCGCGCGGGTTCGCCGACGGGATCGTGTGGCGCGGCACGGTGAACGCCAGCCAGACGGTGCCGATCCAGTTCGCCCAGAACGTCGGCCAGACGTTCCTCGGGATCAACCTCAAGTGCGCCAGCTGCCACGACAGCTTCGTCGACCGCTGGACGCTCAAGCAGACCTACGACCTGGCGGCGATCGTCTCCGCCGACCCCCTCGAACTGGAGCGCTGCGACGCCAAGACCGGCGCCGTGGCCACGCCGGCCTGGCCGTTTCCCGAGCTCGGCCAGGTCGATCCCGCCGCCCCGCCCGCCGAGCGCCGCCGGCAGCTGGCGGCGCTGCTCACCCTGCCCCGCAATGGCTGGCTGTCGCGGACGCTCGTCAACCGCCTCTGGCAGCGCCTCTTCGGCCGCGGCATCGTCCATCCCGTCGACGCGCTCCGTGCCCCGCCGTTCAGCCCGGAGTTGCTCGACTGGCTCGCCGCCGACCTCGTCGCCGGCGGCTGGGACGTGCGCCGTTCGCTCGAGACGATCTGCACCTCGGCCGCCTACGGCGCCGCCACGCCGCCGGTCGCCGGCCTCCCCGCCACCGCGGCGCCGTTCCGCGGCCCGCTCCCCCGGCGGCTCACCGCCGAGCAGTTCGTCGACGCCCTGTGGCAGCTCACCGGCGCCGCCCCCGGCCGCCCCGACGCCGAGGTGGCGCGGCAGCGGCCCGACCCCGCGGCGCCACCCCCCGCGCCGCCGACCGCCGCCTGGATCTGGTCCAACGCCGCCGCCGCCGCGCCGCCGGGGGAGAAGCTCGCCTTCCGCAAGCGCGTCGCGCTGCCGGCCGCACCGGTCCACGGCGCCTGTGTGGTGACGTGCGACAACGAGGCGACGGTGTTCGTCAACGGACGGAAGGTCGCCGCCGCCACGGCATGGAACACACCCGTGACCGAGGTCGTCACCGGGGCGTTGACCGCGGGGGACAACGAGATCCTCGTCGTCGCCGCCAACGCCGCCGCCGGCGGTCCGGCGGCGCTCCGGGCCGAGCTCCGCATCCGCCTCACCGACGGCACGGCGCTGGCCGTCGGCAGCGACGCCGGCTGGGAATGGTCGGCCGGGCTCCCGAACGGCAAGGGGCGCTACGCGACGGGGAAGGAACCGGCCGACTGGCAGCCGGCCGTCGTCGTCGCCGACCAGAGCATCTGGGGCGCGGCCGACGCGCCGTTCGCCGCCGGCGTCGCCGCCGCGACGGCCACCGGGCCGCTGCCGATGGTCCGGGCGGTGCTCGTCAAATGCACGCCGCTGCAAACCGCGCTCGGGCGGCCCAACCGCGACCAGGTGGTCACGGCGCGCCCCGGGGAGCTGTCGACGCTCGAGGCGATCCAGCTGGCCAACGACCAGTCGCTCGCCGACACGCTCCGCAGCGGTGCCGGCCGGATCCGCGCCGCCTGCAGCGACGACCCGGCGGCGATCGCCGACGCGATCTTCATCGCGGCGCTGGCGCGGCCCCCCTCGGCCGCCGAGGCGGCGGCGGTCCGCGACCTGCTCGGCACCGAACCGAGCGACGCGTCGGTCGCCGACTGCCTGTGGTCGGTGATGATGCTGCCGGAGTTCCTCTTCGTGCGGTAGCCGGCCGGCGTCACTCAGCCGCGGCCACGTCGACGGGCTGGCCGGTGACGATCTCGACCACGCGCCAGTCGAGCCAGCGCGTGTCGGGATCGGGCCCGCGCCGCCCGACGAAGCCGACGTGGCCGCCATGGTCGGTGGCCACGAGCCGGACGCAGCCGGGGTAGGCGACGCGGTCGGCCGCGAACATCGAAAACGGCACGAGCGGATCGTCGCGCGACGTGATGATCGTCGTCGGGATCGCGATCGCGGGGATGAACTGCGCGGCGCTGGCGTGACGGTAGTAGTCGAGGGCGTCGCGGCGGCCGATCGCCGGGGCGGTGAACCAATCGTCGAACTCGCGCAGCGTCCGCGGGCGCGTCGGGTTGGTCGGCTTGACGGCGTCGGGGCGCATCTCCCACCACGCCTCGAGGTGCTTGACGAGGACGCCGGTGAAGTGGCGGTCGTAGACCCGGTTGGCACGGCTGGCGATCGACTCGACGCCGGCGACCAGATCGATCGGCGGGTTGACGGCGATCGCCCGGCGGACCGCGGCGGGAACGCGCGCCGGCGCCTCGCCGAGGTACTTGAGGAGGACGTTGCCCGACAGCGAGACGCCGAACAGCGTCAGGTCGGGATCGATGCCGGCGGCCCCGCGGCAGCGCTCGACGACCGCGGCGACGACCGCCGCCAGGTCGGCGGAGCAGCCGGCGTGGTACGGCAGCCGCGCCCAGGCCATGCCGGCGCCACAGCCGCGCATGTCCCAGCGGAAGACGCGGACGCCGCGGGCACCGAGCTTGGCGACGAGGCGCACGAGCAAGGGCGTGCGGTGGTGGTCCGCCAGGCCGTGGGAGAGGAGGGCGACCCGCCCCCCCGGCGCCCAACCGGCGGGGAGGTCGTCGTGGAGGGCGAGGGCGTCGCCGTCGGGCAACTCGACACGGTGGAGCGTCGCGGTGTGGGGCATGTCGGGGGATGGGAAAAGCGCCGGGAGGATCGTCTGGGCGTGGCGGTTTCGGAGCCACCACGGGGGGGCGAAGGGGGGGTCGCGAGGGGCGGCAGGTTCATCGGGTCGGTTGCCGGTCGGCATCGATCGGGCTCCTCCAGGTTCGGGGCGGGGCGGCCGCCCCGACGGTCGAGCGGACAGCCTCGGCTCGGGCTCGACAGAGGGGGACGCCCCCCGCGCCTCTGCCCTCGCCTCGACCCGCAGCACGGGGCGACGGGCCGATGCGAGGGCGACGGCGGAGGGGCTGCGCGGGTCCCTGGGACATGGGGAACGTGTGGCGGTGCCGGGGAGTTGCCGACAGGCCGATGCCCTTGTCAGCCTCTCGCCGGAACAGACTCTACAGTAGAAAAGTCGAGAAGGTGTCGGCCGTCCACGTTCCGGCCATGCGCGATCCGGCGATCGGCCGACCGTGGCGAGGCCGGTGTGGGGTCCGGTGTGGCTCCAGTGTGGAGAGGCCGATCGCGAGACACCCCCGGGAGACCGACCGATGGCACACCGTCCGAGCCGCGATCCGTCGCAGGCCGCTACGCGCCGTGAGTTCGTCGGCGCGCTGGCCGCCGCCGCCGGCGCGACGCTCGCCCTCCCCGAACCACGCCGGCTGCTCGGCGCCGCGCCGGCGCCGCCGGCACGTGCCGACGCGATCATCGTCCTGTGGATGGCCGGCGGGATGGCCGCCCCCGACACGTTCGACCCGAAGCGCTACGCGCCGTTCGAGCCGGGGCTCGCCGTCGCCGACGTGATCAGCACCTTTCCGGCGATCCCGACGGCGATCGACGGCGTCCGGATCTGCGCGGGGCTCGGCGAGATCGCGTCGGTCCTCGACCGCGGCACGCTCGTCCGGTCCCACGTCCAACCCGACCTGGGGAGCATCCTCCACTCGCGCCACCAGTACCACTGGCACACCGGCTACGTGCCCCCGCAGACGGTCGCCTGCCCCCATCTCGGTGCCTGGATGGCCCGCGTCCTCGGACCGCGCAACGCCACCATGCCCCCGTTCGTCACCATCGGCCAGCGCCTCGAGGGGATCGGCGAGAACGAGGAGATCAAGGCGTTCACCACCGGCGGGTTCTTCGGCAGCGAGTTCTCCCCGCTCAACCTCCCCTTCCCCGAGGAGGCGGCGCTGGCCGTGCGCCCCCCGCAGGGCATGGACGGCGACCGGTTCGCCGCCCGCGAGCGGCACTTCAAGAAGCTCCTCGCCGCCTCGCCGCGCCGCGAGTTCACCAGCGACTACCACCAGGAATCGCTCCTCCGCAGCGTCGACAACGCCCACCGTCTGCTGTCGTCGCGGGAGCGCGAGGCGTTCGACATCACGCGCGAGCCGAAGGAGGTCGTCGAGCGCTACGACACCGGCCGGTTCGGCCGCGGCTGCCTCCTCGCCCGGCGCCTCGTCGAGCAGGGGGCGCGGTACGTCGAGGTGACGACCGAATACGTCCCGTTCCTTCACTGGGACACCCACGAGCGCGGCCACGAGACGGTGGCGCGGATGCACGCCGAGATCGACCGCCCGATCGCCGCCCTCGTCCGTGACCTCGAGGCCCGCGGCCTCCTCGACCGAACGCTGGTGGTGATCGCCAGCGAGTTCAGCCGCGACATGATCACCGAGGGGCGGCCCGGCTCGACGGCCACCGACCAGGCGAAGAGCCCCAAGGACTTCCTCCTCGAGCCGGCCCACTACGGCCAGCACCGCCACTTCACCGGCGGTTCGACGGTCGTCCTGTTCGGTGGCGGCGTGAAACGCGGCAGCGTCTACGGCCGGACCGCCGACGAGCGCCCCTGCCTGGCGGTCGAGAATCCGGTGACCATCGCCGATCTCCACGCCACGCTGTTTTCCGCGCTCGGCGTCGATCCCGCCACCGCCTTCGAGATCGAGGGGCGGCCGTTCTACGCCACCGAGGACGGCAAAGGACGCCCCGTCGAGGACCTGTTCGCCTGACCGTTCCGCTCAGGCGGCGCGGAGCCGTCCCGGCCGGCCGGTGGCGACGGCGGCGATGAGCCTGTCGCAGACGTCGTGGACGTCGGCGTCGGACAGGAGCGTGTGGGTCGGGAGCATCAGCCCGTCGCTTCCCAACCGCGCCGTGACCGGCAGTTCGCCGCCGCGCCGGGCATGGTCGACGCGGTACGGCGGCAGCGTGTGGATCGGCACGAACAGCGGCCGGGTCTCGACCCCCTCCGCCGCCAGGCGGCGGGCGACGCCGTCGCGGTCGATGCCCGGTGCCGGATCGACCAGCGCCGAGAACATCCACGGCGACGTCACCGCCCAGGGGGCGTCGGCGCGGAGCGTGATCCCCGCCGCTCCGCGGAGCCGCGACTCGTAGAGGGCGACGATCTCGCGGCGGCGGCCGACGATCGCCTCGCGGCGCTCCAGCTGCGCGCAGAGGATCGCGGCGGCGACGTTGGTGAGGCGGTAGTTGAAGCCGACGATCGGGAAGTAGTAGCGGCGTTTCGGATCCATCCCCTGGCCACGCAGCATCCGCAACCGCGTCGCCAGCGACCGTTCCTGGAACGTCACCGCCCCCCCCTCGCCGCAGGTCAGGACCTTGTTGCCGTAGAACGAGAAGGTCCCGATCCGGCCCAGACTTCCCGTCGTCCGCCCCTTGTAGGTCGCGAACGTCGCCTCGGCCGCGTCCTCCACCACCCACAGCCCGTGGACCGCGGCGAGGTCGAGGAGCGGGTCCATGTCGGCCGGATGGCCGAGGAGATGGACGGCGATGATCCCCTTCGTCCGCGGCGTGATCGCCTCCTCGACGCGCGCCGGGTCGAGGCACCAGGTCGACGGCTCGACGTCGACGAACACCGGCTCGGCGCCACAGTAGCGGACCGCGTTGGCGGTGGCGATGTAGGTCATCGACGGGACGATCACCTCGTCGCCGGGACCGACGTTGAGCGCTTCGAGCGCCAGGTGGAGCGCCGTCGTGCCGTTGCTGACCCCGATCGCCTCGCCGCCGCCGCACGCCGCGGCGAACTCGCGCTCGAAGCGGTCGAGGAACTCGCCGGTCGAGGAGATCCAGCGGCTGCGGATCGCCGCCAGCGCGTACTCCTCCTCGAGGCCCGACAGATCCGGTTCGGCGATCGCGATCCGCCCCTTCATGCCGCCTGCTCCTCCGCACGGTGTTCGAGATCGACGACGCCGACGAGGCGCCGCTCGTCGAGGGCTTCGAGCCGGTAGCCGAGCGACTCGTAGAGGGCCGTCGCCGGCCGGTTGCCGCGGACGACGGTGAGCCGGACCCGGTTCGCCCCGCGGCGGCGCGCGACAGCGTGGAGATGGGCCATCATCCGCCGCGCCACGCCCGCCCCGCGCGCCGCCGGGTGGACGGCCAGGCCGAGGCTCGGCACGGCGAACCCCTCACCCCAGCCGCGGAGCAGCCCATAGGCCACCACCCGGCTCCGCGTGACCGCGACGTGGTACTCGTCTCCCGACGGCGTGGCGACGGCGAGCCGGCGGAGCGTGGCGTGATCGAACGGATGGGGGTGGAAGAAGCGCTCCTCGCCGGCGGCGACGAGCGCCGCGAGGAGGTCGGCGACGCCCGCGACCCACACGGGCGCGAGGGTCTGGAACACCGGCGCCGCGGTGCCTGCCCGTCCCGTTTCCACCGGCAACGTCATCACGATCTCTCCGACCGGTCGAGACCCCGCGGACTTCCGACCCGACCCAGGAGTGGTCTTCGGCAGACTCCCGCGCGGTTGTCCACGCCCCGCAACGTGTCCGCTACCTCCCCACCAACCGTCTCCACCCCATTGGCCTCTCCCGACGCGCCGTCGCGGTACGCTGTCGGTCGAGGCATCGTTCCCACCGGACGGCACCCGTGGACCACGAGCGATTTTCGCGACGTCGCGCGACCGCCGGCTGCCTGGCGGCCCTGCCGCTGGCCGGCTTGGCCGGGTGCGGTCGTCGGC
>JAGWVR010000090.1 GCA_018970785.1 Planctomycetota bacterium
TGCTCGCCGCCGCTCGACGAGGCGGCCGGCACGGTCGAGCCGCTGACCCTTTCCAACGCCCGCTTCGACCAGATCTGGGAAGTGAGCCTCGAGGAGGCGATCCGCACGGCGCTCGAAAACGGCAAGGTGCTGCGGAACCTCGGCGGCCGGTTCGGCAGCTTCGGCGGGCCGCGCCCCCAGACCGGCGAGCCGCCGGTGTCGCTGCTCACCCAACCGGCCGGCACGCCGACCGTCTACGACCCCGCGATCGTCGAGACCGACCCGATCCGCGGCGTCGAGCCGGCGCTGGCGTTCTTCGACGCCCAGCTGGCCAGTTCGCTCACCTGGGAACGGCAGAACAGGCCGCAGAACGTCGGCGGAATCGGCACCCAGATCTTCCAGCAGCAGTTCCTCGGCGACACCGGCAACTGGACGACGAGCATCACCAAACGGACGGCGACCGGGGCGACGTTCGGCTTTGCCAACACGACGCTCTACGACAACAACAACTCGCCGATCCGCCAGGACGGCGTGCCATCGACGTTCACCACCAATTACGACTTCACCTTCAACCAGCCGCTCCTCGAGGGCGCCGGATTGACCTACAACCGGATCGCCGGCCCCGACCCGTTCAACAACATCGACGGCCGGCCGATCTTCCGCGGCGTGCTGCTGGCGCGGATCAACGCCGACATCTCGCTGGCCGACTTCGAGGCCGGCGTCCGCAATCTCGTCAGCGACACCGAGCAGTCGTACTGGGAGCTGTACTTCGCCTACCGCAACCTCGAGGCGCGCAAGGCGGGGCGCGACAGCGCCCTCGAGGCCTGGAGGCGAGTCCACGCGCTGTATGTCGAGCAGTCGCGCGGTGGCGAGGCCGACAAGGAGGCCCAGGCGCGCGAGCAGTACTTCTTCTTCCGCAGCGACGTGGAAAGCGCGCTGACCGACGTCTACCGTTGCGAGAACCGCCTCCGCTACATGATGGGGATCTCTGCCAGCGACGGGCGCCTGATCCGCCCCGCCGACGAGCCGACCACGGCCCGGATCGCCTTCGACTGGCAGCAGGCCCTCACCGAGGCGCTGTCGCGGTCGGCCGAGTTGCGGAAGCAGAAGTGGGTGATCAAGCAGCGCGAACTCGAGCTGGTGGCGGCCAAGAACCTGCTGCTGCCGCGGCTCGATCTCGTCGGCCGGTGGCGGTTCCTCGGCATGGGTCAGGAACTGATCAACCAGAACTACACCCCTTACAACGCCAACGGTCAGGATCCGCTCGCCGGGACCGACGCCTATTCGTCGCTGTTCAGCGGGCAGTTCCAAGAGTGGCAGACCGGGGCGCAGTTTCTCATGCCGCTCGGGTTCCGTCGCGAGTTGGCCACCGTCCGTCACCACCAGCTGCAACTGGCCCGCGAGCGGGCCCGCCTCCAGGACGAGGAACTCGAGGCCTCCCACGCCCTGGTCGAGGCGGTGCGCAACGTCGACACCAACTTCGCGCTGTCGCAGACCAACTTCAACCGCCGCGTCGCCGCCGAGCGGCAGGTGGAGGCTGTCCAGGCCGCCTACGATGCCGGGACGGTGACGTTCGACCAGCTCCTCGACGCCCAGCGCCGCCGCGCCGACGCCGAGAGCGCCTACTACCGGTCGCTCGTCGACTACAACCGCTCGATCTCGCAGCTCCACTTCCGCAAGGGTTCGCTCCTGGAATACAACGGTGTGTTCCTCGCCGAGGGGCCGTGGCCGGGGAAGGCCTACTTCGACGCCTACCGCCGCGCCCGGCAGCGCGACGCCAGCCTGTACCTCGACTACGGCCACTCGCGGCCGGGGGTGTTCAGCCGGGGCCCGATCACGCAGCGCTTCTCCGACGTCGGCGCCGCGACGGCCGTCGAGCAGCTCGAGCCCCGCGACCCGGCCACCGTCGAGGAATCGACCCCGCCGGCGGGCACCGGCGAACCGAAGCCCGGCGCTGGCCGCACCACCCCCGCCGAGGAAGTGCCGGCGCCGCGCCCCAAGGATCCGCCGCGGGGCACCGCCACCCTCCCGGGGAATCGACCGCTGGCCGCCTCCGTGCTGGCCCCCATCGGCCCGGTGGCCACCGACGGGGCGGCCCGCGTCGTCGACGGGATGCGCGGTCGGCCGTTGCCCGGGAGCCGGTTGATCGAGGGTCCCGAGGTCGCCGCGTCGACGCAACTGCGCTGAGCGCCTGGGCCTACTCGGCGCGGAGCAGCCCGGCGGCACGGATCGCCTCGTCGAGCCGGCGCCCGTCGGAGCGGCGCAGGGCCTCGAGATGCGCCCGCGCCTCGGGGCGCGGGCAGGCCGTGAGGTAGCCGGCCACCGCGCGGCGCACGTGGGGATCGTCGCCGCCGAGCGCGTGCCACAGCCCGGCGACGCGGTCGACGTGGTCCCAGCCGCGCTCCCGCGCCAGGTCGATCACCGCGTCGGCGGCGACCACGGGGCTGGTGGCGAGGGTCGCGGTCGCCGCCACGATCCGCTCGCGGGGGATGGTGGCGGCCAGTTCTTCCCAGGCGAAACGCAGGGCCGCGAGGAGCTGCTTCTGCTCGACGGGGCGCTGCGGCGAGACGCGGGCCATGAGCCACTCGAGCCCCGCCGGGCCGTCGGCGACGAGCAGCCCCCCCATCAGCCCGTCACTGCCGGCGCGGAAATCGTCGGCGTTGGCCTCGAGCGCCGCGCGGAGCGGGGCCGACGAGGCCGGGGCATCGGCCGGCAGGCCGGCGTGGGCGACGATCCCCAGCGCCAGGCCGTAGAACCCGCGGCGGCGCTGGTCGATCCCCGGATCGCTGAGCCACTCGGCGAGGGGCCGGGCGGCGAGCGCCGGCGCGGCCGCGCGGACCGCCGCGAACGGTGCCTGGCCGAACTCGGCGAACGCATCGGCGGCGATCGCCTCGAGAGGGTGCTCGAGGCGCGCGGCGAAGAACGCCAGCCGCTCGGCGCTCGGCCGGCCCGTGTCGGGCGCCCGGGCGACGTGCGCCAGAAGCAGTTCGTCGGCCGCGACCGCCTCGAAAGAGGGCGTGCCGTCGGCGCGGGCCTCGCCACCGCCGAACAACAGCGCAGTCCCCGCTACCGGCGCCGGCACCCGCGCGGTGACGCGGGCCTCGTCGGGGAGCGGGCGGCCGCGGATCAGGCCGCCGACCGTGAACGGCTGCATCTGGCCGCCGGCCGGTGTCTCGAGCGCCGGCCCGGCCGCCGAGCCGACCGCCGTCGTCGGCGCCGCATCGCGGCGCATCGCCAGCGTCGGCCCGACGGTGCCGCAGAACGGGCAGGCCAGCGCCGCGCCGCCGACGACCACCGTCGCCCAGACGGCCCCCCAGCCGAGGCAGCGCTTCATGTGGCCGATCGGGGCGACCGACCGAGGTGCCGGCGGGCCTGGCATCATCCACCCCGTGGCGACGTCATTCGGCGGCGGCACCGAGCCGATCCTGCTGCATCCGCTTGCGCCAGTAGGGGGTCGTGCACAGCAGCAACCGGCCCGAACCCTCGTAGACGTAGCTCCGTTCCTGGCCGCTGAGCCAGAAACTCAGGAAGTTGCTCGTCGGTCGCTTGAGCGACAGCCGGATGCCGGCCGTCCGGGCCACGACCTGCGGGCCGTCGACCACGAGCCGGTCGTCGTCGAGGCGGATCTCCTCGACCGGGCCGTCGACCGACAGCAGCGCCTGGCCATCCCCGCGGAGCACGGTCTTGTACCAGATGAACCCCTCGCCGGCGAGGAACGCCGTCCACCACGACTCCCGGCGGACCGTGATCTCGACCTCGCCGTCGGAGACCCAGAAGCACTTGCGGTCGAGGATCCACTGTTCGCCGCGCCCGATCCGCAGCGGATGGTAGCCGCCGAGCGTCGAGTCGAGGAACACCGTGCCGGTGCCGGTGAACCGGGGCCGGAGGAGCGATTCGTCGGAGAACAGCGACACCCAGGCGGCGCGGAGCGACGGCAACGGCACGTCCATCGTGACCGCACCCTGCATGTGGTTGAGGGCCCCGCGCTCGGTGCGGATCGTGTCGTCGGCGAGGCTGGCCTTCACCCAGCGCATTCCCTCGGTGTGCTGGACGTCAAAGGTCGCCATCGAGTTTCACCTCCGCCCCGCGGACGACGCCCTCCTTCGTCCAATCGCACGACCAGCCGGGAAACGCCAGCGCCGGGTAGGGGTCGGGGGGGATCGGAGCGGACGACTCGTGGACCACGTCGAACTGCCGGTCGGTGCGGATCCGGCCGATCCGGCAGGGCTTGGCACAGTGCTGCGTGGCTGGATCCATCGCCAGCCGGCCGCCGGGACCGGCAAACGACACGCCGTCGCGGAGGGCCTGGAGCACCGCCCCGGTGGCCACCGATCCGGCACGGCGCACGGCGGCAGCCCAGAGGTGGAGGAGCGAGTAGCCGGTCTCCATCGTGTCGCTGGTCACCCGGTCGAAGCCGAACTCACGGCGGAAGCCGGCGATCCACTCGCCGTTGGCAGCACCCGGGTCGCGCTGGAAGTAGGCGGAGACGGCGTAGTGCCCTGCCACCACCTCGGGGCGGAGGAGGCGCAGTTCGTCCTCGCCGATCGTCGTCGACACGACCGGGAGTCGGCGCGGATCGAGGCCGGCCTCCGCGAGCCGGGAGAACAGCGCCAGGGCCGGGGTCCCGGCGAGCGTGCTGAGGACGCAGTCGGCACCGCTGGCGGCGATCGTCTCGACCGTGTCGGCCGTCACCGGAGCGGTCAGCGGGACCAAGGTCACGCCGGCGAATTGCAGGGCCCGGTCGATCAATGCCCGGCGGACGACGTGGGTCATCGTCCGCCCGTGGAGGTCGTCGCTACCGATGACGAACAGCCGCCGCCGCAAGCCGCCGGCGGCCGACTGCAGCCAGTCGAGGACCGGCAGGACCTGTTGGTTGGGGATTTGGCCCCCGTAGACGACGTACTTCGACGACTCGTTGCCCTCGTAGGGGACGCCGTAGAACAGCAGCCGCCGGTATTCCTCGACGACCGGGATGACCGCCTTCCGCGACGGCGTCGACCAGCAGCCGAACAACGCCACCGCCCCGCCGTCGAGCAGCCGGCGGGCACGGTTGGGGAACAGGTCGGCCCGGGAGCGCGTGTCGGGTGCCGTGAACTCGATCTGCCGCCCGAGCAGGCCGCCGCCGGCGTTGATCTCCTCGACGGCATGGATCTGCGCGTCGCGGACCGGCGTCGCGCTGATCGACACCGGACCGGTCTGCGAATGGAGCAGGCCGATGGTCACGGTCCGCGTCGGGGTCGGCAGCCCGCAGCCGGCGAGCGCCACCGGACCGAGGGCCCGCACGGCGGCGAGCGTCGCGGCCCAGCCGTCACGGACGGCGGCGCGGCGGCTGCGGGTTGCGGGGCGGCGCGGCATCGCCTCACTCCTCGACCATGTGGGCGTAGAGCGTCTCGAAGACCTCGGGCTCGATGCTCACCTCGCCGCGGAACGGATTGTCCATCGCGGCGATGAGGAAGATCATCGTCCCGAGGTAGGCCGACAGCAGCCCGCCGAGGAGCAGATGGGTGACGAACTTCATGTCGAACAACCAGACCATCGCGATCGTGATCAGCGCGCCGAGGATCACGACGTACCACATCACCACCGGGATGCTCGACGTCACGGCGAACAGGCGCATCCGCCGCGCCTCGAGGAAGTTGTTGAACTGGCGCAGGGCCTCGGCGTGGAGGATCTCCTCGGCGGGACTCTCCGGCTGGAAGGCGAGGAGCTGTTCCTGGAACGCCTGCGTACGGATCGTGCCCTCGACCGGGACGATGCCGCGGCGCTGCAGTGGCCAGGCGTACTTGATCACGTAGCGCGTGTAGTCGCGCAGTGCCCAGCGGAGGTTCTGGCCCCACGGCGCGGGGTACTGGCCGACGTCCTCGTAGAGCGCCGCCAGCGCCGCTGCCTCGTGGGTGACGTTGGCCTCGGCGAGGGAGAAATTCTGGTAGGCCGTGACCGCGATCAGGCCGAGGAGGAGGCCGTAGAACACGCAGAAGCAGGAGAGCACGTAGCCGACGACGTCGTTGCAGGCGGGGGTCGAGCGGACGAACTGGCGGAGGATCGGCCGGACGACCAGCGCCCCGCCCCAGTAGATCCCCACGAACAGCGCGATCATCCCCAGCGCCAGCGACGTCGAGGGGATGTCGTAGATCCAGTAGAGCATCGCGGTGGAGCGGCTGGCGGGGTCACGCAGGGCGGTATCGCCCCGGTGGGGAGCGATGGTACCAACGCCGCGGGGTCACTTCACGTCGTCGCCATCCAACGCATAAATCGCCAGATGGCCCCCCCCGGGGCCGCGCAGTTCCTCGACGCGGAACACCCCCGTCACCGCCACCGGCCGGATCGAGAACTCGGCGCTCGTGCCCGGCGTCATCCGCACGACGACGCAGTCGTGGAGCGCCGCGCCGGGGCCGAAGCAGCACTCCATGTTGTCGCGCACCAGGACGAACTGGGTGAGCCCGGTCTGCTGGAAGCTGGGGAGGATGTAGCCGCGGATCCGGACGCGTGTGCGCTCCAGTTCACGGACCCGTGGCGTGAGCGCGTCGGGGGTGAAGGGAGCGCCTTTTTCCAGCCCGAGCTTGATGTCGTCGAACGTGATCTCGCGCGGTGCGGCGGGCGCGGCGGGGGGCGCCACGGCGGCGGGGGCGGCGGGCGGCGTCGTCGACGGCGATGCCCCGGGGGCCGCGTCGGCCGCGGGAGGAACGGGGCGCGTGGCGGGGGATCGGGGGCCACCGCAGCCGAGCATCACCACCACCCCGGCGACCGTCGCGCCGGCGCGGAGGGCCTGGAATAATTGAAGGGAGGAAGCCATGGGATCAGCGCCGGCACGTCCGCTGCCGCGCTGCTCAGCGGAGGGTGGCGTTTTCGAGGTGGTAGAACACGCCCCCCTCGAGGGCCGTCGTGCCGGTCGGCCGCACCGAGAACCGGCCGGCCACCTTGCACAGCTTCGGTGTGAACGGCGTGCCGACCGGATCGGCGAGCTGCACGAGGACCCGGTCGGTGATCTTGGGATTGCCACCGAAGCAGCAGTCGCCCTGGTCGCGGACGAGGACGAACTGCACGATCCCGCGCTGCTGCTTGCCGGGATACATGTAGCCCTTGAGGAGCACGTCGCGGCCGTCGAGCGCCCGGGCGCTGTCGGGGATCATGTGGGGCGGGTCGCCGGGGAGCGGCTGGAGCGCGCCGTAGTCGATCCGTTCGAACCCCTCGGGCAGCTCGGCGGCGTAGACGCGCGCCTGCCAGGCGAGGCCCGCGACGAGGGCCACGGCGGCGACGAGCGTCGCACCGATCGCCAGCGGCCGGCCGGTGTAGTCCTCGGGGCGGGCGGCGATCGCCCGCCAGCCGATCGCTCCGGCGAGGAGGGCTCCGAGCGGCACCAACGCCAACCACCAATCGAGCAGCGCCAGGGGCGAGAGGACGGCGAGCACGACCGCCGGGACCACGGTCGGCGGCAGCGCGCGGTAGCGGTCGGCGTCGCCGGCGACGGGCCGCGAGACGTCGGGGGCGGGAGTATCGAACAGGCCGCTGGCCATGGTGTCGGGCCCGGGGGACGGGAAGGGGGATCAGCCGTGACGGGTGGCGGCATGGAGGGCGGTGCGGACGATCGACGCCAGAAGCAGGCCCAGCGCCGCGACCATCAGGCCCCAGGGAATCCACGAGCCCTCCGTGGATGGCGACGCGGCGAGGGCCGGCGGCACGGCGCCGGCTGGATCGACCGCCGCGCGGTCGTCGGTGGCGTCGTCGTCGGCGAGCACGGGGGCGACCCGGGCGACGAAGGCGGCGTCGGTGCCCGAATCGGCGGCCGGTGCAGGTGCCGAGGGGGCTGCGGTCGAGGGATCACCCGGATCGCCGTCGTCCGCCGTGGTCGCCGCCGGCGGCGGCGTGGCGCCGCCCCCTTTTGTCGCCAACACCCCCGCGAACCCCGCCAGCGTCGCCGCCCGGCGCACCGCCTCGGGGTCGATCGCGGCCAGTCGCTTCACCGCCGCGTCCGCCTCGGGAAGCGGGCAGGCCTTGAGGTAATTGATCACCGGCTCACGGACGAAGATGTTGTCGTCGGTAGCGTCGGTGAACAGTTGCTCGAGCCGGCCGACCACCGACCAGTCCTGCCAGCGGGCGAGATCGGCGATCACCAGATCCGCCAGCTTCGGCTCGTCGAGCAACTTCCGCAACGACGCCAGGACCCGCTCCCGCGGCACGTCACGCGATTCCTCGCCGAGGAACCGCAGCGCCATCACCGCGGCGTAGGTTTCGGTGAACGGTACGTCGCGTTTGCCCCCGGGGAGGAACAGCCGGTCGACCAGATCGAGCCCCGTGGCTCCCTCGAGCGTGACGTAGCAGGCGATCAGGGCATCGAGCCCGGAGCGGACCTCGGCCTTGTCGCCGTCGTACCCCTCGCCGGCGAGGATCGCGGCGATCCTCGCGGCATCGGCCTTGCTGCCGCAGACCCCGAGCATCGTGGCGTAGAGCCGGCGCCGGTTGGAGGCGACCTTCGGATTCTCGATCCACGCCAGCAGTTGGGCCGCGTCCATGCGGCTTTCGAGCCCACGGACGTCGTCGTACGGGGCGACGGCGAACTCGTCGTAGGCGTCGCGGGCGAGCGTCTCGTCGGCGTCCTCGAGGTATTGCTGGAAGAACGCCAGCCGATCCGGCCCCTTCTCCGGCAGCGTCCCCAGCCGGCGGATGTAGTCCACCGCCCGGTCGCTGACGGCGATCGGGGTCGACCAGACCAGTTTCGGCGGCTCGACCGCCATCAGCAGGTGGAGCCCGCCGACCGGCTTACGATCGAGCATGATCGTCTCGATCGGCGTCCCGTCGGGTCCGGAGTGCCCGGCCTCGGCGACGAGATCCCCTCCCTTGAGCACCTCGACGACCTCGAACCGGCCTTTGGGGAGCGGGCCGTCGGCCCGCAGTTTCAGCGCTCCCTCGGCCGGTGCTTCCACCAGCCGGGCGATCACCGCCGCCTGGCTCTGGGCGATTTCCTGGGCGAAGGTCAGCGACACCGCGCTGCAGAACGGGCAGGCGGCGGCCGGGCGCGGAAGCGATCCCAGGGCCACGCCGAGGGCCGTCACGGCGGCGACGAGCGAGCGGAGGTTCTTCATGCCCCGATTCTACCAGCCCCCCGCGGCCGACACCCCCCGGCGGTCCGCGGGCGGGGCCCGGCCGCGGACCGCCGGTCAGCCCGGCCCCTGCAGCCAGCGGGCCACGTCGGTCCGGTAGGCGGCGATCGCGGGTACCAGGGCGGCGACGATCCCGACCAGGACGAGCCCCGGCACGAGCAGCAGTTCCGTTCTCGGCGCCGCCGACAGCACGCTGGCAGAGACGCCGGCGTTGGTCGAGATCCACGGGCCCAGGGCCCCCACCAGCAGGTGGCCGAGGATCCACCCGGCCAGGCCGCCGCCGACGGCCAAGAGCACCGCCTCGGCGAGCACCGCGGACAGCACCACGCTCCGCCGGGCGCCGAGGGCACGCATGATCGCCACGTCGCGCGTCCGTTCCAGCGACGAGCCGATCATGCTCACCAGGATCCCGATCGCCGACACGAGCACCACCATCGCCGTCACCAGCAACAGCAGCAGTTCCAGCGGCCGGACGAACAGGTCGAGGAGTTGGCGGATCTCACCGACGGGGAGCACCGCCTGGGCGTCGCGCCCCTCGTTGATCGCCGTCCGCAGGACCATCGCCGACAGCTCCGCCGGCAGCGACGGCATGCCGGGGAGCCCGGGCTGGGAGGCCGTCTCGAGGAGGATCGCGGTCACCTCGCGCTGTGCCTCGGGGAGGGGCGCGGGGCGGCCGTCCGCCGACGGCGGGGGCGGCGGGGGCGGCTCGACCCCTTCGGGAAGCGGCTTGGCATGGCCGTCCTGGAGATAGAACCCCTCCATGTTGACGAACACGCCGCGGTCGATCGGCGTGTCGGTCCGGGCGAGGATCCCGACGACCCGGAACGGATCGTGGACCGGGCCATTGTCGGCGCCGTGCGTCGGCGAAAACGTGTCGCCAACGGCGAGCCGCAATTTCGCGGCGACGGTGGCGCCGAGCACGCCGGCGAAATAGTCGTCGTCGCGGAAATTGCCCCCCGCCGCGAACACGAACGGTTCGCCGTCGCCGCGGGTGAGCTGGCCGAAGAACGCGGCGTCGGTCCCGATCACGCGGAACGAGTTGAAGTAGTCCCCCATGCAGATCGGCACGGCGGTCTTCGTGCTCGCGGCGAACCGGCCGTCGACGCCGTCGGCGCGGCGCGCGGCCGGGAGGAACTCGGCGTAGAACGCCCAGGGGACGTTCTCGATCGGCTTGCTGATGAAGTAGACGCTGTTGAGCACCAGCTGCAGCGGGCTCCCCTTGGCGCCGACGATCATGTTGTAGCCCAGCCCGGCACCGCTCTCGAACGCCTTCTGCACCAGCCCCGCGGTGACCAGCGTCGCCACGACCAGTGCCACGCCCAGCGCCAACGACAGGCTCGTCAGCAGGCTGGTGAGGGGCCGCTGCCGGATGCTGCGCCAGGCGATGCCGAGGATCCCCATCGGTGTCACTCCCCTCCGACCGTCGCCCGGGCATGCCCCGCGGCGGCGCGGTTGAAGTGCTCGAGCCGTAGCCGCCGGGGAAACAGCCCCGCCACCTCCGGCGCGTGCGTCACGACCACCAGGGCCACGCCGTGTGCCGAACAGGTGTCGCGGAGCAGGTCGATGACCTGCGCCTGGTGGGCGGGATCGACGCTCGCGGTCGGCTCGTCGGCGAGCACGACGCGCGGCCGGTTGGCCAGCGCCCGGGCGACCGCGACGCGCTGCTGCTGGCCGACCGAGAGCTGGGCGGGACGGTAGCCGAGGCGGTGGGAGAGGCCGACCGCGTCGAGCAGGCCCTCGGCCCGGCGCCGGTCGGGGCGATCGGAACCGAACGACATCGCGACCAGCACGTTTTCCAGGGCGGTGAATCCGGGGAGGAGATTGAACGACTGGAACACGAGGCCGAGCTTGTCGGCGCGGAGCCGGTCGCGCTGCGGCTCCGCCAGCCTGGTGATGTCAATGCCGTCGACGAGGACGCGGCCGGCGTCGGGGCGGAGGATGCCGGCGATCACGTTGAGGAGCGTCGACTTGCCGGAACCGCTCGCCCCTTCGAGCGCCACCTGCGCGCCGGCCGGGATCGTCAACTCGGGCACGTCGAGGATCTCGACGCGGCCCCCCTCGGGCTGCGGAAACGACTTGCGGACGCCGGCGAGTTCGATGACGGGCGTGGTCATGACGAGAATGTACGCGGCGGGCGACGACGGCGTCACGGGCACGGTGGCGCGGGGGTCGCCGGCGATTTGAGCGGCCGGCGGCGGGAGGTGTATATTCCGCCCGCGTTGTCCCCTCCGTTTCGTCTCGCGCCGGCGCCCGAGGGCCGGTCCACCGCAGCAGGAGCGATCTCGTGCCCATCCGCGTCGGTATCAACGGTTTCGGTCGCATCGGCCGCCTCACCTACCGTGCCATCTACGAGAAGTACGGCCTCGGCGGCGACGTGCAGGTGGTGGCCCTCAACGATCTCACCGACGCCAAGACCAACGCGCATCTCCTCGAGTTCGACTCCAACTACGGCCCGTTCAAGGGTGCCGTCGGGCACGACGGCAACGACCTGGTCGTCGACGGCCAGAAGGTCCATGTCTTCGCCGAGCGTGACCCCGGCGCGATCCCGTGGGGCAGCCAGGGGGTGCAGATCGTCGTCGAGAGCACCGGGTTGTTCACCGACGCGACCAAGGCGGCGGCCCACCGGCGCGACAGCGTCAAGAAGGTGGTGATCTCGGCACCGGCCAAGAACGAGGATCTGACCCTCGTCCTCGGTGTCAACAACGAGATGTACGACCCGAAGAAGCACCACGTCATCTCCAACGCCTCGTGCACCACCAACGGGCTGGCGCCCGTCGCCAAGGTGCTCCACGAGACGTTCGGCATCGACCGCGGGCTGCTGACCACGGTCCACGCCTACACCAACTCCCAGAAGACGGTCGACACCGCCGCCAAGGACCTCCGCGACGCGCGCGCCGCGGCCCTGAACATCGTCCCCTCGAGCACGGGTGCCGCCCGGGCGGTGGGGCTGGTGATCCCGGCCCTGCAGGGGAAGTTCACCGGGATGGCGTTCCGCGTCCCGGTGCCGACGGTGAGCGTCGTCGACTTCACCGCGATCCTCCTCCGTGAAGCGTCGCCGGCCGACATCAACGCCGTGATGAAGAAGGCCGCCGACGGGCCGCTGAAGGGGATCCTCCGCTACTCCGACAAGGAGCTGGTCTCGACCGACCTCAAGGGGGATCCGCACAGCTCGATCTTCTCGGCGGTCGACACCATCGGTCTCGGTAACTTCGTCAAGGTGGTGAGCTGGTACGACAACGAGTGGGGGTACTCCAACCGCGTCGCCGACCTACTCAACTTCCTCGAGGACCGTGGGCTGTAGCGGACCGCCACTCACCGTCTCGTCGCCACTCACCGTCTCGTCGCCACTCACCGTCTCGTCGCCACTCACCGTCTCGTCGCCACTCACCGTCTCGTCGCCACGAGGGCATCAGCGGT
>JAGWVR010000091.1 GCA_018970785.1 Planctomycetota bacterium
ACGGCATCGAAGCCGGAGCGTTCGACGAGTTTCGCGGCGATCGCCAGCGGCGCTCCGACGATCGCGATCTGCCCGGCAGCCACTGAGGAACGGAGCGCGGCGCCGCCGGCGGCCGTGGCGGGGCCTGCCGGGGCGGGAGGGACGGCTTCGGGTTGCATGCCGATCACTGTATCCTGCCGAAGGGTCGCCGTCGCCCGTGCGACACCGTTCGGGAAACCAAGGCCGTTTCATGCAGCGACCGGTCCAGTCGACGGCGGCGGTGATCGGGGAACTGGCGTTGCTCACGCTGCTCTGCGCGGCGACCGGGGCCTGGCCGGTGCCCGACGTCAACGAGACGGTCTATCTCACCAAGGCCCGCCACGCGGCCGATCCCGACTTCGGCCGCGGCGATTTCTTTCTCGAGACACCCGACGGCCACGGGCTGTTTTTCCGCCTCTTCGGCGCGCTGGCGGCGGGAATGCCCCTCGAGTCGGCCGCCTGGCTGGGCCGCTGGGCCGGCTGGCTGGCCGTGGCCGTGGGAGCCTGGTGGGCGCTGCGGCCGCTGCTCCCGTCGGCGGCGGCGCGAATCGCCGCCGGGGCGCTGTTCGCGCTGGCGCTGCGGCAGACGACGGCGGCCGGCGAGTGGGTGCTCGGCGGCTGCGAGGCGAAGGTCTTCGCGTGGGGATTCGTGCTCGCGGCGGCAGGCGTCTGGGCCCGCGGCCGGTTTTCGCTCGCGTGGGCGCTGGCCGGGGCGGGCACCGCGCTGCATCCGCTCGTCGGCGGCTGGGCGCAGGTGGCGCTGGTCGTCGCGGCATGGTGGAGCCGGGGGGAGCTGCCCCCGTGGAAAGCCAGCGACGTGGCCTGGCTCGGAGCCGGCGTTGCCGCGGCGGCGGTCGGTGTCGTGCCGGCACTGGGGCTGACTGCCGGGGCCGAGGCCGCCGAGCGGATCGCGGCGACGCGGATCTACGTCGTCGAGCGCCTCCCCCATCATCTCCTGCCCCGTTCGTTCGCCGACGGGCTGGCGGCCCGACATGTCCTGGCGATCGGCGTCTGGCTGCTCCTCCGCGGCCGGCTGCCCTCGACCCCCGCCTGGCGCCGCAGCGACCGGCTCACGCTGGCGGCGCTCGTGATCTCGGCCGCCGGCGTGATCGTGTCGCTGGCGGAGCCCATCGCCCCGGCCGCAGTGTACGGGCTGCTCCGGCATTACTTCTTCCGGCTCGCCGACGTGCTCGTGCCCCTGTCGCTCGCGGCGACGGTGGCTGCGGTCCTCGCCGACCGCGCCGTGCTCGCCCGGCTCGTGCCCCTTCCGGTTCCGGCGACCCGAGCGCTCGCGGCCCTGCTGCTGGCAGCCGATCTCGCCGGCCAGTCGGCCCACTGGCCACTCCCGGGACGCTCCACCCCCACGCCACGCGCCGATGCCCGTGTCGACGCCCCGGCCTGGCGCGACGCCTGCCGCTGGGTCGCCGCGAACGTCCCCGCCGGCGCCCGGTTTCTCACGCCGCGCGGCGCGGCGAGCTTCACCTGGTTCACCGGCCGTGCCGAGGTGGTCGGCTGGAAGAACAGCCCCCAGGACGTCCGCTCGCTGCTCGAGTGGCGCCGCCGGATGATCGATTGCTACTCCCGCGACGGCTCGCTCCGCGGGATGGTCAACAGCACGGCCGAACTGGGCCGGCAGCGCGCCGCCGCCGCCGCCGCCCGCTACGGCGCCACCCACGCGATCGTGCCGGTCGACGTGCCCGGCATCGACGACTTCGGCTGGGAACTCCTCCACCGGGCCGGCGTCTACGCCGTGTACCGGATCCCCGCCGGTGACCCAGCACCTTCCCCGCAGGACGCCCCCGCCGACCGATGACGACCTCTGCCGATCCCGCACCGCGCCTCGCCGTGGCCTTCGACCTCGACGGCCTCCTGGTCAACACCGAGGACATCTATCCCGACGTCGGCGCCGAACTGCTCCGGCGCCGCGGCCGCAGCCTCGGCCCGGACCTCCTCGACGCGATGATGGGGCGGCCGCAGGCGGTGGCGCTGAAGACGATGATCGAATGGCACGGGCTGTCGGACACGATCGAGACGCTGTCCCGCGAGACGCGCGAGATCTTCGTCGGCTTCCTCGACGCGCGGCTGGCGGCGCTTCCCGGGGCCGTGACGCTGCTCGACCGGCTCGCCACGGCCGGCGTGCCGCGCTGCGTCGCCACCAGCAGCGCACCGGACTACGCCCACGACATCCTCGCGCGGCTGGCGCTGGCCGACCGCTTCGCCTGCGTGCTCACCGCCCATGACGTGGAACGGGGCAAGCCCGACCCGGCGATCTACCGGCTCGCCGCCGAGCGGCTCGGCGTGGTCCCCGAGCGGCTCGTCGTGCTCGAGGATTCACACGTCGGGTGCCGGGCGGGCGTGGCGGCCGGCGCGGTCGTCGTCGCCGTGCCGGGCGACCACAGCCGCAGTCACGATTTCAGCGGCGTCCGGCTGGTGGCGGACTCGCTCGCCGATCCCCGGCTCCACGGCCTGCTGGGGCTCGGCTGACGGCGCGTCACTCGACGGCGATGCCGAGCCGGTCGGCCTGGAGGCGGAGCGCCTCGCGGAACGCCGGGAGCGGGTGCCGCTGGCGGCGGCGCACGGCCCACAGGAACGTCGCGTCGACGAGCTTCGGCGGCAACCGGCCCTCCTCCACCATGCCGACGACGCGGCCGATGTAGTCGCGATCGGCGGGGCGCCTCACCTGGAGCCCGGCGACGAGCCGACCCTCGAGGCCGACGCTGCCTGAGTCGTCACGGCCTTCAGGGAGGGGAGCGGCGATTGAAGTCGCCCCGAGGAGCAGGAACGCGACGGCGAGGCGGAGGGAACGCATGGCGGGCTCCTCGGAGGAACCGCGGCAATACGCCCCCGCGCCGGCCCGGGTCAAGGCCGATCGGCGAACCGCGCCAGCGCGTACGACTTCTTTCCCGACCGGAGCACGATCGACGTTCCGCCGACCAGGTCGGCGGGGGTCAGCCGCCGCGTGGGATCGGTGACCCGGCGGTTGTTGACGTAGCCGCCGCCCTGCTCGATCGTCCGCCGCGCCGCCGACCGGCTCGGCGCCAGGCCGGTCCGCTCGAAGGCCTCGACGAGCGCCAAGCCCTCGCCGTCGAGAGCCGTCCGGGGAAACTCGTGGCTGGCGACGTCGGCGAACACGTCGTCGAGCGCAGTCGGGTCGAGGCTCGCCACCTCGGCGCCGAAAAACACTTCCGTCGCCTGCCGGGCGTGGGCCAGGCCTTCCGGGCCGTGGACGAGGCGGGTGAGCTCCTCGGCGAGGCGCTTCTGGCTCGTCCGCGCGGCCGGGTCGTTGGCACGCTGGGCGTCGAGCGCGTGGATCTCGTCGAGCGGCAGCTCGGTGAGCCGCAGCAGGCAGCGGCCGGCGTCGGCGTCGTCGAGGTTGATCCAGTACTGGTAGAACCGGAACGGGCTGGTGCGTTTCGCGTCGAGCCAGATCGCTCCCGACGCGGTCTTCCCCATCTTCGTGCCGTCCGACTTCACCAGCAGCGGGCAGGTGACGGCGTGGAGCTCGCGGCCGCGGAGCCGGCGCCCGAGCTCGATCCCGGCGGTGATGTTGCCCCACTGGTCGCTGCCGCCCAACTGGACCCGGCAGTCGAGCGCGTCGGAGAGATGGACGAAGTCCCATGCCTGGAGCAGCATGTAGCTGAATTCGGTGTACGACAGCCCGCCGTCGCGCTCGAGCCGCGACTGCACCGAATCCTTGCCGAGCATCTGCGACAGCGGCACGTGCTTGCCGACGTCGCGGAGGAAGGCGAGGTAGCCGACACCGCGCATCCAGTCGGCGTTGTCGACGACGTGGACGGGGCCGGGGGAGCCGCGGCCGTCGGGCCCCGGTGCCGCCAACAGGGTGCGGATCTGGTGGCCGATCCCGGCGAGGTTGGCGGCGAGTTGCTCCGGGGCGAGCAGGTTGCGCTCCTCGCTCCGGCCACTCGGGTCGCCGATCATCCCGGTGGCTCCGCCGAGCAGGGCGATCGGTTCGTGACCGGCCGCCGCCACGCGCCGCAGGAGCACCAGCGGCAGCAGGCTCCCGACATGGAGGCTGTCGGACGTCGGATCGAATCCGCAGTAGATCCGTCGCCCGGCCGTGGCGAGCCACGAGCCCAGCCCGGCCAGATCGGTCGACTGGTGGACCAGGCCACGGGCCGCCAGGTCGGCGAGCAGATCGGTGTGGTTCAACGCCATCGGTCGTCGTCGCCGAACGGGTGGTGGGGGCCGGTGAGCTTCGGCTTGGGAAGCGCCTCGAGGCACTTCTCCGCCATCCGCAGGTCCTCGCGCGAAGTGATCTTGATGTTGAGGGGCGATCCCGGCACGACGGTCACGGGGTGGCCGAGCGCCTCGACGAGCGACGATTCGTCGGTCGCCTGGCTGCCGGGTGCGGTGGCGAACGCCTTCTCGAGGAGCGCCCGCGAGAACACCTGCGGGGTCTGCGCCTCCCACAGCCCGGTGCGATCGACCGTGCCCGAGATCGTCTGGTCGGCGGCGACGCGCTTCAGCGTGGCGACGACCGGGGTGGCGAGGATCGCCGCCCCCGTGCGGGCACCGGCCGCGAACACCTTGTCGATCCACGCCGCTGCCAGGCAGGGGCGGGCGGCGTCGTGGATCGCGACGACGTCGATCTCGGGGGAGAGCTTTTCCAGGCCGCGGCGGACGGAATCGGCGCGCTGGGCTCCCCCCTCGGCGAGCGTGATTCCCATGAACGCCAGGTTGGCGCCGAACTTCTCGACGAACGCCGCACGATCGTCGGGGGCGACGACGATCACCACCTGCTTGACGTCGGGACGGTCGGTGAACCGCTCGGCCGAATGCAGCCACACGGGCCGTCCCGCCAGCGGGGCGAACGGTTTCTTGTAATTGGCGTCCTGGAAGCGGCTGCTCTGTCCGGCCGCTGCCAGGATCACGCCGAAGGTGGGCATCGCTGGTCCTGGTGTGGGTGCGGCGTCGACGCGGCCACCGGCTGCTACGGCCGTTCGAGCCGGGGGGCGATCGCCGCGTCCATCAACGACCGCACCACCGCCTTGGCGGCCGGCTTGTCGCTGATCCAGGCGGCGAAACGCTCGCCTTCGCGGCCGTACAGGTCGTGGAGCCAACGCGGGGCATCGCTGCGGAGCCACTCGCGGAACAGCAGCCAGCGCGGGTCGTCGGCACCGTAGACCTCGCGGGCGACCCAGCAGAAACCACCGCCCATGCCGCCACCGCCCATGCCGCCCATGCCCCCCATGCCGCCGCCCATGCCACCACCACCCATGCCGCCCATGCCGCCGCCCATTCCACCCATCCCGCCGCCCATTCCGCCCATGCCGCCGCCACCCATGCCGCCGCCACCCATGCCACCGCCACCCATCCCGCCGGTGCCCATCGCACCGCCGCCGGCGAAGTTGAACGTGGTCACCTGACCGACACCGGAGAACAGCGGCGTCACCGAGACGCGCACGTAGCGCCGGTCGGCCGACACCACCGCCGTCGCCTGGAGGTTCGTGCCTTCCGGGAGGACCGAGATCACGGGCTGATACCCGGCGGCACCACCGCGGGTGAACGGCAACAACGGCGACGATTCACCGCCGGGCGCTGCGCCGCGCCCCTGCGACATCGAGCCCGCCACCGCCGGGTCGTTGATCCCCGCCAGTTGCTGTGCGAGGACCGCGCGGCTGATGTCCTGCTGGGCGGCAAAATCCTGGGCGATCTGCGCTTCCAGCAGCGGCTCCCGCCGGCGGCCGTCGGGGACGTCGATCGAGAACACCGTGTCGTCCGCACCCAGTGGCACCTGCCGGCGCAACCGCTGCTCCCGGTCCGTGCCGCGGTGCAGGATCAACTCGGCCGTCACGGTGTCGGCCGCCACCTTCCCGTAGGTGCGGTGGACGAGCACGTGGTAGCGGCCTGGGAACGCCTCGGCGGCGATGTAGCGCTCGCGGTGCGTGCCGTTGTCGCGATCCGGGCCGGCGTCGAGGTCGGCGAGCAGCGTGCCGCCGGAAATGCTCCGCGGGTTGGCGACCGAGCAGATCGTCCCGGCCGGTTCTTCGACGACGACGTCGATGTCGGCGTCGCCGTTCCAGGAGAACTCCAGTTCCACGTCGCGGACCAGCGCCGCATCGATATCGGCGGCGAACGCATCAGCCTCGTCGCCGCGTCCTTCCTTCCGCTGCCGCTCGATCGCCGCCTTCGCCAGCCGTGCCGCCCGCGTCGGCACCTCCTGCTGGGCGGCGGGCCACTCGTGGGCCAGCACCCCGGCACAGGCCCAGCGGAGCGCTGCATCGTCCTTGTCCTTGGCGGCCAGCGCCATCGCCAGCGCGTAGGCCTCGCGGTTGGCCCGGTCGACGCGCACCACCTGGCGGCACAGCCGGAGGGCCTGGCGATTCGATCCGAAACGGGCGAGATAGCCGGCCAATGCCAGCAGCTCGGTCGGCGACTGGGCGAAGTCGGCACTCGACAGCAGGGCACGCTCGACGTCGGCGGTCGGCTTGCCCGCGGCCTCGAGCGCCAGGGCGAGCGACTCGTACATCCACGGCTCGGGGGAGCCGGCGGCGATCGCCGCGGCGATCAGCTCGGCTGCCCGGTCGAAGCGCCCCTTGCGGCCGAGCTCGGCCGCGGAAATCCGCAGCCGCGCGAGACGGCCGCCGAGGTCGGAGCGATCGCCATCGTGGAGGTATCCGGCGATGGCGGCGTCGAGGTCGGCCGCTTCGACGATCCGTTCGGGGAGCCCGAGGCTCTCGACCGAGCCCGTGGCCTCGGTGGCCGCAGGGGCGTCGGCCGGGGGGGCCGGCTTGCGTGGTGCGGGAGTCGCGGCGGTGTCGGGCTTCTTTTCGCGCATCCCGATCCGCGACTTGGCGTCGGAAACCTGGAACATGCCGCCGCCCATGCCGCCCATTCCACCACCCATGCCGCCCATGCCGCCGCCCATGCCGCCCATTCCACCACCCATGCCGCCCATGCCGCCACCACCCTGGAACGGGTTCACTCCACCGGCAGCGTTCATCGGCATCACGAGATCGGCCACCGGGTAGACCTTCACGATCAGGTCCTCGGCTGCCTTCTCCTTGGTGGTGATGAGGAGCACCTCGTCTTTGACGAGATAGGTCATGTCGAGGTCGCCGAGGATCAGCCGCAGCGCCGAGCGCAGCGATACCCCGGAGAGGTTGCGCGTCACTGGGGCGTCGAGATCGAGGCCGGCGTCCTCGAGCGCCTTGGTATCGACTTGGATCGGGATCCCCTGCGAATCCTGGAGCTGCGAGATCACGTCGCGCAGCGGCGTCTCGGAGAACTCCAGGCTCTCGACCGGCTTTTCGAGCGCGTCGTAGATCTTCTTCTCCGCGCTGCCGGGATTGGCGAGATCGACCGACTTGTATTTCTCGCGCAACCGGGTGATCTCCTGCCACCGGGCGGCACTGGGGTAGATCACCGGCGGTTCGTCAGGATAGGGGATCGCCGCCACGTCGGCGAGGTGGAGCGAGTCCATGAACCCACGTTGCTGGTCGCGGCGGACGCGCGTGTTTTCAGCGTGGTAATCGAGGATCCGTGCCACCAGCGGCGCGGTCACCGCTACCTCGCGGGCCGCCATCGGCATGCCGCGATTTGCGTACAGCCACGAGGCTTCCTCACCCATCTCCTTGCCGACGACCCGCTCGGCCTCGGTGAAGGCGTCGGTGGGGCGTTGGAAGCCGACCCGGATCCCCTCCTCCACCAGCGCGTGGTAGCGTTCGGTGAGCTGCTTGAAGCGTTCTTCGCGGCGCCGCAACTCCCCGTCGAGGCGCGCGCGTTCGAGGGCGATCGCCCGGTTGCGATCGGCGGCCAGGTCATGCTCGGCTTTCGACCGGGAGCGGACGATCGAATCACGGATCCCGATCTCGATCTGGCGGTTGAGCCGGTCACGGACCGCCGGATCGAGATCGTCCGACGACATCACGACCCGTTGCAGTTCCTTGAGATCGAGTCGGGCACGATCGGGATCGATCGCGCAGGTCTGGCGCGCGGTCCGCAGCCGGACGGCCGTTTCCTGTTCGAGGCGTTGGGCGCGAACTTTCCGCATCCGCGCGATCGCGGCGAGGTCCTCGCCGGCCGCTTGGGAGGGGCGACCGAGCGCTTCGACCCCCGGATCGGCATCCTCGATCCAGGGCTCGGCCGGTTCGGCCGTGGTGCCCGCCGGGGGGAGGGGTTCGGCGACCGGGCGATCCTCGGGTTCGAGTTCGACCGCGTCCCGGCCGAGCGGCTGCCGCGGCTCCTCGATGCGCAGCGGGTCGGCGGCGGGGCGGGGGGGGACGTCACCGGCCCGCTCCGCGGGTGCCGGAGGATCGACCGGCGCGAACGGGTCGTCGCCCGCCGGAGGCTGACCGGCCTGTGCGAGGCGCATCCCGTCGGCGATGCTCTTCTGCGCGGCGGTGAAGACGACGGCGGCCTCGGCGTTGTCGGGATCGCGTCGCAGTGCGGCGAATGCCAGGCGCAAGGCCGATCCGTGGGCACCAGAACGCTCCGCCTGGCGCGACATCGTCGCCAGCGTCGCCGCCTCGCCGCGGATCACGCCGCGGGCCGCGTCGAGGCCTTCACGGCCGAGCGTGGGAAGGAAAATGCCGGCGGAGTCGAAGGCATTGCGGGCGAGTTCCTCGAGAAAGGCATTGTCGGAACGCGACTCGGCGTCGGGGAGCGCAAGCGTCACCTGCTTCTGCACCAGCCCCTTGCCGGAGGGAACCTCGACGGCGAATTCGAGCCGCGCGTCGGTGAGCGGACCGACGGCGATCAGCACCGAATCCCGGTCGCCGCGGAGTGGGGGAGCGTCGCCGGGGAGGAGTTTCACGCGGGCATCCGCCGCGTTGGTGGACAGGAGCGTGTCCTCCGGCCAGGTCACCGGAGCGGCTGCCAGCCCCGCCATCCGCGCCCCGGCATCGGCCGGCGACGTGGCGCCCTCGGGCACGAGCAGCATCCCGCCGGTCGCATTGGCGATCGCTGCCAGGCAGGTCCAGTTGACGTCGGCCCCGATACCGAGGGCCGAAAACGAGATCCGACGGCCGCGCAGCCCGTCGAGCATCCGCCGGTACTCGGCGGCCTCCAGGCCCATCAGTCCCGGGCCATCGCCGACATACACCATCGTCCGCTGCGCCGAGCCCGGCGCGAACAACTGCGCTGCTTCGTCGATGCCGGTGATGAGGTCCGTGGAACCGAGCGGCGTGCGATTTGCGAGAGCCGCCAGGGCGCCTTTGATGTCGCCTCCGGTGGGGCCATCGAACCGCTTCGACAGCGGCGTGCACGACAGATCGACGGCGGCGAGGAACACGCGGTCGGCTGGGCGGCACTTTCCGACGAACGCCTCGACGGCTTCCAGCGCCCGCCGCCGGTGCGGTCCCGACTGGCTGGCCGACGTGTCGACGAGGACGACGATCTGCGTCGCATCGGCCTCGCGCGGCGTTGCCGGGCCACGGATTCCCACCGCCGTCACCTGGGGAGACAGTTCGTCACGCTGGAAGCGCTCCACGAACGTCACCGTCGCAGGCGCGTCGGCCGCCCGGACGGCCGTGGCGGCGCCGAGGCCGACCAGCACGATCGCGGCCCCGACGACCGTGCGGCGGCGGGTGCCGTCACGTCGCGTGCGAACGGTGCCGGCGGGGGCCGCGTCGTGCGGCATCGGTCCGATCGGGTGAAGGTACGCCATGGTCCCTCCGGGCGGCGAAATCGATGTGGCTGCGGAAGCGGGAACGGCCACAAGCATATTTTGTCGGTCTGTTCAAGCCAACGTCGTTATGGCCGAGTTTTGCGGGGTTCAGGGAGTTTTCGCCGCTGGAGCAGTGCGGAAAAGCTGTTGGCCCTCGCGGCGGAGCCGGCAATACTGCGGACTTCGGGAACGGCTGTGCTGAGCCCCTGCCAGGCGGCGACCGGGGCGCGCCGATGCCGTCACGTCCCGACCGGCGACCGCGACGAGGACGCAATGGGCATGATCGTCACGACGCACTGCGGCACGAGAGGGGGAATGCGGCGCGGCATCGTCGGACTGGCCGCCATGCCGTTGGTCGCGGCAGCGTTGGCCGGAACGCCGGTCGCGAGGCTCGCCGCCCAGGGGATGCCGCCGAGCGGCGGCGGCACGCCACCGCGGGTCCTGACGCCGGACGAGCGAACCAACATCGCGGTCTATGAAGCCGTCAACCGCAGCGTCGTCAACATCACCACCCGCTCGACGGCCCAGGGCGGCCTGTTTTTCCTCGATGTGCCGTCCGAAGGGGCCGGTTCCGGGGTCGTGCTCGACACCCGCGGGCACGTGCTCACCAATTTCCACGTCGTCGAGAATGCCCGGGAAATCCGCGTCACTTTGGTCGACGGCCGCGACCATCAGGCGACGCTCGTGGGGCACGACCCGGCGACGGACGTCGCCGTGCTGAAGATCGACGCCCCTCCGGAAGCACTCGTCCCGGTCGTGTTCGGCAGCTCCGCCGACCTGCTCGTCGGGCAGCGGGTGTTCGCGATCGGCAATCCGTTCGGCCTGGAGCGGACGCTGACCACGGGGATCATCTCCAGCCTCAACCGCTCCCTCCCGACCCGAAGCGGCCGGACGATCAAGTCGATCATCCAGACCGACGCCGCGATCAATCCGGGCAACTCGGGTGGCCCGTTGGTCGACAGCTCGAGCCGACTGATCGGGATGAACACGGCGATCGCCAGCCGAACAGGACAGCATTCCGGCGTCGGTTTCGCAATTCCGGTCGGGACGCTGGCCCGGGTGGTTCCCCAGCTCATCGAGCATGGAAAGGTGGTCCGCCCCGACGCGGGGATCGCCCGGGTCTACCAGACCGATCGCGGGCTGCTGGTCGCCGCCCTGGCTCCCGACGGGCCGGCCGAACGGGCGGGTTTGCGGGGCTTCAAGGTGATCCGGGAACGGCGCCGACAAGGCCCATTCGTGGCCGAGTTCGAGCGGGTCGACCGCCAGGGCGCCGATCTCATTGTCGCCGTGGACGGTGCTGCGGTGCAGACTGCCGACGATTTTCTCGCCGCCATCGAGACCCACAAGATGGGGGAGTCCGTGCTCATCACCGTCGAGCGAGAAGGCCGCCGCCTCGAGATTCCTGTCACCCTGGAAGCAGAGCGCTGAATCTCCCGGGAACTGCTCTGTTTTCAGGGACGAATGCCGACCGACACCGAGCCCCGGCCAGACGCGGTTCTCGCTCCGCCTTCTGCTGAGGAACGTCTTCGAAGCTGACATCGACCACCATCGAGCGCCGCCGCGGGCCCTCCGTGAGGGATCGTTCCGCCTTGGCAAACCTGCGCGATCGAGCCGTTCTTCGGGGAATTGACTCGGAAAACAACGTGAATGGTGACGGTTTGGCGGGAAATGGGAAAATCGGCCGTTGACTCGAACCGAATCCCTGCTAACCTCGTATTCACCCGGACGACGATCCCTCGGGACCTGTCGCCGGTCGTTCATTGACAATTCGGCAGTTCGATCTCTTTCGGTTTCGGCCGGCACGCGATCGTGACCGGCGCTGATCCGAGCGCGTCGAGCCATTTGGTTCGCGACTCTCTGGATTGGCAAGATCGAAGACAGATGAGCCTTTCAATGCCCCCTCGGGGGCTCAGGCTTTTCCGCGCAGCTCGCCGGGTTTCCTGGTGAGTTGTGCGGTCATGATCCAACAAATTGAAGGGTTTGATTCTGGCTCAGAGTGAACGTTGGCGGCGTGGATTAGGCATGCAAGTCGAGCGAGAACCGTAGCAATACGGGGAAAGCGGCGAAAGGGACAGTAATGTGTAGGTACCTACCCCAGGGTTCGGGATAGCTGCGGGAAACTGCAGGTAATACCGAATAATGTCTCCGGACCAAAGGTGTGATTCCACCTTGGGAGGGGCCTGCATCCTATTAGCTTGTTGGTGGGGTAACGGCTCACCAAGGCAACGATGGGTAGCGGGTGTGAGAGCACGACCCGCGTCATTGGGACTGAGACACTGCCCAGACACCTACGGGTGGCTGCAGTCGAGGATCTTCGGC
>JAGWVR010000092.1 GCA_018970785.1 Planctomycetota bacterium
CTCGGCGACAGGGAGGCGCTTGGCCAGCGCCTCGTCGAACGCCGCGCGGGCGGCCGCCAGCGCGCCGCGGGCCGCCTCCTCTTCGGTGGCCCGCGTCGCCAGCACCCCCTTCGCCCCCTCGACCACCGGGGTGAACTCGGCGCTCCGCGCCTCGATGATCGCCGCGGCACCGGCGAGGACCTTGTCGTCGGTGAGCAGCTTGGCCGCGGCGCCGGCCTGGCTCGCCGCCGCGGCGAGGGCGGACGCCTGGGCGGTCTTCGCGGCCAGGTCGTCGGCGGCCCCCTTCAGCGCCGTGGCCGCGGCGTCGGCCGCGGCGCGGGCCTTGTCGCGCGGCTCGCGCAGCGGCGCGGCAGCGGCCACGGCCGCGGCATCGGCGTCGAGCACCTCCTGGCGCCGGGCGGCGGCCGCGTCCCGCGCCGCCGCCAGCCCCCCGAGGGCGGCCTCCGCGGCCGTGCGCTCGGCGGACAGGCGATCGACGAGCGATCCGAGGCCGGCGGTGTCGAGCGGCGGCGGCGTGGCACTCCGCTGGTAGGTCCGCGAGAGGGCGATCCCGCGGAGCAGCGGGCGGAAGCGGAACCCGTCGGCGCGGAGGCGCTCGGCGAGGAGGGCGAGGACGTCGGGATGGACCGGCGGGTTGTCGGGATCGTGGCCGTCGAGCGGATGGACGAGGCCGCGGCCGAAGAAATGGGCCCACAGCCGGTTGGCGAGGACGCGGGAAAACTCCTCCGACTCGACGAGCAGCCGCGCCAGCGCCGCGCGGCGGCCGTGGCGGGCCACCCCGCGGACATCCTTGGCCGGCGCCGTCAGGTAGGCGTCGGCCGCCTCGGGGAGCGGCTCGTCGACGAGCGCGGGCCCGGCGGGGACCCGGGGGCGGACAGCCTTGACCGACTCCTTGGTGAACACCGACGTGTAGTCGACCTCGCCGTCGGCCTTCTCACCGACCAGCGCCGGCTTGTCGGCCGCCGGCTTGAACAGGCTGCTGCGGTCGAGGAACGCGCGCAGCGCGTGGTAGTCGTCCTGGCGCAGGTCGGCGTTGTCGGGGTGGTCGTGGCACTGGCAGCACTCGAGGTCGCGGCCGAGGAACACCCGGCCGATCGAGCGCGTCAGGCGCAGCGGATCGACCTCGCGCGACAGCAGGAACGTCGCCGCCGGCCGCTCCGCCGGGTCGGCGCCGTCGGCCGCGATCAGCGCCGCGCACAGGTCGTCGAGCGGCCGGTCGGCGGCGACGGCGGTGGCGAGCCATTCGCGCCACGCGGCGGCCTCCCCGCCGGCCCCCTTGCGCTCGAGGAGGAACGCGTCGAGGACCAGCGCCAGGGTGCGGGCGAAGGCCGGTCCGTCGAGCAGCTCGTCGACGAGGCGGGCGCGCTTGTCGGCGGCGGGATCGGCGAGGAAGGCGCGGGCGCGGTCGGCGGTCGGGATCGCGCCGGCGAGATCGAGGTGCAGCCGGCGGACGAAGTCGGCGTCGCTGCACGGCGGGGCGACCGCGCCGACCGCCTCGCGCTCGACGATCTCGTCGAGCGCCGCGGCGAGGGCCTCGGCCGGGGAATCGCCCCGCGCGGCCGCGGTCACCAGCGCCAGGCACGAGGCGACGACGAGCGTCCCGACCGCGGCAGCAGTGGTCCCCGCTCCGCTCGCCATCGGCCACCTCCGGCCATCCGCCGCCGCCCGCAGCGCTCCGACACCGCGGATACCCTACGACGGGGTGGATGTCATGGCAACGCCGGCACCTCGGCCGCCGGGGCCAGCGGCCGGTTCTCGGAGACGGTGTCGATCCGCCCGTCGCGGAGCCGGATCACGCGCCGCGCGCGGGCCGCGATGTCGTCCTCGTGGGTCACCATCACGATCGTCCGCCCGGCATGGTTGAGGGCGTCGAGGAGATCCATGATCTCGTGGCTGGTGGCGCTGTCGAGATTGCCGGTGGGTTCGTCGGCGAGGATCACCTGCGGGTTGTTGACCAGCGCCCGGGCGATCGCCACGCGCTGCTGCTGCCCTCCCGACAGCTCGGTGGGGCGGTGGCCGAGACGGCCGCCGAGACCGACCAGCGCCGCCAGCTTCAGGCAGCGCTCGCGCCCGCCGGGGAGCGGCGGCCGCTGGTAGGACAGCGGGACCTCGATGTTCTCGACGACCGAGAGCTGCTGGATGAGGTTGTAGGACTGGAAGATGAAGCCGAGGTAGCGGCCGCGGATCCGCGACAGCGTCTCGTCGTCCATGCTCGCCACGTCCTCGCCGGCGAGCACGTAGCGCCCCGTCGTCGGCCGGTCGAGGCAGCCGAGGAGGTTGAGCAGCGTGCTCTTCCCCGACCCCGACGAGCCCATGATGGCGACGAAGTCCCCCTCGAGGAAATCGATCGACACGCCGTCGAGGGCGCGGACGTCGTGGCCGCCGAGGCGGTAGACCTTGGTCACCTTCTCGACGCGCGCCACCACGCGCCGCTCGCGCGTCGCGGACGGCAGTCCCGTGCGGCCGTCGTCGCGGAGCCGTCGGTCGTCACTCATGCCGCAGCGCCTCGATCGGGTCCATCGCCGCGGCCCGCCGCGCCGGGTAGATGCCGAAGATGATCCCGACGCCGACCGAGATCGCGAACGCCGCGATCACCGACCAGGGGGCGAGGCGCGGCTCGAGGTTGCGGATGTTGGGGGGCAGCGCCGACCAGACCTCGGGGAGCAGCGTCTGGATCCCCTGCCGCAGCGCCGTCACCGTCGGCCCGCAGAGGAACCCGAACGCCACCCCGAGCAGCCCGCCGGTGCCGGAGAGGACGACGGTCTCCCAGAGGAATTGCTGCACGATCTCGCCGCGCGTCGCGCCGAGGGCACGGCGGATCCCGATCTCGCGCGTCCGCTCGGTGACGGTGGCGAGCATGATGTTCATGATCCCGATGCCGCCGACGAGCAGCGAGATCCCGGCGATCAGCACGAGGAGCACGTTGAACATCGCGCGCATCGTCTCCGCCTGCTCGAGCAGCTCCTTGGGAACCACGACCGCGTAGTCGACCGTCTTGTGGTAGCGCTCGAGGAGGCTCTTGATGACGCCGGCGGAGGAATCGACGTCGCGCATCTCCTCGACCACGGCGGTGATCTGCGACAGCTCGACCGTCTCGAGCTGCGTGCTCCCGGCGCGCATCGTGAACACCCGGTCGCCGATCCGCGACCGGAAGGTCGACAGCGGCACGTAGACGTCGCGGTCGTACTGCCGGGCGTCGAGGCTGCCACCGATCGCCGCGGCGGCGTTGCGGTCGGCGGCGATCCCGACGACGCGGTAGAACTCCTGCCCGACCTGGACCGTGCGGCCGAGCGGATCCTCGATCGGAAACAGCTTCTCGGCGGCGCGGTAGGCGAGGACGGCGACGTTGGCGTAGCTCTCCATGTCGAGCTCGGAGAGCGGCCGGCCGCGGGCCATCGCCAGCCGGTTCATCGTGAAGTAGTCGGGCGTGCAGCCGATCAGCTGGGCGTCGATGAATTGCTCGCCGCGGCGGACCTCGCGGCTGATCTCGCGCATCGGCACGGCGCGCTGGAGCGTGGGGACGTTGGCGACGATCCGGTCGAAGTCCTCGCGGAGCAGGCCGTAGGCGATCCCCATCCGGCCCCCCGCCTCGCGGCTCGAGCCCTCCGAGGGCTTGATGCTGCGGACGATGATGCTCGTCGCGCCGAGGTCCTTGATCTGCTGCTGGGCCTGCCAGCTGACCCCCTCCCCCATCGCCACCAGCCAGATCACCGCGGTGACGCCGATGAGGATCCCGAGCACGGCCAGCGCCGAGCGCAGCTTGTGCAGCATGAGGCTGCGGAAGCCGAGGCGGAGCTGCTGGAGGATGTTCACGGCCGTTGCCCCGGCGACGCGGGTGGAGTCGTCAGGCGCCCGGCGCGCCACCCTGGGGAGCGCCCCCCGGAGGACCACCGCGACGCTGCCCCCCGGCCGGGCCCTCGGGCCGCCCGCCAGCCGGAGGCCCGCCACCTTGAGGCCCGCCGCCCGGAGGCCCACCGGCCGCCGGGGGGCCGGCCGAATCGGGTCGGCCACCGGCACCGTCGCGCCGCCAGCCGCCGGCGCCGTCGGGGCGACCGTTGCCGGGGGGGGCGTCGTCGGCCGAATCCCCCAGCGCCGTCCGCGGATTGAGGACGACCACCTCTCCCGGCTCGAGTCCGGCGGTGATCTCGACCTGCTTGTCGTTGCCCTGGCCGAGCGTGACCTCGCGCCGCTCGACCGTCTTCCCGGTCCGCACGCCGCAGACGTACTTCCCTCCCTGCTCGAAGACCGCGGCGACCGGCACCGCGAGCACGCCGTCGAGGTCGGCGACGACGATCTCGACCTCGGCCGTCAGCCCCGGCCGCAGCACCCCCGACTCGCCGTCGATCTTCACCTGGACGACGTACTTCTTCACCGTGCTCATCCAGTTCGACTGCGGCCGGTTGGCGACGGAGGACACCGTGCCGTCGAACGACCGCCCCTGGACACGGATCCGGGCCTTCATGCCCGGCTTGATGCGGTCGACCTTCGACTCGTGGACCTCGACGTCGGCGCGCATCCGCGACAGGTTGGGGAGGCGGAGGATCGTCGTCCCCTCGGTGACCTTGGCGCCGTTCTTGATCTCGCTCTGGGCGTCGCGCGTCCGCTCGTTGGCGTAGATCACCAGGCCGTCCTTGGGGGCCTTGAGGACGCACTTGGCCAGCTGCGAGGTGAGCCGCTCGAGCTTCGCCTTCTCCAGCTCGAGCGCCGCGTTCTCGCTGTCGCGCTTCGCCTCCATGGCGTCGCGCCGGCTGGCCAGCTCGGTGATCATCTTCGGCTTGGCGAAGCGCTCGAGGACGTCGAGCGCGATCTCGGCGGTGCCGAGGTCGAGCTTCGCCCGGTCGACCGCCGACTTCTGCGCGTCGAGCTGCTGCGGGGCGATGTAGCCCTTGCGGAACATCTTCTCCCCGTGGGCGAGGCCGTTTTCCGCCGCCTGGAGCCGTTCCTTGGCCGCGGTGACGTCGGACTTCGCCTTGCGGAGGTCCTTCTTGTAGGTTCCCTCGGTGTATTCCTCGACGGCGATCTTGGCGGCGGAGTAGTCCTTCTCGGCCTGGATGCTCGCCGCCCGGGCCTTCTCGAAGGCGATCTTCTGGGCGGTGACGCTCTCGGAGAGGGTCGAGCTGTCGAGCTTCACCAGCTCCGTCCCTTCGGTCACCTGGGCGCCGTCGTCGATCAGCCAGATGATCGTCGCCCCGCCGGCGACACCGCAGACGATGTCGACGTTCTCGTCGCTGACGAGGCTGCCGTCCTCGGTGACCGAGACCCGCATCGGACCCCGCTCGACGGTGTGGGTGAGCAGCTCGTCGACCGCCGACCCCTCCCCGTTGCCGAGCCGGGCCATCGCCCAGGGGGCGACGGCGGCCAGGCCGCCGATCACGCCGGTGGCGAACAGCAGCCGCCAGGGAAACCACCCCCGCCGGCGCGGCGCGGGCTCGGCCGCGGGGGCGTGGTCGCCGAGGATCCCGGCGATCGCCGAGACGTCGTCGGCCGGGGCAGCCGCTCCGGCCGGGCGGGGCGTGGACCGTGGTTCGATGATGGTGGACATGGCGGCGCGGGCTCCACGGCAGAAACGGCCGCCGACCGACGGCCAGCTTCGATTGTACGGCACGGCGCGGCCGGTGGCCTCAGCCGCCGGGGAATCGCGGCAGGCGGGGCAGGCGCAGCGGCAGCCCTGACGATCGGCTCTCGGGCGCGGCTGCCGGCGTCGTCGCGGCCGGCGCCGCGCCGTCGGGGGAGCCGCCTTGGGGGGTGGGGGCGGTAGCCGGGGTATCGGCGGCCGGCAGGGGGGCGGCCTTCGCGTCGGCGGGGGCGGCTGCATCGGCGCGGCGCGGGGGGGGTGCCTTCACCTCCTCCAGGTGGTCGAGCCATTCCTGCGGCACCGCCGGCGGCAGCGGCATCTCCTCCTCGCGGGCGCGCTCGGCGCAGTCGAGCGGCTTCTCGATCCAGATCCCGTCGTCGGTGAGCTCCATCACGCCGAGCTGCTGCGCCAGCGCCGCCTTGGTGGCGTAGTAATTGATCCAGATGCTCGTCAACGCGTCCTGCGAGCTGCGCAGGTCGTTGAAGGCGAAGATCAGGTTGAGCGTGGCGGTGGGGCCGAGCTGGCCGGCGGTCGGATCGACCTGGGGCGTGATCCCGTCGGGGCCGGGCATCGGCGGCGGCGGGGCCGGCTGCGAGAGGGTGAGGCGCGTCTGGTCGACGCGGCGGATGGCGATGATCACGGCCCGGCGCTGGGTCTCGAGGTTCGTCTTGTCGAGCGCGAGCTGGCGGAGCGACTGGCGGATCGCGAGCTTGATCCGGTCCTCGTACTGGATCTGCTGGCGGCGCACCTGCTGGTAGTCGAGGATCGCCTGGCGGAAATTGTTGCGCTCGACCAAGCGCGTGAACGGCGCGTCGAATTGGAGCCCGGCCGACAGGCTGCCGGTCGGGGCGCGGAACTTCGCGGGATTGTTGCCGGTGGTGTTGATGCCGCCGTCGACGACGACCTCGAGCCCGGAGAGCAGCGCCATGGCGTTGAACTGGATGAGGCGCCACTGGTCGACCAGCGCCGCACGGTTGTTCATCCAGTCGAGGCGGTTGGCCCGGGCGATCTCGAAGGCGACGTCGGGGTCGAGCGGCTCGTAGTCGATCGCAATCGCCTCGACGCGGGCCCGGGCCTGGATCAGCGACATCTCGTCGACCGAGGCGGCGATGTCGGTGACGAGCTTCACGAACCGGTCGGCCGTCTTGCGGAGGTCGGCGTCGGAGACAACGCCGCCGAAGCGCTCCATCTCCACCTCGTGCTCGTCGATCCGGCGGAGGAGCTTGGCGAGGTCGTCGCCGAGGAGCTTCATCTCGCGGGCGAAGGTGTCACGCTCGGTGGGGCGCATCCCGGCGAGCCGGCCGGCGGTGTTCGCCGTCGCCCGGGAGAGGTCGTCCTTGACCTCCGCCGCCTGGCGCTCGACGCGGTCGCGGAGCTCGCCGAGGCGGGTGAGGCTCTCGGTGATCAGCTTGCGATCGGCCTTCGCCTCGGCCTTCTCGGTCGCCGGGTCGGCCTTCGTGGCGGCGTCGGCAGTCGTGTCGGTGCCGGCCTCGGCAGCGGTCGGCGCCGTGGCGGGGGTCTGTTCGGTGGCAGCGGCGCCGGCCGGGGCCGGCGCGGCGTCGGGGGCCGGCAGCTCCTCGGTCGCCGCGGTGCCGGCGGCGTCATCGCCGTCTTCATCGCGCGGATCCTCGGTCTCCTTGAGCGTCTCCTCGGCGCCGACGGTGTTGGTCGCCAGGAACGTGCCGATGTCGTTCTGCAACTCCTGGAGTTGCGGGCTGATGAACTGGAACGGCTCGATGAACGTCTCGTCGAGGGCGATCGGCGTGTCGGAGGGGATGCAGAGGACGTTGACCTTGAAGCTCTCGAGCTGGTTGGTGAGCGTGGTCTTCGCCTGCAGCAGCCCCGCCCGGTTGGTCTCGACGCTCTGGCGGAGCTGATCGACCTGGTCGAGGCCCACCAGGCCCCCTTCGAGATTGGCGTCGAGCAACGCCAAGGCGCGCTCCTGGGCGGCGAGGTTCTGCTCGGCGTTGCGGACCTGCTGGCGCAGCTGGAGGAGGCCGAAGAACCCGCCGACGTTGCCGGCACCGCCGCCGGCAAACCCCGCGCCGCCGGTGCCGCCGCCGCCGACCTGGAGGCCGACGCCGTTGCCGCCGAAAAACACGCCGCCGAGGTTGCCGAAGCCGCCGATGCCGGTGCCCGTGAAGCCGGTGAACCCCGTGCCCCCGAAGAAGCCGCCACGGCGCTGGAGCTGCTGCGGGGTGGCGCCGCCGAACGCCACCTGGAGGAAGAACCCCTGGCGGTAGAACTGCAGCGTCCGCAGGTTGGCCAGCAGCGCCCGCTCGACGATCGTCAGCGGCTCCAGGGCGATCGACCGGCCGGCGCGCTGGAGCAGCGGCTGGACGAAGTTGAAGTTGACCAGCGAGACGTTGTTGTATTTGTCGGGGCCGGCAAACTGCCACATCACCGAATTGAGGAGGCCGACGGAGAGCGTTCCGGCGCTGGCGAAGTATTTCCGCGCCCGGAGGAACGAATCGGTCGCCCACGTCGTCGACGCCCCGGCGGCGTTGAGCGGGCCGCGGTTGGCGTAGGCGGTGGTGTTGCCGCCGAACAGCTGGACGTCGAACCGGAAGCGCTCGGTGCTGACGTCGAGCGCGGAGAGGTACAGCGTCTCGAGCTGGTCCTGCCAGTCGAGCGAGTTGAGGTACGCCAGGCGGATCGCCGTCGGCAGGTCGAGGCGGATCGCCCCGGCGGCGGTGATCTCGGCGAACTCACCGACCCACTCGCGCCAGCTGCCGTTCTCGAGATCGGTCCGGTCGCCGTTGGCATGCCAGCGCGGCCAGCCCGGCTTGCCGTCGACGCAGTGCATGTAGCGGTGCGACGTCGGGTCGTCCGGCGGCATCGGCGGGAAGATCTGGCTGTATTCGTCGTAGAACCGGCTGCGCGGATCCATCCGCACGGTGTAGTTGAAGGGGAGGTTCCAGCGCGGGTCGCACGACTTCTCCGTCAGCAGCGTGCTCACCTCGCGGTCGGCCTGGAGGTAGTAGCGGCCCCGCGTGCAGCCGGCCGCCCCGGAAACGGCGACGGCCACCGCCAGGAGGAGGCGCAGGGCGAGGAAGCGCGGCAGCGGCATCGGGTGTGCATCCAGGCCCCCCTGGAGACTCCCGGAGTCGGCAGACCGGCGGCGCCGGCGCGGACCCACGGGGGGAAGATCGACCGCCCGGGCATCGCGGCTTTAGCGATCCTGTCGACTGGCGAAATCGGGCAACCCCTGCCGCCTGGGGAGCCAGGGGTGAAAAACCGGCACACCTGACTCACCCGGCACGATCGATTCGACCGATAGAGAAGCGGAGCTCCCGCGCCCGTTCCCTCTTCCGATCTGTCGAACCGAGCGACCCCATGAACCGGACGGGACGATTGCCGCGACGGGGCTGGGTGGCGCTCGTCGCCGCGCTGGCGTTGACCGCGGCACGCGCCGCCGAAGATCCGCTCGGCTACCCGGCGTCGGCCACCGACCCGACCGCTGCCGACGGCCGCGGAGAAGCCGATTCCGCCGCCGAGCCGTTCTCGATCCCCGACCAGTTGCGGCCGCGCGGCGGCGTCGATCCGGCGCGGGCGCCGCCGTTCGAGGATGGCGACCCCGAGCACCGGCTGTCGTGGTTCGAGGAGCCGTTCGGCCCGTCGCCGTGCGACCGCAACCTCGTCGATCCGGCGTGGATGGGCCCGGGGGAATACGCCTACCACAAGAGTCCGGGGCAGTGCTGGTGCACGCGTGACCACACGCGGATGTTCCGCATGGGCTACATGGGAACGCTCTGGTCGAGCGTGGAGCTGCTCCTCTGGGCGACGTCCGCCGACTCCTTCCCGGCGCTGGCCACCGCCAGCCCGGCCGGCACGCCTCCCGCCGCCGCCGGCATCCTCGGCCAGCCGGGCACCGGCACGCTGTTCGGCGGCGGTGACGCCCTGGGAACGATGCGCCCCGGCGGGAGGTTCACCGTCGGCGTCTGGTTCGACCCGCGCCAGCTCGACGGTATCGAGGCCAGCTACCTCGAGCTCGCGCTGGCGCGCCACGGCGGCACCTGGGGCAACGCCTCCGGCGCGATCCTCGCCCGCCCCTACGTCGACGCCGTCACCGGTGCCAACGCCGCCGTCGTCGTCCCCGCGCCCGGCGCCTTCCCCGCCGACCCGGCGCTCCTTTCCCAATCGATCCAGGTCGGCAGCACGAGCCTGTTCAACGGCGCCGAGGTCCTGCTGCGGCATTCGCTCGTCTGCGATCTCTTCCACCGCCGCTACCTCGTCGGCGGCTACCGCTACTTCGGCCTCATCGACCGGCTCGGCGTCACGCAGACCAACGTCATCTCGACCGGCACGCCGGGGGGCTACCCGCAACTGGCGATCGGGAGCCGCGACCAGTTCGACGTCGTCAACCAGTTCCACGGCGGTGAGTTCGGCCTCATCGAGCGCTGGTGGCACCACCGCTGGGGCCTGATGGCGACCGGCAAGGTGGGCTTCGGCGGCACCGGGATCTCGAGCGCCGTCAGCGGCCTCACCCGCGGCACGCAGACGGTCCTCAACGCCGATGGCACGACCACCGCGACGCTCGTCTCGAGCACCCCCGGCGGCGTCCTCGCCCAGCCGACCAACAGCGGCAACCGCTGGTCGAGCGCGTTCGCGGCGGTCGGCGAGGTCGGCGTCGCCCTCGACTACGCCCTGCTCCCCCAGCTCCGGTGCTCGGTGGGCTACACCTGCATCTGGTGGTCGCAGGTGGCCCGGGCCGGGGCGCAGATCGACCCCGCGGTCAATCCGACGCAGTTCCCCCCGGGCACGCTCGCCGGCCCCGCCGCACCCGCCTTCCAACTCCAGACGACCGACTTCTGGGCGCAGGGGCTGACGCTCGGGCTCGAGTACGTTTTCTGAACAGAGCGCTGAAGAAGCCATCCATGG
Organism: Planctomycetota bacterium; assembly: GCA_018970785.1. Lineage (GTDB taxonomy): Bacteria > Planctomycetota > Planctomycetia > Pirellulales > UBA1268 > F1-20-MAGs016. The sequence continues at coordinate 10,457 of JAGWVR010000092.1, forward strand.
CCTTCTTCAGCTTGGCCGACCGGTGGGAACGCCAAGGGTTCCCACGGTCGGCGCCGCCGCATCCAGCGGCGGCCTGGGCGCGGCCACGCCGGTCGCGGTGCGCTCCGGTGCGCACCGCGCCATCCATGGCCCCCTCAGCCGCGGAGCGGCGTGAAACCATTCCCAGGGGCCGGCGAAGCCCCTCCGCCGTCGCCGTCGCATCGGCCCGTCGCCCCGGCAACCGGGTCGATGCGACGGCAGAGGCGCGAGGGGCGTCCCCCTCTGTCGAGCCCGAGCAGAGGCTTCGCGTGCGCCGACGTCACGTGCGCTGGAGCGACTCGACCGAGTTGATGTGGATCAACGCGCACATCACGCTCCGATCGTCGTCGGGATAGTAGACGAGGACCTTCGTCTTCATCAGCAATACGCACTCCGGATGCCGGACCTCGTGGCTCTCGCCGTTCGACAGCCGGATCACGAACGGCTCGAACGGCTGCCGGCGGATGTACTCGCGGATCGTGTCGGCGTTCATCGGTGGACCCCGAAAGCCTGCCCCTGCAATGGACGGGTGTCCATCATACCGGTCCCGGGAAAGGGGCTCAACCGAGCCGGTCGCGGCGCTCGCCGGCTCCGCGCGGCGTCGCGCGGGCGCGTCACGTCGCGTCGATCTCGCGGACGCCCTTGCGGCCGCGCAGCCCTTCGACCGCGCCGCGGATCGTCTCGCGCAGCCCGCGCGCCGTCGCGATCGGGATTGCGCGGATCACAAGCCGCGGCGTGGTCACGTCCGACGCGACCAGCTCGATGTCGCCGAGCTTGAACGGCCGCAGCCACCACGGCTCGGAAAGCCGCGTGTCCTTCACCCTGTAGAGCTCCATCTCCTCGGTGATCCGCGAGAAAACGCCGCTGGTGCGGCGGAGGCGTTCGGTGGTGAGCTCATAGCGGGTGCAGAGCACCACCAGAAAGCGCCAGATCGCCACCAGCACCGGCAGGATCAACCAGCAGAAGGCGATGGCGAGGAAGAACCAGACGAGGTTCACCACCTGCGACGGCCGGCCGCGCCACACGAGCGCCTCGCCGGCGCCGGGAGGGGCGGCTGGCACGGCTACCGGGAGCGGCGGCGGCAGCGGACCGGGAAACAGCCCGCGCACGGTCCGCGCCGCGACCCACTCGGCGAGCCCCGGCTTCCAGACGAGATCGTCGGGGCCGAGCCGACCGGCGGCGGCGAGCGCCCTGAGCTCGGCCGGTTCGACCGGCCCCGCCCGCTCGCCGCCGATCGCGTAGTGCCACTCGCGCGCCATGCCTGCGCCCCCGCCCGCGGCCCGCTGCGGGCCCGCCATCCTGTCGCGAGGATAGCAGGCCGCGGCGTGGCCGACCGGGGCGGGCACGCACAACACCAGCTCAGGCCCTCGCTTGCCGGCCCGCGCGGCGCCGTTCGAGCATGCCCAGTGCTCCGGCGACAAACGCGACCATGCTGCCGAGGCCGGCCGGATCGATCTCCGGGATGCCGGGCG
>JAGWVR010000093.1 GCA_018970785.1 Planctomycetota bacterium
GGGATTGATCGAATTGCGCGGCGGGGCGAACGTGGTCGAGGTCCCGACGAGGTTGTAGGCGCCGTTCTCGGTCGTCGCGGCCGTCTGCGCGCCGGTCGGCTGGCCGTTGGCCATCCAGTTGGTGAACCGGGCGGCGTCGAACCAGCTGACGTACGTGATCGGCCGATTGCCCGGGCTCGCGGCGCCCGCCGGCGTGATCCCCGACGGACCGAGCACCGTGTAAACATAGGCGCCGTCGCTGCCGCTCCGGGAGATGCCGGCGATGTTGAGGCAGGCGGTGCGATTCGCATCAGCGTTGCGCCGGCGGTGGCTCGAAGGCGGCGCCATGCTCCTCCGTTCGACCCGCCCCCGAGGGGAAACAGATCGGCATACCGCGCCGGCATAAAAAGCCACCGGGCCGGGCACCTTACGATGCCCGGCCCGGTCGTGATCGCGACTCAAATCGTCTTCCGCGCGAAGCGGTGCCGATCAGCCCGCTCTCGGCCGGTTGCGCCACAGCAGGCACAGCGATCCCAACACGATCGCCACGACGCCTTCCAGATTCTTCGGGTCGATCTCGGGCACACCCGCCGACCCCGTCACCGACAGGCTCATCGTCGTGCCGGTCCATACCTCGGTGAGCGTCAGCGCGCCGTAGAGCCACGCACCGCCACCGAGCGACAGCAGGCTCGTGCCATTGACCGACAGCCCTGAGAACCCGCCGGAATAACTGCCGAACCCGAACAGATCGAACACCTGACCGCCCGCCAACCCGCCGGTGAGCCCGGTGTCACCGAGCGCCAGGCCGCCGGCGAACGTCGCGGTGCCGCTGATGTCGAGCCTCCCGTAGCTGCCGGAGGTCGTCCCGAGCAGCTCCATCAACACCGTCCCGCGGGACGTCTGCTCGAAGGTGCCGGTCACCGCTTCGATCCCCAGGAGCCGCAGCGTCGCCTCGTTGGTGAACGTGCCACTGCCACCATTGACCGACACGCCGGCGCCGAGGGTGAGCGTGCCACTGGTGAACGCAAGGTTGCCGTCGACCACGTCGAGCGTGCCGCCGTTGAACTCCCCCGAGCCGCTTCCCGCCCCGACGGAGACGTTCTGGTTTCCGATCAGGAACCCCTGGTTGATCGTGCCCGAGTTGACGATGCCCCCATCGAGCAGGGCGCCGCTGCCGGTGCTCACGAGCGCCGGTCCGCTGGTACCGGAGACGTCACCGAGCACGCCGGACGGGCCGACGAGAACCGCCGGCCCACTTCCGAGGCCGCCATAGGCGATCGTCCCGGTGTTGACCAGCGACGACAGCCTGCCGTTCTCCACCCGCACGCCCGACGTCGCCCCGCGGATCACACCGGTGTTGGAGACGGACTCGGCGGCATAGTCATTGCCGTAGGTCCCAACAAGAACACCATCACCGCCCGACGACTCGATCAGCGCCCCGGCATGGTTGGTGAGGACGCCGATACTGCTGAAACTGGCGTCGAACTCGACACCGGCAGTGAGATTGCCGGTGATCGTCCCATAGTTGTCGATGGCGTCGACGGTGTAGTCCTCGTAGAAGCCGACGTCGTCTCCGTGAATGAGGCCGCTGGCCGAGTTCGTGAAGGTTTTCAGCGTGCCGTCCTGATACACGCCCCACGACCCCGTGATCGTGCCGTTGTTGGTGATCGTCCCGGTCGTTCCGTAATTCCCCAGCCCGGTCCCCGAGGGGGCGCTGATCTGGCCGTCGTTGACGACCGACGTGATCGTTCCCGACAGCGTGAGTCCACCGTAATATCCCTCGATCCGACCGGTGGTGGCGTTGGTCAACGTGTCGACGGTGCCCAAGACGGACAGAGCCGAGTTTGTCCCCGTGATCAAGCCGCTGTTGGTGATCGTCCCGGTCGTCATGGTGAGCAGGTTGCCGTAGGCACCTCCCTGGATCGTGCCGGAGTTGATGAGGGTGGTCACCGGGCCGGCATAGGCGTACAGCCCGTACAAGGTGCCGTCGATCAATCCGGCATTGTCGAGGAGCCCGACGTTCCCGACCGTGGCCAGGCCACCGTTGCCGCCGCCATGGATCACGGCGCCTGCGCTGTTGGTCACCGTTCCGGTCGTGGCGAGCACGGCACCGGAGTTGCCGCCGCTGATCGTGCCGGAATTGGTGAGCGTGCCGAGCGTCGCGTTCACGTCCATCACCACGCCGACGTCATTCCCATCGATCGAACCGGAATTGGTGATCTCTCCCGCCGTGCCGGAGGCGATGTTCACCCCCCTGATCGCGCCGTAGATCGTGCCGGCGTTGTCGAGCCGATCGAGATTCACGCCACTGGCGACGCCATCGCTGTACCCCCCGGAGATCAACCCACCGGCGAGGTTGTTCACCGTCCCTGTCGCGACCAGCAGGAGGAGCCCCTGATTGCCGCCGCTGATCGTGCCGGAATTGGCAAGCACGTTGAGCGTCGCGCCGGTGTCGAGTCCGACGCCATACCCGCCGCTGGTGATCACGCCGGCGTTGGAGATCTGTTCGACCGCGCCGCCCGACTGCTGGAAGCCGAGGTTCCCGCCGTTGATCAGGCCAGTTGAGGTGTTGGTGAGCGTGCCGAGCGTGCCACTGCTGATGAAGCCGTTGTAGCCGGCGATCGTCCCGGAGTTGGTGGCCGTGAGCACCGAGGTGTCGGCTTCGAACTGCACACCCGGCTGACCCGAGATCACGCCGCTGTTGGTGAAGGAACCGATCGATCCCCCGGCCCCCAGGCGGAGGCCGTTACCGCCGCCGATCCCTGCCGCGCTGCCGCTGTTGGTGAACGCGCCGATGGCCGTATTGACGAGGACGAAAGCGTTGTAGCCCGTGAGGCTGCCGTCGTTTTGCAGGGTGGTGATCGCGCCCCCGTCGGCAACGAACGCATAGTCGCTGCCGACGATCGAACCACCGCTCTGGTTGTCGAACGTGCCGATCGTGCCGGAGGTGGCTACGGCCCAGTTGGCGGAGATCGTGCCGGAATTGGTGATCGTGCCGAAAGAGCCCGTGGCCTCATTCAAGACGCCACGGCTGTACGCCTCGATCCTCCGGTCGTTGGTGAGCGTGGTCGTCGTGCTCGTGCCGGTGGAGATCACCCCGGAGCCGGAGCCAATGCCGTCGATCGTGCCGGAGGTGGTCACGGTGATGCTGCTGCCGTCGCCGTAGATCGGCCCGAGGACGGTCGTGGAGATCGTCTGCTGGGCCGGCGCCACGCCGGGCATGACGGCCTCCAGCAAGACCAGAGCGAGCGTGAAGGAAAGCCTGTCCAACGACAAGCGAACCAGCGACACCCAAGCCGGCGATCGCGAAGGCGACTCTCCGCGCGATGCCGTCGAGGAGCCGCCGTGGGCGTGGCCCGAGACGCGGGCGCGGCCACGACCGCTGAATGGGGAACGCGCGCGCAACGATACGGAGCAGCTCGGTAGGAGCTTGGTCATCAGTGGCCTCGGGTGGGAAGGTGAGTAAACGCGCGCACCCGCCCCGCCTGAATCGCCACTCACCAAGTCCACGAAAGTCCAACGCGGACCGCCGCTGAGAATCAGCGACGTCCCCGGGGATCGAACCTTTGCAGCACCAACGGCAGAAGCCCACGGTAATTCCGTGGGAGAATGGCCGAATCAGAACGCCATCACGACTGGATCATCGCGTGACGGGCGGGTGCTTGCAGGAGCGGTTCCTAGGCGAACGAAAAAACCGGTGGGAGTGGCCAAATCGGGGACCGAGCGTCAACTGTCCGAGCGTGCGATCCAAAGCACGTCGGGGGGAGGAGTAATTTGCCGGCGGGGTCTCCTCAACGTCGTCGTGCTGCGCCGCAGCGGACCGCGTCATCGACGCGGTCGATGCCGAATCAGCACGGGCCGCCGCAGGACCCCGATCGCTGGCTCGTGGTGGGGGGGGAAGCGGCCCTCGAGGAGCGTTCCGCCGACGGCCCGGCCGGCCAGCCGGCTTCGTCGGTGGCTGCCTGCCGGCGCTCGGGTGCTCTGGCCGGCCAACGGGATCCGCTGCCGAGGCGCCTCCGTGCGGGGATATACTCCGGCCATGGCCACGCGCAGAGAACCCGTCCGTCGTCCCCGTCGCAGCGCCTGCATGGAGCGCTCGCGGGAATTGGAACGGCAGCGCATCGAGCAGCTCTCCGTCGAGGAGCGGATCGTCCTGGCGCTGTCACTCGGCGAGCGACTGGCGGTGCTTCCCACCATGCCGGGCAGGCGGGGTCACGATGGCGCAGGCTGCGAGTCTGATCGACGCGGCTGAACGGGTGGCCGCCGTGCTCGCCGCCGCGGGTGTCGAGTCGCTCGTGATCGGTGCCGCGGCGCTGGCCGCCCACCGGTACGTCCGGCATACCGAAGACATCGATCTCGCCGTCAGCATGCCGGTTCGAGACGTGGCGCGGATCGCCGACCGTCTGCGCGAAGCGGGTTTCGACGCGGTCTATCGCGAGCCCGACGGGCAGGATCCGCTCGGTGGCGTGATCGACGTGACTGGGCCTTTCGGCTTGATCCAGATCGTCAACTTCGGCGAGCGGTTTCCGGCCGTGATCGAAACCGCCCTCGCCACCGCGACCCTCGGCGTACGCGCGGGTTCGGCCCTGCGTGTCATCCCCCTGGCGCACCTCATCGCGCTCAAACTGTATGCCGGCGGGATGAAGTCGAAAGCTGACATTGTCGAGGTGCTGCGGCGTAATCCGGGAGGCGACCGTGACGAGATCCGCACGCTGTGCCGGCGGTATCGCCTGCGGGGCTTGGGGCCGCTGATCCGCGAGGCCGACGACCGCTGAATCGGCCCGCCGCGGGCGGCATCCGATGGCGCCGGCACGCGGCGCTCCCCCACGAGACGCCGATCCCCACGGCCGAGAGCCGAGGCGAATCCCGACCGAAGATCATGCCGCCCACAGGGACGACCGGCGGCGGGGAGCGGTCCCGCTCCCAAGCCTCCACCATGCCGGGCACCGAAACCGTCAACGCGCGGCTGCGGCGCGCTCTGCCGCCAGGCTCGCCATGAACGTGATCTCGTCGCCGTGGCGGCGGCAGGCCGACTGGAGCGTGGCGTGGTCGCCGGCGGCGCTGGCCAGCTCGACCAGTGACGGCAGCATCCCCGTTGCTGACAGGGCGCTGGGCATTCCCTCGTCGGCCGGCCGGTCGAGCGCCGCATGGAGGGCCTCGGCGGGGCGCCCGAGGCGCCAGAGGAGGAGCACGAGGACGTCGGCCGGGAGCGTGCCCGACTCGGCGACCTTCGCCTCGATCGCCGCGCGGCGGAACAGCGCCACCGCCCCCTCGACGTCGTGGCCGAGCTGGGCGCCGAAGAAGGCGCGCGACGCCGGCCCGACCTGCTCGAACGGCGGCTCCCCCGGATACACCACCTCGCTCGGCAGCCGGCAGGCATAGCCGGCCAGATCCCAGGCGCGGGACAGCGTCGGCCGGTCGGTGCACACCCGCGCGATCCGCAGCACCGACTGGAGGTGGGAGACGTCGACGTGGATCGAGCCGTCTTCCAGGCCGTCGGCGGCGGCGAGCAGCTCCGCGATCGGCGCGTCCCCCTCCGGCACGCGCTGGTCGGCACGGAGGCCGCGGCGCGCCAGATCGCCCGCCAGCGACTCGGCCACGTGGTCGTGGAGATGCGCGACGAGGAGCCGCGCCGCCGGCTGCTGGCGCAGCGCCGGCAGACGCGACACCGCCTGCTCGTAGGCGGTGATCGTGTTGCAGGTGCCGGAGCGGGCCAGCAGGATCCGCAGCCCGAGCGCCGGATCGACCCCCTCCCACAGCGCGACGTGGATCAGCTCCTGGAGCGATTCGTCGGCCGCAGGATCATCCCCCTCGCGAGGCGCGTCGAGGCGGTCGGCGACCTTCGCCAGCGCCGCGGCGACATCCGTCGGCTCCGCCGCGGCGCGGAGATACATCCATCCCGCCGCCACCCGCCCCTCGTCGAGCAACGGCCAGCCCACCTCGCGGCAGGCGGCCAACGACGCCTGCTCGAGCGCGTCGCGCGCGTCCTGCGGGGCGGCGGAGAGATCACCGGCCAGTGGCAGCCCGAGGCGGTGGCGGGCCTCGAGGAGCCGGGCGTCGAACAGCGCGTGCCAGCGGCGCCGGGTGGCGAGCGACGCGCACAGTTCGGCGAACGCCGGGGCGACTCCCTCGCGCTTCGCCGTGGCGGCAAGCGCGGTGAACGGATCGGCGGCGGGGTCGGAGGTCATCGGGAACGATCCTCAGGGGAGCGGCGGGGGCGGGCATCTTCCTGGCGCAGCGCCTCGTACGCCAGCACCGCCGCCGTCGCGGCGACGTTGAGGCTGTCGGCGGCGCCGTGCATCGGCAGGCGGACGGTGTCGAGCCGCAGCCGCCCCGCGGCGGCGGCCGCCGACCAGTCGGGGGCGATGCCACGGGCCTCGCTCCCGAGGAGGAGCACCACCGGGCCGGTGAGGTCGGCGGCGTGCCAGAGCGTCGAGCCGGTCGGCGTCGCCGCCACCACGCGGCGGCCGTGCGCCGCGCACCACTCGATCGCGCCGGCGGTCGGGGCCGTCGCCACGGGCACCGAGAACACCGTGCCGAGACTCGCGCGGATCGTCGCGGGATTGGCCGGATCGGTCCCGCCGCCACAGGCGATCACGCCGCCGAGCCCCGCGGCGTCGGCGGTGCGAAGGATGGCGCCGAGGTTGCCCGGTTTTTCGATCCCCTCGACCACGAGCACCGGCCGATCGGCTGGCAAGGCCGTTTCGCCGAGCGTGCGGCCGGAGAAACGGACGACGGCGACGCATCCCTCGTTGCGGTCGCCGAACGCCACGCGCGCGAAGGCGGCGCCGTGGGCCGGAGTGACGCGCGTGCCGCGTGCCTCGAGCCGCGCGAGCCAGTCGGGCGGAGTCGAGGACGCCGCCGGATCGACGAACACCTCGACGATCTCGACGCCGGCCGCCGCCGCCCGGGCGATCTCCCGCTGGCCGTCGACGAGCGACAGGCCGGTGTCGCGGCGCTGCCGGCCATCGCGGAGCCTGGCGGCGGCGAGGATCCGGGGGTTGGAGGCGCTGGTGATCGGATCGGAGGGCATCGCGGATCCAGGGCGGGGCAGAGGGAAGTGTGGCGTGCGAGGAGGGACGGTGCCAGCTAGCTGTCCGTGAACAAAGCCCTCCCTGGCCTTTGTCCACTCGGGCGACCACGGGAAACGCCGAGGGTTTCCCGGGTCGCCGTCGGCCGCATCCGGCGGCCGATCACTTTTTCCACGGGCTGCTCGCCCCGAAACGGCTGCGGAGTGGCGACACGGCGCAGGTGCTCAGCCGCCGCGGACCGCGTCACCCGATCGGGCGAAGACCCCGAGCGCCAACGGGCGGCCCGACTCGGCCACGAGCCCCAGCGCATCCCCCACGACGCGCGCCCCCGGCCTGCCGGCCCGGGCCAGCGCCCCCTCGACCGCTCGGCGGAGCCGATCGGCGGGCCAGCGCGGCGAATGGCAGGTCACCAGGAGCACGCCCGGGCCGTCGCGCCCGAGGAGCGCGGCGGCGCCGTCGAGGAGCGGCTCGAGGTCGCGGTCGATCGCGAACGCCTCGCCGCGGGCGCCGTGGCCCCACGAGGGAGGATCGAGGACGACGGCATCGAAGCGCTCGCCGCGCCGCGCGAGCCGCGCGACGACCTTGCGGGCGTCGTCCTCGAGCCAGGCGATCGGCGCCGCGGCGAGCCCCGACAGCGCGGCGTTGCCCCGCGCCAGCGCCGTGGCCGGCCGCGACGCATCGACACTCACGACCGCGGCCCCCGCGGCGGCCGCGGCCAGCGTCGCGGCACCGGAATGGGCGAACAGCGACAGCACGCGCTGCCCCGCTCCGACCCGCTCGGCCAGCCAGCGCCACTGGGGGACTTGCTCGAGGAACAGGCCGATCTGCCCCGAGGGCGCCGGCCGCACCGCGAGCGTGATCGCGCCCGGTCCGATCGGCAGGACCACGGTCCAGGGCTCGGGAAGGGATGAATCGATCTCCCACTCGCCGCCGGAGCCGGAAGCGAGCCGGTGGCGGACGGCGGCCATGTCCCATGCGGCGGGGTTCGCGGGACGACCGACCGCGGCGGCGCAGGGGCGGTCGACGAGCACGCCGCCGAGGCGATCGAGGCGCCGGCCGTCGCCATGGTCGACGAGCGACGGATCGAGCAACTTTCCCGGCGCCGGAGCGTTCATGGAGCGGTGACGGAAGGCCGGACGGCCAACGCGACAAGAGAAACCGGCCCCGTTCGCACAGGGCGGACGGAGCCTCTACGATACGCACGAAATCGGCAGAGGAAGGGTGCCTACCAAGCGGCTTTTCCTGGAATCCCTGTCCAGGGGCCCGCGAAGCCCCTCCGCCGTCGCCCTCGCATCGGCCCGTCGCAACTGCATGCGGGTCGATGCGAGGGCAAAGGCGCGAGGGGCGTCCCCCCTCTGTCGAGCCCGAGCGGAGGCTTCCGTCGTCCCCGATCCCCGGCCGGAAAACCTTGGTCCTGTCCCAGCGTGCCGGCGGCCGTGCCTGGCACATGCACACGGAGAATCATGATGCGACGCTTGATCATCGGTGAATTGGCATTGGGGCTGGTCGTCGGCGTGTCCGGCCTCGGCAACGTCGCCCGCGGCACACCCGTCGACACCCGTGACGCCGTCGCCGAGGCGATCGAGCGCTGGCGCGGAACGGCCGGCGTGCTCGCGCAGCGCGACCGTCGTCCGCCGGAGGAGCGATCCGGCGAGGCGCGCGGCGACATGCCGCGTGGCGAAGCGGAGAGAGGCCCGCGCGACCCCGACGCGCGGCGCGATGCCGGCCCACCGCCCCGTGGCGAGGCCGGGCCGATGGCTCCGCCCGCCCGGCGTGGCGGTCCTGACCGGTCCCGTGGCGAGCGTGGCCGTGGCCAGCGTCCGGCCGCCGATCCGATCTCCCCCCGCGGACCGGGCGGGATGGAGCGCCCGGAAGGGCGCGGCCAGGGGGTGGGCATGTCTGCGGAGACCGACCGCCGGCTCGACGCGATCATGCAGCGCCTCGAGCAGATCGAGCGGCGGGTGGCGGAGGGCCCGCGGCCCGGTGGCTCGGGCCCGTTCGCAGCGCCGCGCCCGATGGGGCCGTCGCCGATGCAATCCCGCATGCAGCGCCCGGGCATGCAGCAGGGACCGCAGGCCCCAGGTCCGCACCAGCCGCAGCCGCAGGGTTCGATGATGCAGGGCCAACCCCCTGTTCACCAAGCCCCCGTTCATCAGGCGCCCGGCCCGCACGGACAGATGCCGCAGGCGCAGCATCCTGCTCCGGTGCCCCACGCTCCCGCCCCCGGACCCCACGCTCCCGGCCCGGCAGTCGCCCCGACGCCTCACATCGCACCGTTCCATCCGCAGGCACCGCAGCCCTACGGGCAGCCGGTTCCGCCGGTTGTCGTCGACAAGCCGGCGGACCATGGCGCCCCGACGGCGCACGTTCGTGAGCTCAAGGAGCAGCTCGAGCGGATGCTCACCGAACGCTTCGAGGCCCATTCCCAGAAGGCCGGCCAGGGGATCCGCGGCGTCGCCGAAGGGATGGAACGGGCGGTCGGCGAGCGCTTCGAGGAGGTCCGCCGCGCCCTCGAGGAGACGCGCCGGGCCGTCGGCGAGGAACGCGCGCGTGCCGAAGACACCAAGCGGCGGCTGGCGGCGTTCGAGGAGCGGCTCGAGCGGATCGAGCAGGCGCTGCGCCGTGCCGGCGCCCACGAGGGGGAGCAGGGGAAGCGCGACTGAGGCGGCGACCGCCCGCCGGCCGCGGCGGGCGCAACGCCAACCGCTCAGCGCGCCGATCGCGGGGCGCGGCGCCGGCCTGGAGCCGCTGCCGCCCCCGGCTTCTCCGGCGGTTGGGGCGCCGTGCTCCCGGCCTGCCGTGCCTCGGTGGCGGGCGCCGGTTTGGCCCCGCGCTTGCCGGCATGCCGCGGCGCCGCGCGCCCGGCCGAGATCTCGTCGTCGACGGCGTCGGCCGCCGCCGGGGTCAGCCCGACCTCTCCCTGGGCGACGATGATGCAGTTGTCGCCGAAGTCGAGGTCTTCCTCCTCGGCCACCGGGCGGCCGCGGTCGTCGAGCTTGACGTCGGCCTCGGCCGTCTTCCGCTTCGCGACCGCGAGCAGGTCTTCGTAGAGCCGGGCCCGGTCGGTGCCGTTGATCACGCTGACGGCGCTGGCGACCTCGCCGAGGTAGCGGAGGAAGATGCTCCGCCGCTGCCCCTCCTGGGCGACGCGCTGGCGGCGGCGGAGGTACATGCCGAGCTTCCGCCCCACCGCTTGGAGCGCCAGCCGGATCTCCTTGACGATCTCGGGATAGGAGGCGATCGCCTCCTTCGACTCGCTCGTGAACGGCACCCAGACGCTCGCCACGTGGACCATCACGGTGACCGGGCCTGCGGGGAGCGAATTGCGTGACTGGGACAGGCCGTAGGCGCGCCAATTGGTGGACAGGATCGTCTGCGTCACGGCACAGGCGCCGTGCTGGAATTGGAGCGGCACGCGGTTGGCGTAGCGGAGGACGGTCATCGTCTGGCCGTCCTCGGCGTTGACGTGCTGCATGGCGCCGTGGAGGGCCTCGAGCGCCGCCTTCTTGAGCTTCGACGGCGACTGGCGGGGAGCGAGCTTCGCCTCCTCGAGGATCGCGTCGGCGGCCTCGGCGCCCAGCCCGGCGAACGTCGTGGTGAGGAATTGCCGCAGGCTCCGCGCGTCGGACTGGCCGGCCAGTTCGACCAGCGCCTCGAGCGACACCTTCTGCGCCCCCGGGCCGCCGCCGTAGGCGAGCGCTGCCTCGATCACGAACGGATTGCCGCGGTACACGCCGGGGGGGCGCGTGGCGGCGGTGAAGAACTCCCCGGGCACGACCTGGCGGAGGCCGGCGAGGAGGCGTTGCTCGCCGATCGGCACCACGCAGTCGGTCGCCGGCGGGGGGATCCGCGTTTCCTGGATCGCCTTGTAGAGGGCGTCGGCCTCGCCACGGCCGAGCTTGGCGCCGGTGGCCCGCGGCGAGAGCTTCGCCGCCTCGCAGAGCTTGCGGGCGATCCCCGGCGAGACGCGCGAGAACGACTGGGTGAGGAACTGCGAGAGGGTCGCCTTGGGCTGCGCCTGGAGGAGCGTCACCAGCCGGCCGAGCTCGACGCCGTAGGGATGGGGCTTGATCTCCTTCGGTTCCGGCGGGAGCTCGTGGCTCGAGCGCTCGAGCAGCACTTCCTCCCCCTCGGGAGGTTGGAAGTGGATCCGGGCGTGCGGGTTGGAGATCGCCGTTTGCTGGAGATACTCCTCGACGCTGCCCCGGCCGCGGTGGTACTTCGCCTCCATCTCGATCGTGACGCGCGTGCCGTGCTCCAGCGCGTCGCCGCGGTCGTTGGCCGCGACCCACTCGATGGTGTGCTTGCGCATCAGTTCGTCGCCGGCCTTGCCCGGCGGGATGTCGACGCCCGCCCCCTTGCCGTTGAGGATCTCCGGCTGGTTGGTCTTGGTGTCGATGCGCAGCTCGGTGTAGTGGGCCGGCTCCTTGGCGGCGGTCTTGGAGATGATCTTCACCGGCTTGCCGGTGGTGAGCACGCCGTACATCCCGGCGGCCGAGATCCCGATCCCCTGCTGACCGCGGCTCATCCGCAGGCGGTGGAACTTGGACCCGTAGAGGAGCTTGCCGAAGATCAGCGGGATCTGTTTGGAGACGATTCCCGGGCCGTTGTCCTGGACCGCCATCCGGTAGCGGCTCACCCCCTCGCCGACCGCTTCGATCCGGACCCAGATCTCCGGGAGGATGCCCGCCTCCTCGCAGGCATCGAGGGCGTTGTCGACGGCCTCCTTGACGCTCGTGAGCAGCGCCTTGCGCGGCGAGTCGAAGCCGAGCAGGTGGCGGTTCTTGGCGAAGAACTCGCTCACCGAGATGTCGCGCTGGCGCGCGGCCATGCTCTCGGCGTCGGCCCGGG
>JAGWVR010000094.1 GCA_018970785.1 Planctomycetota bacterium
CGGTTGATCTCGTCGGCGAGGAGGATGTTGGTGAAGATCGGCCCCTCGACGAACCGGAACGAGCGCCGCCCCGATTCGTCCTCCTCCAGGACGTTGGTGCCGGTGATGTCGGAGGGCATCAGATCGGGCGTGAATTGGACCCGTTTGAAACCCACGTCGAGGATCCGCGCCAGGGTCGACACCATCAGCGTCTTCGCCAGGCCCGGGACACCCTCCAGCAGGCAGTGGCCGCGGGTGAAGATGGCGGCGAACAGCTGCTCGATGACGTCCGATTGGCCGACGATCACCTTCTGCAACTCCTCCTGCATCAGCCGCCGGTGCTGGCTGAATTCGAGGAGGATGTCGTCGAGGGTCTTGGTGCGGGGGCTGCCGGACACGGGCACCGTTCCTTTCCAACAGCGCAGGGGGCAAAAGAGAGTATCCGGCGCGGACGCCGACGGGCAATCGAACCGCTCCGTACGGCCGTGTTCACCAACTCCCCCTGTATACTTTGGGCAGGCGGGGTGCCGAGCGGGGTCCCACCGACGCCCCCGGAGTGTCTCCGTTTGGCTGCCACCGCGCTCCACCGTCGATCGACAGGCCGCCGGGCACGATGGCGCCCGCGTGGATCGTTCGCGGCCTGGCTGGCGGCCGCACTGCTCTGCGGACCGTCGTCCGGCCTCGGCCAGGAGGGGGAGCGGAATGCCGCAGCCGGCGTCTCCGCCGAGCGGATCCAGCGCGCCGTCGAGAAGGCCCGCGACTACCTCCTCCGGCAGCAGGAGCCCAACGGGTCGTGGGCGTCCACGATGGGGGACAAGAACAACCGCACCGGACCGTCGGCACTGGTGATGCTCGCCCTCGCCAACGCCGGCGTCGGCCGCGACCACCTCCAGATGCAGCGCGGCCTCGACTGGCTGCGTCGGCAAAAGCCCGACGACACCTACTCCGTGTCGCTGCAGACGATGCTGCTGGCGATGGTCTCGCCGGATGCCGACCGGCCGATCCTGCGGCGCAACGTCGAATGGCTGTCGACGACGCAGCTCGCGTCGGGATCCTGGGGCTACGGCAAGGGGCGCGGTGGGGGTGACAACTCCAACGCCCAGTTCGCGCTGTTGGCTCTCCACGAAGCCGACCGCGCCGGCGTCCAAGTCGCCGACGACGTCTGGAAGAAGGCACAGCGCTACTGGACCGCGGCCGCCAACCCGGACGGATCATGGGGCTACACCCCCGGCGCCGGGGCCGGCACCGGAAGCATGACCTGCGCCGGCGTGGCGAGCATCTGGATCACCGCCGAGCACGTCGGCTCGCCGGACGCCCGCGCGACGGCGGACGCCGTGGCCTGCTGCGGAGGCGGCACGAGCCCACGCGTCCTCGAGAAGGGACTCGACTGGCTCGGCCGCCGGTTCTCCGTCGCCGAGAACCCCGGGCACGGCCCGATGTGGCATTACTACTACCTCTACGGCCTCGAGCGTGTCGGCCGGTTCACGGCCCGGCGCTTCATCGGCGACGCCGACTGGTATCTCGAGGGGGCACGATGGTTCGTCAAGAGCCAGGATGAGTTCACCGGCCAGTTCCGCGGTACGCTCAGCGAGGATCCGATCGTCAACAGCGCCTTCGCGCTGTTGTTCCTGGCCAAGGGGCGCCGGCCGGTGATCGTGGCGAAGAGCCGTCACGGTCCCGACATCGATTGGAACCGGCACGGGCACGACATCGCCCATCTCGTCGAGCACGTCGAGACGCGCTGGAAGCGTGACTACCCCGCCGGCCTCTCCTGGCATGTCGTCGACGTCCCGTCGGCCGACGTCTCCGACCTGCTCCAGGCGCCGGTCCTGTGGCTGTCGGGCAAGGACGGTCTCGAACTCGGGCCGGCGGCCGGCGAACGGCTGCGCCGCTACATCGACGAGGGGGGCTTCATCTTCGCCGAGGCCTGCTGCCCCCGGAGCGCGGGCTTCGACCGGAAGTTCCGCCAGCTCGTCGGCGAGATCTTCCCGGAGCCGGAGTACGACCTCCAGCTGCTCCCGCCGGAGCACCCCGCCTGGCACGCCGAGGAGATCGTGCCCGCCGAATTGCAGCGTCCGCTGCTCGGTGTCGAGTACGGCTGCCGGACGTGCATCATCTACGCACCCCCGACCGACCTCGAGGCACCACAGGCGGGGATGCCGAGCCTGTCGTGCCTGTGGGAGGTCGGTGGACCGGCACGGCGCGGCCTCGCCGCCGGCATCGCCAGCGAGGTCGACGCGGCCCTCGCCGTCGGGACCAATGTCCTCGCCTACGCGACCAACCGCGAGGTGAAACGCAAGGACGAGCTGTTCGCGATCACACCCGACGCCGTCGGCCCCGAGGACCAGTTCGACCGGGGGCGGCTGACGATCGCGAAGCTCCGCCACGGCGGGCTGTGCGACGCCGCGCCGGCGGCTCTGGCCAACATCCTCCGCAGCGCCGCCCGGGAACTGGGGATCCGCGTCGACGACACCCCCGATCTCATCGACCTCGCCGACGAGCGGCTGTTCGGCCACCACATGGCGTTCATGCACGGCCGCCAGCCGTTCACGCTCGACGCGCCGCGGCGGGAGAAGCTGCGCGAGTTCCTCGAGCGCGGCGGCACGCTGCTGGCGGATGCGGTCTGCGCCTCGCCGGCGTTCGCCACCGCGTTCCGTCGGGAGATCACCGCGGCCCTGCCGGACGCGAAACTCGAGGAGATCGCCGCCGACGATCCGATCTTCACCGCGGCCCAGTACGGTGGCTACGACATCCGCGAGGTCACGTTGCGGGAACCGCAGGGGGGCGGCGACGGCCCGCTCGCCGCGACCAAGCGCCGGATCGCACCCCGGCTCGAAGGGATTCGCATCGGGGATCGCTGGGCGGTGATCTTCTCCCCCTACGATCTGTCGTGCGCGCTTGAGAAGCAGAACTCCATGGAGTGCACCGGCTACAGCCGCGAGGACGCCGAGCGGATCGCGCTCAACGTCGTTCTCTACAGCCTCAATCAATAGCCGGGGCGCAGGAGCCGGGGCGGCGGTCGCCGCTCCGGGCATGACACGCGGTCGCGGTTCAGCGGCTCTCCGACTCGCTCTGACCGCCCGAGAGGAAGCTCGCGTAGTACAGCAGCGTGAACACGCTTTGCAGCGTGGCGGCGACGTAGGTCCAGGCCGCCGCGTTGAGCACGCGGTTGACGTACGGCATCTCGTCTCCGGGCACGATCCCCAGATCCACCAGCTGCGCCTTGGCGCGGTTGCTGGCGTCGATCTCGACGGGGAGGTTGAGCAACTGGAACAGCACCGTCCCGCCGAACAGCGCGATCCCCAGCCACGCCAGCGGCTTGAGCGAGACGACGAGGCCGAGCATGAAGATCATCAGCCCGAACCCACTGCCCATGTTGGCCACGCCGACGGCGGCGTTGCGCAGCGTCATCAGCGAGAACCCCTGGTGATCCTGAAGGGCGTGACCGGCCTCGTGGGCGGCGATCCCCACCGCCGCCAGCGTGCGACCGCCGTACACCGGCGTCGACAGCCGCAGCGTCTTCGAGCGCGGGTCGTAGTGGTCGTTGAGCTGGCCGGGCACCTGCTCGATCGCCACGTCAGTCGCTCCCGCCGAATCGAGGATGTGGCGGGCCGCCGCCGCCCCCGACAGGGGTGCCGGCTCGTGCGACGCGGTGGCAAACGACGCCTGCACCCGCCACTGCGCCCACAGACCGAGCAGCACCGCCGGGAGGATGGCGAGGAAATAAGCAGGGTCGAAAAAGAAGAACGGCATGAAACGCTCCTGCGATCACACGGACCGGCGGTGCGGGAATCGCGCCGACGCGGAAGTATTCTAGCTGTCCGTGGACGACGCCCTCCGTGGCCTTCGTCCACGCTGGCGACCGCGGGAAACGCCGAGGGTTTCCCGGGTCGCCGTCGGCCGCATCCGGCGGCCGATGGACCACGGACTACCAACGGGCCGAGGGCACACGCCGACGTGGTCGGCGTCGCACCCCCGAGGCCCTTCCGATCGCCTCTCCCGGGCCTTCCGGCCCCGTGTGGCAACCATGCACTACGGACCTGCTCCGCGCCCGGTTCACCGCTCCGGTTTTCGCCGCGCCCCCAGCCTGCCGTGCCGAGGCGCCTGGACCGGGCTGTTTCTCGTCGGCCTCGTGACCATCGCGGTGCCGGGGTGTGCGCCGGGCGAGGCGGGGCCCGGATCGCCTCCGCCCGCGGCGACACGCGACGCGGACACATTGTGCCGGGCGATCGACGCGGAGCTCGCCCGGGGCCGCGAGACCCGCCGCCTCGATGCGGCCGTCAACGGCGCCTGGCAGGTCGTGCACGGCATCCTCGCGTACGGAGACGAGCTCCTTCTCGCCCACGACGGTGCCGTGACGCCGGCGATCGACCACGTGCTGGCTGGACGAGCGCTCCGCGGCTGGGCCCTGCGCCCGGGAGAGGTGGGACCGCGCGGCCTGGTCGAGGCCGGCAGCATCACCGGTCAGGGCCATCCCGACCAATGGCTCGGCTACCTCGCACAGGCCGGCAGTGGCGGGTTCCCGGCGACGACGCCGATCGTCGTCGCCGGCCGGTCGTTCACCCTCGCAGACATGCTCGCCCAGGCCCGCTCCGACATCCGCCCCGGCCAGGAGGCGACGTGGACCCTGATGGCACTGGCCGCCTGGTCGCCGCCCGATGCCGCGTGGACGGCCGGCGACGGCTCCCGCTGGAGCGTGGAACGCGTGGTGGCGATGGAGGCCGAGGCCGATCTCCTCTCCGCCGCGTGCGGCGGGATGCACCGGCTCTATGCCCTCGCCGCCGCCCTCGACTCCCACCGCGCGGCGACCGGGGTCGGCGACGACGCTCTCCGCGGCGGGTGGGCGCTGGCGCGCGACCGGCTCGACGAGGCCCTCGAGGTGATCCGCACCTACCAGCAGCCGGACGGCAGCTTCTCGGTGCACGATCTGGCCCGGCCGGGTCGCTCGGCCGACGTCACCGCCACGCTCTCGGCGACCGGCCATGCCTTCGAGGTCGTCGCCCGGGCGCTGCCACCCGAGCGGCTCACCGATGAGTGGGTGGTCCGGGCCGCCGACCGTCTCGTGGGGCTGCTCGGGGAGACCGCCGACCTCGACCTCGAATGCGGGGCGTTGTACCACGCCCTCCACGGTCTGCGGGTGTGGCGCGACCGCGTCTGCGGCGCGGTCGCCAAGGGGTGACGCCACGGGATCAATGCCCGGACCGGATCGCCTCGAGGTGCGAGTGGATCGCGTCGACGAGGGCCCGGAGATCGCCGTTCCAGGCGATCGTCGTCGCCTGTTCGGTGGCGAGGTTCTTGAGCTGCGCGGTGCCGCGGGCGAACTCGTCGCCGCCGATGACCAGCGCCACGCGGAAGCCGCGCTTCCCCGCCAGCTTGAGTTGCTGCCCGAGCTTGCGCGGCTCGGGGAAGAACTCCACGCCCATGCCGTCGGCACGCAGGGCCGCGGCGATCCGCAGGTAATCGCCGAGATGGGCGGCGTCGAAGTGGACGAGGAACACCTCGGCAGCCGTCTCGGCGGCCGACACCCGCCCCAGTTCCTCGAGGCCGGCGAGGAGCCTGTCGATTCCCAGCGAAGCGCCGACGCCGGGGAGTTTCTGCTTCGTGTACAGGCCGGCGAGGTCGTCGTAGCGGCCGCCGGAACAGACGCTGCCGAGCGTCGGCAGTTCGTCGAGGAACGTCTCCAGCACGATCCCCGTGTAGTAGTCGAGCCCCCGCGCGATCGACGGATCGACGACCACCCGCCCGTCGGCGACCCCGGCGCGGGTGACGCCGTCGACGAGCGCCCGCACCGCCTCGACCCCCTCGCGGCCGACCGGATCGTCTCCGACCAGCGCCGCGACCGCACCGAGGACCTCGGCGCTGCCCCCCGAGAGGCCCGCCATCGACACCAGTCGTGCCGCGGCCTCCTCGGGGGCGCCGTGCCCGACCATCTCCGCGACCACCCCCTCCGGCGGCAGCTTACCGAGCTTGTCGAGGCTACGGAGCAGATCGGTGGCGCGGTCGGCGAGGCCGAGGGTGCGGAGGACACCGCCGAGGATCCGGCGGTCGTTGACGCGGATCGTGAACCGCCCGATGCCGAGCGCGACGAGGAGGTCGTGGACCACCAGGACCGTCTCCATGTCGGCCACGGCGCTGGTGGTGCCGATCGTGTCGAAGTCGCACTGCATGAACTCCCGGTAGCGGCCGCGCTGCGTGTTCTCGCCGCGCCACACGGTGGCCATGTGGTAGCGCTTGAACGGCGTCCCGAGGACGCCGACGTGCTGCGCCGCGAACCTCGCGAACGGCACGGTGAGGTCGAACCGCAGCCCGACCTGGCGGCCACCGTGGTCCTCGAAGCGGTACAGTTGCTTGTCGGTCTCCGCGCTCCCCTTGCCGGTGAGCACGTCGAGGTACTCCAGCGCCGGCGTGTCGATCGGCGCGAAACCGTACGAGCGGTAGACGCGGCGGGCGACGTCGAGGAGCCGCTCCCGGGCCAGCGCCTGGGCGGGGAGGTGGTCGCGAAAGCCCTTGAGGGTGCGCGGTTCGATCACGGTGGGGTCGTCCGGAGAGAGGGCCGCGGAGTTTACCAGCCCGATCGGCGCGGCCTCCATCGGCCAAACGGTCTCGGGTCGCGGCCGCTCCCCCGCCGGGGCGGGCTGGGTAAACTTCCAAGGATCGTCGGGAGAGACAACGATGCTGCCGCGATCCACTGCTGCCGTCGCCGTCGTCCGGAGCGTTATCCGTCCGTGGACACAGCCGTCCATGGCTTTCGTCCACTCGGGCGACCGCGCGAAACACCGAGCGTTTCCCGGGTCGCCGGCGGCATCAGGCGGCCGATCACGTTTCCCACGGGTTGCTATCGTCGCCGCCGGGCTCGCGATCGTCGCGCTGGCAGTGCCCTCGGCCTGCGGCGGAGTTCCTGACTTCGAGCGCGACATCCGGCCGATCCTCGCCGAGCACTGCCTGCAGTGCCACGGCGCCGATGCCGCCGCGCGTGCCGCCGGGCTCCGCCTCGACCGGCGTGAAGCCGCCCTGGCAGGAGGGGATTCGGGGGGAGCGGCGATCGTGCCCGGCCGGCCCGACGACAGTCCCGTGATCGCCCGGGTGACGAGCACCGACCCCGACGTCGTCATGCCCCCGCCGGCGATCGGCAAGCCGCTCACTGCCTCCCAGGTCGAGTCGCTCCGCGCCTGGATCGCTGCCGGAGCCCCCTATGCCGACCACTGGGCGTTCACGCCCCCGGTCAAGCGTGAGCTTCCCGGTGGCGATCCGGCGGCCCATCCGATCGACGCCTTCGTCGCGGAACGGCTCGCCGCCGAGGGGCTTGCCTTCTCGCCTCCGGCCGACGGCGCCACGCTCGCCAGGCGGCTCCACCTCGATGTCGTGGGGCTGCCGCCGTCCCCGGCGGAGCTCGCCGCCTTCGCCGATCGCGGTCCCGACGCCACCGTCGCCGACCTGCTGGCCAGCCCGCGCTATGGCGAGAAATGGGCGCGCCCGTGGCTCGACCTCGCCCGGTACGCCGACACCAACGGTTACGAGAAGGACATGCCGCGCGAGATGTGGGCGTGGCGCGACTGGGTGATCGCCGCCCTCAACCGCGATCTGCCCTACGACCGGTTCGTCATCGAGCAGGTCGCCGGGGACCTGCTCCCCGGGGCGACGCAGGACCAGATCGTGGCCACCGGCTTCCTGCGCAACAGCATGCTCAACGAAGAAGGGGCGATCATTCCCGAGGAGTTCCGGATGGTCGAACTGTTCGACCGGATGGACTGCCTCGGCAAGGCGGTGCTCGGCGTGACGACGCAGTGCGCCCAGTGCCATTCGCACAAGTTCGACCCCTTGTCGCACCACGAATACTACGCACTGTTCGCCTTCCTCAACGACACTCACGAGGCCCGCTCACCGGTCTACACGGCCGAGCAGCTGGCGACGCTCGCCGACATCCGTGCCCGGGTTCGCGCCATCGAGGCCCGCGTCCGTGAAGCACGTCCCGGCTGGATCGACGAACTGGCCGCCTGGGAGCGGGAGGTGGTTTCCCGACTCGTTTCCTGGACGCCGATCCGGATGGACGAGATGAGCAGCAGCGGCCTGCTCACGCACCCGCAGCAGCTCGACGACGGCTCGATCCTGATGATCGGCCACCGCGACGGCGAGATGATCTTCGAGTCCGAACCCGACCTCGCCGGGGCCACCGGGCTGCAGCTCGAGGCCCTGCCCAACGGCGACCTGTTCATGGGGGGACCGGGGCGTGACGGCATCTGGGGGGTGGCGGAGCTGCGCGCCGCGGTCCGCCGCCCGGGGAGGGACGACTGGGAGCCGCTGCCCCTCTCGGCACCGTCGGCCGACCATTCCAATCCCGAGCATGTCGAGGTTCGCCCCGCCTCGGCCGACGGAAAGCAGCCGGAGCGGCGCATCCCCCACGGGCCCGTCGCGGCGCTCGTCGACGGCGACGGTGACTCGGTGTGGGAATCGGATCGTGGGGAGATCGTCCGCCACCAGCCGTCGGTCGCGGTGGTGCGGTTCGAGAAGCCGCTCGACCTGCCTCCCGGCACGCGCCTCAGGCTCACGCTGCGGATGCCCTCCGGCGCCGCGCCGCGCCAGCAGAGCCGGATGCTCGGCTGCTGCCGGTTCAGCCTCACCACGGCACCGCAACCGTCCGCTCCGCCGGTCGACCACGGCGCGATCCTCGCCCTCCGCACCCCTGTGCCGGAGCGGACCATTGCCCACCGGGAGGCGATCTTCACGGCCTGGATGAAGAGCTTCCCGGAATTGGCCCCGGCGGTCGCCGAGATCGCCGCGCAGTGGCAGCGCGCGACCCCGGCCACGACCACGGTGCTCCATCTCGCCGCGCGACCCGAGGGGGCCCGGCGGCGGACCCATCTGCTCGACCGCGGCGTGTGGAACAAGCCGCTCGAGGAGGTGGCGCCCGACGTGCCGGCGGCCTTGCATCCCTTTCCTGCCGACGCCCCGCGCGACCGGCTCGGGTTCGCCCGCTGGCTCGTCGACCCACGGTCGCCGCTGGCGGCGCGGGTCGCGGTCAACCGGGTGTGGCAGACGATCTTCGGTGTCGGGCTCGTCGACACCCCCGACGACTTCGGCACGCGGACGCCACTGCCTCCGTACCGCGACCTGCTCGACTGGCTGGCGGTCGACTTCATGGAGCACGGCTGGAGCCAGAAGCGGCTGATCGCGCTGGTCCTTTCGAGCCGCGCCTACCGGCAGTCGTCGCACGCCACGCCCGACATGGTCGCCCGCGATCCCGCCAACCGGCTGCTGGCACGCGGCCCGCGCTTCCGCGTCGATGCCGAGGTGGTCCGCGACCTGGCGCTGTCGGCGGCCGGGCTGATGACCCACGCCGTCGGCGGCCCCGGTGTCTTCCCGCCGGTGCCGCAGAACGTCCTCGACTACAACTTCGTCCGGATCGACTGGCCGACGGCCACCGGCCCGGAGCGGTACCGGCGGAGCGTCTACCTGTTCCGCCGCCGCTCGATGCCCGATCCGCTGCTGGCGTCGTTCGACGCTCCCAATGGCGACGTCGCCTGCGCCCGCCGCGTGCGTTCCAACACGCCGCTGGCGGCACTGGCCGGCCTCAACGAACCGGTGTTCGTCGAGGCCGCCCGGGCGCTGGCGCTGCGCGTGCTGCGCGACGGGGGTGGCGACGACGCGGCGCGGATCGACCATGCCTGGCTGCTGTGCACCGGACGGCGCCCGACGACCGCCGAACGCACGACACTCGCGGCATTCCTCGCCGACCAGCGGCGGCGCCTCGCCGAAGGGTGGCTCAACCCGCGCGAGGTCGCCACCGGCACCCCCGACACGATCCCGGCGCTCCCCCCCGGCTCGTCGCCCCAGGACGCGGCCGCCTGGACGCTCGCCGCCCGCGTGCTGCTCAATCTCGACGAGACCGTGACGAAGAACTGACGAGGCCCCCATGCCGTTCGCCCACCCATCGTTCCCCGACCCGATCGGCTCCGCGGCGGCCCGGGCGCGGGCACGGCGCTGGTTTTTCCGCGACTGTGGCGTCGGGCTGGCGGGAATCGCCGCCGGAGCGCTGGCGGCGCGGGAGGCAGGTGCGGCCCGGCCTCTGGCGCCGCGGGCGCCCCACCATGCGCCGAAGGCGCGCCGCGTGGTCTACCTCTTCCAGGCCGGGGCACCGAGCCAACTGGAATTGTTCGACCCCAAGCCGGAACTGGCCCGCCGCGGCGGCAGCCTGCCCCCCGCCGAGTTGCTCGAGGGCTACCGCGCGGCGTTCATCAACCCCAAGTCGGCGCTGCTCGGGCCGAAGTTCTCCTTCCGTCCCCACGGCCGGTCCGGGACCGAGTTCAGCGACCTCCTGCCGCACATCGGCAGCCTCGCCGACGACATCTGCGTGGTCCGCTCGCTGCACACCGACGCGGTCAATCACGCCCCCGCACAGATCCTCATGAACACCGGCGCGCAGCAGTTCGGCCGGCCGAGCTTCGGGGCCTGGACGCTGTATGGCCTCGGCAGCGACGCCGAAGACCTGCCGGGCTACGTCGTCCTCACCAGCGCCAACGGCACCAGCGGCGGCGCGAGCAACTACGGCGCCGGTTTCCTCCCCACCACCTACGGCGGCATCCCGTTCCGCCCCGGCGGCGACCCGCTGCTCTACCTCTCCAATCCGCGCGGCGTCGACCGCGACGCCCAGCGGGCGAGCCTCGACACCCTCGACCGGCTCAACCGTCTGGCCCTCGACGCCGTCGGCGATCCGGAAATCGCCGCCCGGATCGACGCCTACGAGATGGCGTTCCAACTGCAGGCCAGCGCCCCGGATCTGCTCGATCTGTCGAGCGAGAGTCCGCGGACGCTCGCCCGCTACGGGATCGGCGATCCCGCGGCCCATTCCTACGCGCGAAATTGCCTCCTCGCCCGCCGCCTTCTCGAGCGCGGCGTCCGCTTCGTGCAGCTGTTTCACGAGGCCTGGGACACGCACGGCGACCTGGTCAACCGGATGCGGGCCAACGCCCGCGACGTCGATCAGGCCAGCGCCGCGCTGGTCGCCGATCTCAAGGAACGCGGGCTCCTCGACGACACGCTCGTCGTCTGGGGAGGGGAGTTCGGCCGGACGCCGATGATGCAGGGGGGGACCGACGGCCGCGACCACCACAACCGCGCCTTCTCGATCTGGCTGGCCGGCGGCGGCGTGCGCGCCGGCCACGTCCATGGCGCGACCGACGACTTCGGGTTCAACGTCGTCGCCGACGGCGTCCACGTCCACGACCTCAACGCCACGCTCCTCCACCTCCTCGGCTTCGACCACACCCGGCTGACGTATCGCTTCCAGGGGCGCGACTACCGCCTCACCGACGTCCACGGCACGGTGGTCGGGGGAATCCTCGGCTGAGGCTGCCCGGCTCACGACTGCACCTTGTCGGTCTCGAAGGCGAATCGCGGCGCCCGGGTGGCGAAGGGGAGCCGTGCCCCCTGCGGCATCAAAAACGCGTGCGGACGGCCGATCGTGAGCACGTCGCACTGGCCGTCGGTGATCACGAGGATCGGGGCATCGTCGGGAAAATCCTCGGCCTGCTCCAGCGCCCGGATCCCCGGTTGGAGCACGGTGCCACCGCGGCCGTGGATCTCGACGGCGCCGACGAGCCGGTCGGGCTCGACATAGCCCATGTCATGGGTGCCGGCGTCGCACTGGACGACGCGGACCAGTGCCACCTCGCGGCTCGTCGCGTAGGCGGCGATCGCGCCGAGCCCCCGGCCGATGTCGCGCGGCCCCATCGATCCCGACGTGTCGAGGACGACGCCGAAGGTCCGCAGCGGCAGCCGCTCCCAGGGTCGCTCCCAGACCGGCCGGGGGATGGCGGGCGTGGCCGACTGCCGACGGCTGGCGCAGGCGAACGAGCGGCGCCG